>NZ_CP016503.1:318958-637916 GCF_001693335.1 Helicobacter enhydrae | reverse complement strand
CAGATTGGAAATATCTGCCGTGATAAACACATCAGCAGGGGATTTGTCGCCCTCAAGCTGCAGTCTTTTGATGAGTTCTGCGGGTTTGGCTTGTGTGTAATTGACTTTGATTCCAGTTTGAGCTTCAAATTTGCGAAATAGCTCCAAATCTGCATCATAGTGCCTTGTCGAATATACATTGATTTCGACGCCAAATACAAGAATTTGTGACAAAACAAATAACATCAATTTTTTCATTGTTGGTCTCCTTTTTTGAAATTGATAACGATTATTATAGTCTATAAAAAACATTTGTGTATTGAAATTTTAAGAATTTTCAATCAAACTTTGTTGTGAGTTGTTCTGTTTGCACAGAATGCAAAACTTTGCTTTTTAGTGCCTCAAGCAACAAATCGTATTCCTGCAAAATGCCGAAGTTTCCGATTCTTGAAATATGCCCTTTGAGTTTATCTTGCCCTCCACTGATTTGAATGCCCTCTAGTTTGAGCATTGATCTGATTTTTTCTCCTTCATCTCTGAAGGCTATGATACCCAAGCTCGGTTTGGCACAATAGAGTGGAGCATTGAGTTGTTCCAAAAGAGTTTTAGTTTGTTGGAATCTTGTTTGGACAAGCGAATAATTGAGCTCTGGCTTGACAAGTTCAAAAAAACACTTGAGAGCCAAAAAATAATTTGATGGAAGCGAAAAAGGGATGGGATTGGAGATTTGATTTTGCAATGCTAGGTAGAGACTCTTTGGTTGGCATTGCATCAATTTGTCTTTTGCAAATTGTGAGATCCATACAAAACCTATACCCACAGGAAGCATCAAGCCTTTTTGACTTGCTCCAATCAAGACATCGATATTTGCCGTATCAAGTTTTTCTATCCCAAGAGATGCGATTGCATCGACAATGGTCATAATGTTGGGATTGAATTCTTTGATTGTTCGTGTGATTTGGGCATAGTCTTGAGAGACACCTCCGCTACTTTCGCAAGTTTGCAAACATACGCAGTTGATTTGCGGATCGTTTTTGCAAGTCTCCAAAACTTCTTGAGGCGAGTGCCATGTATTCCATTCTTTGGTGATTTGTGTGTGTGGGATTTGCAATCTATCAGCAATCACTGCCCATCTATGAGAGAATTTGCCGTGATCCAAAACCAAGATTTTGGATGGCGTAAGGCTGGAGAGTGCGGATTCCATTGCACCGGTTCCGCTGCAATTTAGGCAAAAGACATAAGGCATTTGTATCATTGCTTTGAGGTGTTTTTGCACTATTGCATAAAGCTCTGCAAATGCTTCACTGCGATGATGAATGATGGGTGAATTGAAGCATTGAAGGAGTGATGGGTGGCTTGAGCTGGGTCCTGCTGTAAAAAGCTGCATAAAATTCCTTGTCTGGCATTTTGGTTTTTGTCAAAAGGTTGGGAAGATTCTATCAAAAAGCCAAAAAATCAATGAGTTTTAAGAAAAAAAACTTATAATAAGCGGTTTAATTTACAAACACTTAAGGAGAAAATTGCAGATGGCAACAGTGATTAGATTGACTAGAATGGGAAGAAAGAAAAAGCCTTTTTATAGAATCGTTGTAACAGATAGCCGCAAAAGACGCGATGGAGGCTGGATTGAATCTATAGGGGTTTATAATCCATTGGCACAACCTGTTTATGTCAAAGTCAATGAAGAAAGATTGGCTTATTGGAAAGGTGTGGGTGCAAAAATGAGTGAGAGAGTTGAAAAACTCACAGCAAAGTAAGATAGGGTTTATCAATGGTAGAGCGTTTTATTGAGGAATATGCCAAAAAAATTGCCCTCTATCCGGAGAAAATCAGAGCAGAGAGTCGTCGAGATGGCGAAAATGTAGAAATCATTTTGTATGCGTCTCAAGAGGATATGGGGAAATTCATCGGCAAAAATGGCAAGATGATCCATTCTCTCAAAACCGTTTTGTCGGGTTGCAAAGTTAAAAATGGGTTGAGTTGCCGTATCAGTATCCAAAGTCTATGATACAAGTTGCAAAAATTGGCAAAACCACGGGGGTGTTTGGTGGAGTTAAGCTCCATCTACTCACAGATTTTCCAGAAATCTTTCAATCCCAAATTGTTTTTTATGCCAAATCCCCAACAATCAAACAAGAAGCATTGTCATTGAAACTCAAAAGCTATCATCAGCAAGTGGCTATTTTTGAGGGTTATGAAAGTGTGGAGAGTGCCAAAAAGCTTACAAATTTTGCATTGTTTGTGAGTTTGGAAGATACACGCAAATATTGCCAACTTGGTGATGATGAGGCATTTTATTTTGATGTGATTGGTTGTGAGATTGTTGAAAATGAAGAGATTTTGGGATATGTCAAAGAAGTGGAGAGGATTGCCAATACTGATTATTTGATGATTGATGCTTCAAGGGCGGATCACTCTGTGGAGGCAAAAATGCCCAAACATTTTATGATCCCATATATCGATCGCTACATTGTTGGATTGGATTTGAAGCAAAAAAAGATTTTGACAAAAGACGCCAAAGATATTTGGAAATCTAGCTAAGCAAACTTATGACTTTTACTTTTGTGACACTTTTTCCGGAATTGATTGAGGGCTATTTTGGGCAATCGATTCTTGCAAGAGCGGTTAAAAATGCATTGATTGATGTTCAGATCCTTTGTTTGAGAGATTTTGCACAAAATGCTTATGGCAAAGTCGATGAGCCTCAGATCGGTGGAGGAGCTGGGCAGGTCATTTGTGCAGATGTGCTAGATCGGGCTTTGGCAACTCTTCCAAAAGATGCTTATATTATTTTTCTCACACCTTGTGCCCCTGCTTTTAAACAAGAGGACAGCGTGCGGTTTGCGAGGGATTGTCGGCATATTGTTTTTGTGTGTGGGCGTTATGAGGGATTTGATGAACGCAGTTTGGAGGTTTGGGCCGATGAGGTGTTTTGTATAGGGGATTTTATTTTGACGGGCGGAGAATTGCCTGCTTTGTGTATGTGCGATAGTATCTCTCGACAGATTCAAGGTGTGCTTGGCAATCAAGAATCATTGTGCGGTGAGAGCTTTGAAAATCATTTGCTAGAAGCTCCTATTTTTGCAAAAACAATCAAAAAAATGCAGAAGTTTGAAGAAATTTCACCACCTTTAGAATATTCAAAGGGAAATCATAGTAGAATAAAAGTTTTAAAAAATCAACTTTCCATATCTAAGACTAAATTTCATCGCATAGATTTGTATCAGAAATGGAAGGCTAAGGACATAAAATGAAAAATAGATATATTGCAAGTTTTGAGCAAGCTCAACTTGAAGGTAAGCAAGTTCCATCTTTTAAGGCTGGAGATACTTTGAGATTGGGGATCAAGATCCAAGAGGGGGATAAGAGTAGGGTGCAAAACTACGAGGGCGTGTGTATCGCTATCCGCGGTAATGGAGTAGATCGCACTTTTACTGTTAGAAAAATGGGTGCCAACAATGTCGGAGTTGAGAAAGTATTTCCTCTTTATAGCGATGCCCTTGAGAAAATCGAAGTCCTAAGAATCGGACGCGTGAGAAGAGCAAAGCTCTATTATCTAAGAGATCGCAGAGGTAAGTCTGCAAGAATCAAAGAGCTTAGAAAATAAGCTCTTCCCCTCTTTTGATTTCAAACCTCATTTTTAATTGATCCCTTTCTTTGTGGATGACTACAAAGCCATATTTTTGATAAAGCCGAATTGCTTTTGTATTGATAGACAACACTTCTAGATCGATGTGCTTGATGTTGAGGATTTTTGTTGCACACAATAAAAGGCTTTTGAGTATTTCCTCTCCAACTTTTGTTTTGATATCAAGATTTTTGTAAAGCCCCAAAATACAGGAATCTTGTCGGTTGATTTTTAGGCTTCCCACCCCTATGATTGTATGAGTGTCCAAAAAAGCAAAAAACAAATCCTGACTTCCAAGCTGTCGCAAAAAAGCTTGATGTTGTTTGGCTGTGATTATTTGGTGGTTTAGGCTCATAGCTCTCACTCCTTCTTGATTGCGTAGCGAGAGGATGATTTGGCGTTGGCTTGGGGAGAGTAGGGAGAATGGTTTGGCTTTGAAATGGAGGCTTATTTTTTGTGCGATGATAGAGTGGATGGTGGCGATAAGGAACCCATCGAGTTTGCTTCCAAATCGACATCGTGTCGGTCTGTGGTGTTGGAGTGATTCAAGGTGAGCAAGAAGCTGTGTTTTGAGAGATTGTTGGGGGTCTAGGATCGCTTTGATCCAAGAGCGATTGAGGCAATAGTTGATCGGATTGGTTTGGTTGGAGCTAATGCGTATGGCAATGATTTTTTTGCCTCTGCTTAGAATCTCGCCAAGATGTCCCCCACCAGCACAAATCACATATTCACACTCATCAATCAGAGTAGAGAGTTTGGAGGGCTCAAGATGCTTATAGATGTGGTGTTTGGGATTGGAATAATACGGGCTAACGATATGAAACACAAAATCTTTTTCTTGCAAGCTCTCTAAAATCTCATCAATGAGTTGGTTTTGATTGCTTCCGCCAAGACTGATGAGGATATGGTTGGGCTTTGTGCTTGTTTGTTTGGGTTGCAAAAAGGCTTCATTGATGATTAGATAGTCTTTGCCACTATGTTTATTTTTGTAGGGATAGCCTAGCGTTGGAGCAAGGATGAGTGATGTGGGTGGATAGACTTTGCCTCCCAAATCATCAAGACAAATCAGCAATATAGCCTTCTCCTGCAGTCGTGCATAGCAAGACAAATCAGCGATATAGCTATCAATAATGATGAGATCTGATGATTCGTCAAAATGCTCACAAGAATCTATGCGATGAAAATGGATTTGAAAATCTATGAAACCAAACAAGGATTGGATCTTTTGTGCCAAATTTTGACAACGCATCCAATGCCCTAAGCCTATTGATTCTCCATAGTCATAGAAAATATCAATTTTCACCAAATAGCACCTTGTATTTTAATTTTGCAATTTCCAAATCCTCCAAAGTATCAATGTCTTGCACTTGATGGCTTGGGAGCACGATGGCGTAACTATCTTGGCTAAAAATCGGAGTATGATCAAGAAAGGTTTGGGCTTTTGCGAGATAGAATTGCCCTGCATCGTGGAATACTGGGGCGAGATCTTGACTTCTTGTGTGTTGGTGCTGTGGGTAGAGCATTGTGGGTTGTGAATCTTGCAACAAAAATGCGCGCATTGGGTTGAAGTCGTATTGTGTCGCACAAAAAACATAGCCCTTGGTGTGCTTGATTGATTTGAAGGCTTGTTGGAGTGTAGAGATTTGTAGGAGTGGAGCGGTGGGATAGATACAGCAAATGATGGATTGTGGGTGTATATCACATTTGCGGATCGCATCAATAATGACTGATAGGGTGGGGGTGTGGTCATCGCTGAGTGAGGCTTCCCGTTTGAATGGAACACTCGCGCCGTATTGTTCTGCGATTTGAGAGATTTGAGGGCAGTCTGTGCTAACAATCACGGCATCAAATAAGCGACTTTGGATTGCTTTCAAAATAGAGTGAGCAATGAGAGGTTTGCCTAAAAAATCACAGATATTTTTTTGTGGAATGCGTTTGCTTCCACCCCTTGCGGGGATGATGGCGTATTTTTTAGAATGGGTATGTATCATTGATGGCTTGTGTGGCTTGCTTTTGTGTTGTAGTTTGGCTGATTGCACCGACACTCTTAAATTCTATACGAGCATCGGCAATATATTTAGAATCAATGGAATTATCACGCGAAATGTCATAGGGTCGAATCACTCCACTAACTTTCATAATCTGCTTTTCTCCATCAACCAAAATTTCTTTGTTGCCATAAATGAAATAGTTTCCATTTTCTAGCACCTTAATCACTCTGGCTGTGAGTGTGAGTTTGGTGCTTTGGCTTCTGTTTTGTTTCCCTCCACCTTGAAAATTGGAAGTGTCGTTGGATTTTTGGAGGTTGAAGTTGGATTGATTGTTGAGATATTCTACAGCCTCTTTTTGTGCCTCATCATTGCCATTATAAGAAAGAATAGGAGGGGTGACATTTCCACCGGAAGCCCCGTTGAAAGTTTTGTTGGTGCTAAATGATGATTCTGAATTCTCATTGATTAGAATCGTGATGAGATCATCAGGACGCATCGCACGCCTATCTGAAAAAAGCGGACGATCCCCCTGCCCAAACAAACTTCCTGCTTTGTTGAACTCTGGGATGAATTCTTTTTCTGGCATGTTTTCTACATACTCTGGTGGAGCAAAATCAATATCAGGCTCAACTGCCCATAGGCTACCAAAGGCAATGAGTGTCAAAAATATTTTTTTCAATATATATCCTTTCAAAATTGAATTTGAGGGATATAAAGCAAGTTGCATTCCAATTTGGAATCCAAAGCGTTTCGGGAATGCTTATCGCTAATTGTTTGTATTTTTATGAATTTATGCAATGATACAAAAAACAATCATAAGGAGTTTGAAATGAGTGCGATCAAAGAAAAAATGGCGTTAGATTTGAAAGAAGCGATGAAAAATGGCGAACATTTCAAGCGTGATGTGTTGCGACTTCTCAATGCTTCGCTCAAGCAAGTGGAGGTCGATGAACGCATCGTGCTTGATGATGATAGGGTGATTGGCATTTTGAAAAGTGCATTGAAACAAAGAGAGGATTCTCTAGAAGCTTATATTTCTGCAGGTCGTGAGGATTTGGCAGACCATGAACGCGGAGAAATTGATGTGATTTTGTCGTATTTGCCTAGACAGCTTGAAGATCACGAACTTAAGCAAGAAGTGGTAAGTATTATCCAAGAAGTTGGAGCCAGTGGCATCAAGGATTTGGGCAAAGTAATGGCTGCTGCCAAAAGGTTGGCACAAGTTGCTGATGGCAAGAGAATCAGTGCATTTGCTAAAGAGCTTTTGAGCTGATTGGTGGTATCAATATAGCCTTAAGTATTGTGTGGGAATTCAAAAAAAAGTTTTTTTTGGAATTTTTATACTACAATATTTGTCAAGTGTAAAGTACTTAATTCTTTATTAAGGAGTGTTTATGCAAAAGAACTTGACTTGGACAAAGTTTGACACAAGGTGGATGTTGTCCTTATTTGGCACTGCAGTGGGTGCAGGAATCTTGTTTTTGCCCATTCGTGCTGGGACAGGAGGGTTTTGGCCTATTGTGATAATGGCATTGCTTGTTTTTCCGATGACTTGGCTTAGCCATCGTGGGCTTAGTCGTTTTGTGTGTGCTTCGACTGCTGCAGAAAAAGACATCACACAAGCTGCAGAAGAGCATTTCGGGCGTGGAGTGAGCTTGTTGATCACTATTTTGTATTTCTTTGCGATTTATCCGATTTGTTTGGCTTATGGGGTAGGGATTACCAACACAATGGATAGCTTTTTGGTCAATCAAATGGGCTTTGGGCATCCAAATCGCATCGTACTTGCGACAATTATGGTGAGTGCGATGATGTTTGTGATGACATTGAGCGAAGAGCGTATCACAAAGGCTTGTGAAATGTTGGTTTATCCTCTTTGCTTGGTTTTGTTTGCTTTTTCAGTCTATTTGATTCCTGAGTGGAAACTTGGATTGCTAAAAGAAGTGCCAAGTTTCAAGAACTTTGCAGGTGTGATTTGGCTCACTTTGCCTGTTCTTGTGTTTTCTTTCAATCATTCTCCTGCAATTTCTACATTTTCTGTTGCAATGCGTAGAGAATATGGAGATTTGGCACCTTACAAAGCATCTCAAGTGCTGTTTAGGACTTCAGGAATGTTGCTTTTCTTTGTGATGTTTTTTGTGGTGAGCTGTATTATGTGTCTTGATGCACAAGATTTCCAAGCAGCAAGAGAGGCAAATATCCCCATTTTGTCTTATTTTGCCAACAAATTAAACAATCCTGTGATTTCTTATGGTGCCCCTGTTGTGGCATTTTTGGCGATTGTTAGCTCATTCTTTGGGCATTATTTTGGTGCGAGAGAGGGCTTAAATGGGATTTTGCGCAAAGCGATCAAAATGGCTGGTAATGAAAATCCAAACCTCAAAGCGATTAGCCTATTTACGAGTGTCTTTATGTATGTCACGATCATCATCGTCGCATATATCAATCCTAGTATTTTGGGCTTTATTGAAGATTTGGGCGGACCTGTGATTGCTGTGATTCTCTTTTTGATGCCTGTGTATGCAGTCTATCGTATCAAATCTATGGACAAATGGAAAAATCCCGCCCTTGATGCATTTGTCGTGATCACAGGATCGCTTGCAATCTCTAGCATTGTTGCGAAGTTTTTTCTGTGATTTTTGAGTGAGTTTGTATGAGTGATGAGAGTAATTTAAGTATTTTTAAAATCGGGGTTGGACCATCCAGTTCCCACACTGTTGGTCCGATGTTGGCGTGTAATTTGTTTGGCGAGGCATTGGAGGGGGAGATTGACAAGGTGTCTCGCGTTTTGGTTGATTTATATGGCTCGTTGTCCTTGACGGGCAAGGGGCATTTGAGCGATTTGGCTTGTATTATCGGGCTAAATGGCGTGAGAGCCAAATCTCTGACTTCACAATCCAAAGAAACAATACTTGAACTTGCATTGACAAAACATACTATCAAACTTGCAGGACGCAGGGAGATCGGCTTTGTTTATGAAAGAGATGTGTTGTTTCATCAAGAGTTTTTACCATTGCACGAAAACGGAATGCGTCTTAGTGCGTTTGATCAAAACGGCACTCTCATCATCTCTCAAGTTTATTATTCTGTCGGAGGCGGTTTTGTAGCGACTGAAGAAGAGCTCAAAAATCCTGTTGCAAAAACTAGCAATCCGAATCTGGAGCTACGATTTTCCAATGCCAAAGAATTGATCGCTCTGTGTGAAAAATACCAAAAAACCATTCCAGAAATTTCGATGGAATACGAAAAACAATTTCACTCAGAGGAGCAAATCATCGCTTATTGCCTAGAGATTTGGGAGGCGATGCAAGAATCTTATCATAATGGTTGCCACCCTAGAAATAATCTCTTGCCGGGTTCTTTGAAGCTCAAAAGACGCGCTCCAGAGTTGTTGAAGCTTCAAGGGGGTAAAAATGATACTTTTGCTTTTATTGATTCTTTGTCTTTGTTTGCGATTGCGATTGCCGAAGAAAATGGTGCAGGTGGCAAGGTTGTCACTGCTCCTACCAATGGGGCTTGTGCCGTTGTCCCTGCGGTTTTGCTCTACCTACAAGAACAAATGCAAGAGAAATTTGATGAAAAAATGGTGGTGGATTTTTTGCTCACAGCAATGGTGATTGGCTCCCTCTATCGGAAGAATGCTTCTATCAGTGGAGCAGAGGCAGGTTGCCAAGCTGAAATCGGATCGGCAAGTTCAATGGCTGCAGGTGCGATGGCTTGGGCGATGGGTGGGAATACTTTGCAGATTTGCAGTGCAGCTGAAATTGCTATGGAGCATCATTTGGGATTGACTTGCGATCCTGTGGCGGGTCTTGTGCAAATCCCCTGTATCGAGCGTAATGCGTTTGGAGCAATCAAAGCTGTGAGTTCTGCAAGAATGGCTTTGAGTCGTCAAAGCGATCCTGTCGTGGGGTTGGATGAAGTCATTGAGACAATGTATCAGACAGGAAGAGATATGGATCTCAAATACAAAGAAACTTCTTTGGGTGGTTTGGCGAGAACGATTGGCAAAACTTATTGTTGATGAGGAATGCAAAACTTCTGTGGTAGAATTGTGCGGTTTTCAAATTTCAATGCAAGGTTAGAGTGATGTCTGTATTAGAAAAACTCGTGAGCAAAGTTGAGGAACTTTGCAAAAAAATAGAAACCCAAAAAGAAGAGCTCAAAAATCTTAAAATCAGCAACGAAGAGCTGAAACACAGATTGGAACAAAAAGAGGAGGAGCTATCAAGGTTGTTGATCGCACAAAGTGGTGAAGAGCAAAAGCTTGAAGCGATTTTCCACAGAATCGATGATGCGTTAGTCGATTTGCATAATGACTGATCAAATCCAAGTCGCTGTCAAAACCAAAGACGGCACAAGAACTTTTGGTTTTTCGATCGCTTCTTGCACCACACGCACCAAAGAGATTTTGTATGCCAAACTCAAACCCAAAAGTGGCTATGTCGGGATTGAGGATCTGCTATTTTTGTATGTGACGCAGGTGGAGCAAGAAAGTAAATTGCTTGAAAAGAACGCTTCTTTGCAGTCTGAGCTTCGGATTTTGCGTGAAGAACACAATGGGCTTGAAGAGTTGGATGAACAATTAGAAAAGAAAATACAGCATTTAGTGTGAAATACTACCTTCTTGCTCCGATTGGTTTAAACACCCCGTCTTTGACTTATAGCGCATCTGCTGTGGTGCAAGAGGGGCGTATCGTAGAGATTGACATCAGAAACAAAAGTGTGATGGCTGTGGTGCTTAGTGAAGTGCAAAAGCCAGAATTTCCGTGCAACGAGATGAATATCACAGAGGAATTTTTGCTCCCTCATCAGATCGCATTGGCTCAATTTGTCACACAATATTATTGTGCCACCCTGTCTCAAACTTATGCCCTGTTTGTGCCTTGTCAATCTCAAGCCCCTATCCAATATCCCACAACCCAACCCCCCACATTTCAACCCATCTTGCCACTCTCTCAACAGCAACAAGGGGCTTTTGAGTTTATTCAGTCTAGAGAGTGTGCTTTGCTTTTTGGTGCCACAGGAAGTGGCAAAAGCGAAGTGTATATCCATTGTCTGGTTGATGTGTTAGCCTCTGGTAAAACTGCATTGCTTTTGATTCCTGAGATTGGTCTCACTCCGCAAATGCACAAGCGTTTGGAGAAAGTGTTTGGGGCGAGTATGGGTGTGTGGCATTCCAAAATCTCCAAAAAACACAAACAAAAGCTTCTCAATGGAATCCAAGATGGCACAATCCGCCTTGTGATAGGCACACGCAGTGCTTTGTTTCTACCTTTGCAATCTTTGGGGATGATCATCGTGGATGAAGAGCACGATGATTCTTATAAATCCCAACAGGCACCACGATACAATGCGCGTGATTTGGCAATCTATCTTGGCAACAAGATAGGTGCCAAAGTGCTTTTGGGTTCAGCCACTCCAAGCCTCAAAACCTACTACCAAATGCGAGAAAAGCAGGGGATTTATCGACTTAAAAAGCATTTTGATACGCGCGTGGAAATATTGTTTCTAGATGAGCCAACATCATTGAGCGCAAGGGTTTGCCAATCCATTGAGCAAGAGCAGAGGGAGGGTAGGCAAATTATGATTTTCACCCCCACTAGAGCGAATTTCAAAAGCTTGATGTGTGGAGATTGCGGGTATAGTTTTGCCTGTCCTTTTTGTAGTGTTTCAATGAGTGTGCATTCTCGCAAAAATCTATTGCGTTGCCATTATTGCCATTTCACTCAAGCTTTGCCCATCTCTTGCCCACAATGCAATGGAGGGCATCTGCACTCTCATCGCATCGGGACTGCACAGATCTCACAAGAACTGCAAGAGCGGTTTCCCTCGATGCAAATTGGTATCTTTGATCGCGATCACATCAAAACGCAAAAAAAACTAGAAGAAACGCTAGGGCAGTTTGAGCGATCAGAAATAGATTGTTTGGTTGGCACACAAATGCTCAGCAAGGGGCACGATTATCCCAATGTCGGCTTGGTGGTGATTATGGGTTTGGATTATGTGTTGCATTCAGCCGATTACAAAGCCAAAGAAAAAGCAATGTCCCTGCTTTTCCAAATCAAAGGGAGGTGTGGGAGGTATAAGAATGGAAAAGTGCTGATACAGACGCAAAATCAAGGGCTATTTGAGCAATACTTGGAGGATTATGAGGCATTTTTGCAATCAGAGCTTCAGTATGTGCGTGATTTGTATCCGCCTTTCAAAAAACTCGCCACTCTGACTTTTGTCAATGCAAATGCCAGTAAAGCTCAAGCACAAATGCACAAAGTTTTGGAGATTTTGAAAAAGTTGGATGACATAGAGGTCGTTGGCGGGGGTCGTGCCTGTATCGAGCGTATCAAGGGCAAATATCGCTTTGTGATTTTGTTGCGTTCAGATAGAAGTGTGGCTTTGATTCGTGCAATCTCAGCATCACTCATCTATGAAAAATTTGAAATCGATATAGATCCATTGAATATTGTGTAGAATCCCATATTTGTTTGAAAGGATATGATTTGAAAATCGCTCTAGAATGCCAATCCCTGCTTTTGCAAGACACTTTGAAGTATTATCTCTCCTCTTATTTGTGTGATATCAATGATTGTGATTTTGTGTTGAGTGATTATCTCACGCATTCTCACAAACCTCTTTTTGACATCAGTTTGGAGAAAGAAACTCTGCCTTTCAATCCTCAAGCTTTGCTGGTGCGTCTGGAGGAGTTTGCCAAATCTTTGCACAAAGAACCTAGCAACAGAGATGATGTCAAAGCAGAGGTCCAAGCCTTGCTGATAGAATTCACAGAACGCTTCGTGCAAATCATCAAGAAGCACAAATGATCAAAGGTCAAAAAACGCTCAAAATCCTTGCGGGGCGTTTCAAAGGGCTGTGTCTGGAAATGCTAGATCGTGCGACAACACGCCCTAGCAAATCAATCCTCAAAGAATCATTATTCAATGTGCTGCAAACTGATATTGAGGGGGCTGTGCTGATTGAGGGCTTTGGGGGGAGTGGCTCTATCGGGCTTGAAGCGATGAGTCGTGGAGCCAAAGAAGCGATTTTTGTAGAAAAAGATCCTGATGCTTACAAAGTGCTAAAGCACAATCTTGCAAAATTGCACCAAAAAGATGAGAGTTTGCAAATGCGGTGCATTTTGGGCGATACTTTTGAGGTTTTGCCGACATTGCTAGAAACGCTAAATGGGGCAAGTGTTTTGTATTTGGATCCACCTTTTGCGATCAGAGAGGGGATGGAGGGGATTTATGATGCCTGTTTCAAACTTGTAGAGGCAATCAAAAATCCTTTGGTTTTTTTGATTGTTTTTGAGCATTTTGCAACGCAGGAGATGCCCCAAAGGCTCGGGCGTTTTGCTTTGCACAAGCAAAAGAGATTTGGCAAAAGTGCATTGAGTTATTATGTCGTTTCTTAAGGGGGAGGGGGGAGGGGAGGGGGAGGGAGGCTCAAGTACCTTTGGCATCTTGAACTAAACGGATTCTAGAATCTTGTTGCAAATTCAAAAACAAAAACCTCAAAAACCCTACTATTTCATACAATCACGGCAAACTGCTGACCAAACTAACCTTGTGGAAGCCAAAGGATTCTAAAATTGCCAAAAGTGCGGTTTTGCAAAACACTGTTTGCTGTCTCTCTTTTTAATTCTTGCTTTTGCCAAAGCACACTTTTGGTATTTTTGGAATCTCTTAGATTCTCTTTTGGAGTTGCTTTTGCCAAAGCACACTTTTGAGTCATTGAAACTTGTTTTGCTTTTTTTCTATAAGGGGGACAAGGGGGTTTATTGCGAGGCACCCCCCTTATCCCCCTTAAAATCCCCCAAACCCCTGCCCGCTTTTTGTGTGACAACTCAACGATAGGGTGCAATATTTTTGTTTTATTGTGTTTGGTGGTTTTATTGTTTTTGATTTGATTTTAGATTTATTGATTTGAAACTAGATTCTAGTTTCTTGTTTTTGTTTAGATTCTTTAAATTCTCAGAATCTTTGGAATCTTTATGAAAGCATTTTTGATTCTTTGGATTCTTAGAATCTTGTTTCAATTTTTTAAAAAATCACAAAAATATAAAAAACCTCACTATTTCAATATAAGCACAAACAACTGCTAACCAAACCAACCTTGTAGAACCCAAAAAGATTCCAAGTCAATGTAATCTTGAACGAGCCTTGCTAATGCAATGCTGGGGTTATGGGGGTTGTTAAGGGGGATAAGGGGAACGCTTGCTATAAGTTCCCCTTGACCTCCTTAAGAAAAACTCCAAGCCAAGCTTGAAAAACCAAAAGCCGTACTTTAGTCAAGTAAAGCCTAAAAGAAAGTTTCAAGCAAAACTCAAAAAAAACCTAAATCCGTGATTCTCTCAAGCCAAACCAAAAAGAGAGAATCTTAGAGATTCTAGAATCACCAAAAAAGCATAACTCCCAACAAACCAACCTCAAAAGAAAAACTCCAAGCCAAGCTTGAAAAACTAGAAAATCTGCTTTTGCAAAAGTAAACCCCAAAAAGAATCCTAAGAGATTCTGGCTCCCCCAAAAAAATCACCCTTTTGCAACAGTAAGATTAAAATAGAACGATGCCCTCTATTGTGGTTAGCGTAGTTTGAAACGCCAAAGGCGACGAACTTCTACACTTAGGACAAAAATATAGCTCATTATTGTATAATGCAGGATTTTAAACAAAAACAAAGGAAAAATTATGGCTGAAGAAGAAGAGGTAAAAAGCAATAAAGGTGGCAAGGGGCTGATTATCGCGATCGCAGGGATTGTTGTTTTGCTTGTGATTGTTATTGCGATTGTTGTTGTTTTGTTGCTTGGTGGAGGTGAGGAGAAAAGCCAAGAGGGTGTGCAAGAAGCTCCGCAAGAAATGCAAAAATCTCGCAAATCTCAAGCGATGAAGTCAGATTTGGCAAAGCCCGGTCCAATTTTTGCAATCCCACAGCCATTTATTGCAAACCTTATGGGTGACAATGGGCGTAGATATATCAAAACTTCTATTTCCCTTGAGCTTAGTGTGCCAGAGATGCAAAAAGAAATCACAGCAAAACTTCCGATTATCCAAGATACAATCAACAAGATTTTGTCCTCCAAAACTTTTTTGGAGATTTCATCACCCAAAGGCAAACTCAAGCTACAAGAAGAGATTGCTCAAGAAATCAATGCCTATATGTCTGATGGCTACATCAAGAGTGTGTTTTTCACAGAGTTTGTGATTCAATGATAGGAATTGATGTCGTTGGCATTGAACGCATTAGGAAGGTGTGCGAACGCTTCCCTCAGAAGTTTGTCCCATATTTTTTGTCTGAAGCAGAGCAAAAGCTTTGCCAAAGTGGAGGTGTGTGGAATCATCAACGCATAGCGGGGTTTTGGGCGATCAAAGAGGCGGTGTCCAAGGCTTTGGGGGTGGGTATCTCCCAAGAATTGGGATTTTTGGATATTTGTATTACCAAAGACGCGAGAGGAAGACCTATCGTCTGTCTAACAGAAGAGAAATGCAAGGCTTTTGCTATCTCCCGTATCGATGTGAGCGTGACCCACGATTGTGGTGTGAGTATCGCAGTGGCTCATATTTTCTAGTTTTTGCGACTTTGATTTTTGGAATGCAACTTTTTGGTTTTGATCTTGAGGATTTGATAAATCGCCAAAACGACAACAACAAAAAGCACTGGAAATAAGTAAGAATACTCTTGCCATTCTTCAAAGAGATTGATGATGAAGTGTGAGGTGAAATACCCAAGCATTCCGATACAAACCGCCCAAAGTATCGCAGCAAGTAGATTGAAAAATCCAAACACTTTGATGGGATATTTGCTTAACCCCACCGCAAGAGGTAGAATCGTCTTGAATCCATAGATGAATTTGTTGATGAAAAAGAGCCAGATTCCATAACGCTTGAGCCAAATATGGGCAATGGCGATTTTACGCCGATGTTTGTGGAAATAAGCTCCGAACTCCTTTTTTTGGAATCGTGCAAGATAAACAAGCAATAAACTTCCGACAAAATTGCCACATATTGCAACAACAATACACAAAAACAGATCGAGTTTGCCTATACCAGCCAATACTGAAGCACAGATGAGAGGGATTATTCCTCCACCAAATGTGGAAAAAAACAAAAGGATATAGCCATAAGTTTCAAGATTGCTCAAAGTGTCTTGCATTTTCTTGCCCCAAGCCTCATTGTTGAGGCTTTAGATCAGGTTGGTGTGGGTTGCCATTAGGATTGCCGTGTGGGTTTCCGTGTGGATTGCCTGTGATACCGATATGCTCGACTTCCCCATTTTCTTTAAGAATGTAGGCTTGACCAAATCCTTTGACAAAACGCCCACTCCCAAAGGAAAGCTCAATCAGATAAAAATCACTAAAATTGCGAATGGTTTTGATACCACCACTTCCACCCATACTAGATTCAAGATGATCTAGGGCTTTTTCAAACTCCTCGCAACCACGCTCGACAAACCTTGCTTGTGCTTTGTAGCGGAGTCTTTTTCTCACGATGATAGATTTTGCCTTGCATTCATCTTCTAGAAACATCACCTCGATTTTATCGGGATTGGTTTTGATGTTGTCAAAATGCTCTGCAGTCGCACTGATGTAAATGTAGTTTTTGCCCTCCATTTGAATGAGCGGAGAATATGAGCTGAGGGGGAAGCCCTCTTTTGTAAGGGTTGCAAGTATGCAAGAGCCAAACTCTTGTTTGAACTCTGCGATTTCTTGCTTCACCTTGTCAAACTCAAGAGTTTGAGGCACGCTTGTGCAAAGATCAATGATTGCTTGTTTGATTGTTTGAGCGTCGGCTTTTTGAGGGAACTCCACTCTGAGCTTCTGCCCATCATAGACAAGATCCAACCCCCCAAAATCCACGCTCTCTAGCTCCACTTTTTGCACCTCTTTGGCATTGCCAAACTTTTTGCAAAGCCCAATCATCTCTGCTTGATGATGATCGTTCATATGTTTAATAATGCTTGAAAAATCCATTTCCAACTCCTTAAAATAAAATTTGCTAACTGCCTAAAATTTGTAGTGTCCTTCTAGGAAGTAGCTACGCCCTTGTGCAATTAGGAAGGCATAACCTACGATTTCATCGCTTTTGTCTTTGTTGTAAAAATCATAGTAAAAACTATCAAAGAGATTGCGAATACCAAAGCTTAGAGAAAAGCTTTGATGGTTGAAATTAAACCCAAAATCTGTAAGGTTATAGGCAGGTATCGTGTTTTGTGCTGTGTCTTTTTGGCTACCCACAAAGGATTGATTGATCCAAAATGTCCAGTTTGGCACGAAGGTATAATTGAGACCCAATGTCGCTTTGTAATTGCTGACATAGGGAATGAGTGTGTTGTTTTGCACGCTTGCAATCCCAGAATCCAAAATCCTTGCATCAACATAAGAAAAACTCTCAATCAATCGAAGTCTTTCATCAAAAAATCCTTGTTCTCCAACAATCTCTGCTCCCGCTCTTTGAGTGAGTTTGTAGTTACCAACTTTGAAACCATTTCCTGAGTGTGCGCTGCCAATGGTGTAAATCTCGTTTTGAGTGAGCGTGTAGTATCCAGCAAGGGAGAAAAATGCAAAATCCCCAGCAAAGAGTTTGCTCCCCACCTCAAAAGTATGATAATCCTCGGATTTGACATTGGTGTCTAGATATGGATGACTTTTGCCACTTCCACTGCGACTTGTGAGGTTGTCGGGACTAGGAGAGCGGAAGCCTTTTTCATATTTGACATAGACATTTCCTGCTTGAAAATAAAAAGCAGGAGTAAGCTCTAGAGCGTAGTTATGTGTTATTTGAGAAAATTCTTTATTTAAGGTGTATGGGGTGCGGGGAGAACTCGCTCGTTCTCCATAGGAAGGAGTTCCTAAATGGCGTTGAGATAAATGACTTCTAGTTGTTTGAGGATGCTCGATTTGCTCTCCTCTAGATCCAGCAGCAGGTTTCATACCTATATTCATACCTATATTCATATCATTATAAAGATTTCGATGTCCACTGTAATATGCTAATTCATATCTTCCTCCTGCAGTGAGAGAAAAAGATTGAGTAAAATCGTATTTTTCGATCAAAAATAGAGAGTTGCTCCATTTATTGGCATTGACTTTGGTTTGTATGAGATGCTTGTAGCTAGAGAGTTGCATTATGAGTTTTGGTGGTATTGGTATTTTGATATCGCCTTTCCAATCAATATCAAAATTGAGATTTCTTTCACCAGTGTTATAAATGCTGTCTAGTCCAATGATTAGATTCCCGTTTTCGTGTTTGAGGTTGTATTGCATCTCCAAACCTATTTTGCGATCTAGAAATTGGCTACCATCTTGATTGATGTGCGTATTGGGTAAGTTGAAAGACGCATAATGATAATCCATAATTTGCAAATTATCTTGATACTTTAAATTATAGTTTTGAAAGAAGGCTTTGATATTGAGCTTTTGTGAACTAGAAAGGGATAAATCATAGTTTGCCCCAACGCTTATACGATTTTGTAGGGTTTTGATTTTGCCATTGCCAGCTTTGAAACGATCTTTTTTTGTGGGATTAGCAATGTCTGCAAAATGTAAGAGTGGAGTAGTGTTTTCTTGGCTGCCAAAGTAGTCTAGATCAATACCAATTGAGTTGGATGGATTGATATCCCAAGTGAGATTCCCTGAAACATTTCCTAGGTTTTTGATATCACCATCACGATAGCCTTGGGTAAAAGTATAGTTGCCTCCAGCACTCAAATAAAGCCCTTGTCCTATCTTACCTCCAATTTTTGCATTTAGATCTGCACCAGAGCCATTGCTATAGCTATAGCCTCCGCCGACACTTCCGGATAATGTCTCATAGCGTTTTTTGGTGACAATATTAACCACCCCACCGCGTGTTCCACTGCCATACATTACCGCACCTCCTCCGGGCAAAATCTCTATATTTTCAATCTCGCTAAGTCCTATACTCTCCAATGGGGTCACACCGTGTGAAGAATCGAGTAGATTGAGACTGATGCCATTGAGTCGAATCTGCGTATTGACATTGGCGCTATTTCCCTGTCCTCGTATATCGATATTGCTCCCTGTGCCAACATTGCTAAAGCTGATAAAGGGCATATATGAAAAAACTTGATGCAATGAAGTGTAGCCTTTGCTATTAATCATCTCTTGATCGACATTGTAGATATTGCGATTGAGCTCATCGAGCCCAGTTTTGACTCCAATTGTTATGATTTTGTTTAATTCTTGCTCATCACTTTGTGTATTTTGAGCTACAGCGAAGTGAGATAAAAGCAAAAAGACAGATAGGTGTCTTATAGAATTATTGTATAAGATCATTTTTTCTCCTAGTAATATTTGTCTAGAATAATATCACAATTATAATAATAATTCTTAAAACTATTATTATTTTTTTGCAAAGTGGTAAGAAATTGGAACTTTGATTCTTACTCTGCGTGTGGGTTTTGGGAAAGATTTGGAGGCTTTGGAAACTGCTTTGAGGGCTGTTGTGTTGAGTAGAGTGTCTGCTGTGCTTTGCAAGATTTGTAATTCTTCTAAGCTTCCATCGATATTGAGACAAAATCCTATGATCACATCACCCTCCAATCCTCTAATTTTTGCAATGCGTGGATAGGAATTGTTGTTGGAAATAGCTTGATGAATTTTGGACAAAAAGTCATCTGTGACCCCTTGATTGTAAGCTAGTGCTTCAATCTCTTGTTCTGCTTGTGTGTCTGCTTTTGTGTTTGAAGATATGTCTTTGGGTGGGGTGTTTTGTGCTACTTCTTTTGTTTGTTCAAGTGCGTTTTGGGGGGTTATTTTTTGAGTTTGTTTGATTGTTTTGTTTTCTGCTTTGCGAATGTTTTTTGGAATCGGGGTTTGTTTTGGCTTTGGGGGGTTGGCTAGGCTTTTTTCTTGTTTTGTCTGTGCTTTGATACTAGATTTGGTGAGTTTGAGGGTGAAAGTTTGGTTTCCATTTTCTTGGATTGAGATTTTGTGGTCTTGAGTGCTAAGCAATGCAAAAAAGAGCAATGCGTATAATGCCAAAGCACAGCAAAAACCAAAGAGAGTGGGGTTAATTTTTTTTGGTCGAAATATCAAGGCTTTCATATTGCTTGTCTTTGAGAATGTCTAGAATCTGGACAAAAATTTCAAATCTTGATTCTTTGTCGCTTTGAAGTTTTATCGATGTGTTGGAATCTATATGTGCAAAAGATTGCTTGAGTTGGGCGATTGTTGTTGGGGTGTTGTCAAGATAGATTTGATTATTAGAATCTACAGAGATGACAATCTGCTTTTTTGGCTGATGGCTTTGGGTTGTAGAATCTGCTTGTGGGACTGCTATTTTGATATGCCCTTGTGCTATGAAAGTCGAAACACTCAAAACAATCGCAAGCAAAACAAGCATTACATCAATGAGCGGAATGATATTTAGCCCATCTCCTCTTTTTATTCTCATCGTTCTGCCTTGTAGCGATTGAGAATGAGATCGATTTTTCTTAGCAGTGCGTTATAGGAGATGAGGGTGGGGATAGCGACCAATAGCCCAGCCCCTGTTGCCTCAAGAGCCAAAGAAAGATCTGCCATTATTTTCTTGGCATCAATCTCTGTGCCTAGGCTCATTCCATAAAAAGTTACGATGATTCCTCCAATCGTCCCCAATAGTCCTACATAAGGTGCATTGGAATAGATGATATAGAGGGTGGTTATATGTTTGGTGAGGGATTCTTCTAGAGAATCTAGCGTTTTGAAATCCTCAAGTTTGATTTGTTTGAAATATACAATGCGTTCAATGCTAAGCCATATAGACACAAAGCCCATTAATCCCAATGTAGAAAAAATCATATAATCAAGATATGTGCGTAAAAATTCCATCCAAATCCTTGTAGATCACAAAATAAAGTTGTAAGCATAATACTTTAATGATAACAATTCTTAATATTTGAGCATTTGTATATCTGCTATCTTGAATCATCAAAAAGGAACGATTGTTGCTTTAAGACTTGAAATTTATTACACGGAGCAAAGGAATGCAAAGCGGATATTATAGTGCGACAGGTGGAATGGTGACGCAGTTCAATCGTCTTGATGTGATTGCAAACAATCTTGCCAACCTTAATACAAATGCTTACAAAAGAGATGATGTAGCAATTGGTGATTTTATGCGTATTTTGAAAGGAGAGCGTGATGAGCTTCCTATAGAGGACAACACAAGAGAGGCGGCTCAATATTGGAATCGTGCAATGGATAAAGTGCCTATTGTGACCGAGGAATTCACAGATAGGGCTTTGGGTGCGATGAGCAAAACAGACAATCCATTAGATTTTACACTCAAGAAAGAAAACGCATTTTTTGCAGTGCAGACGCCTGATGGCGTGAGATATACGCGAGATGGGAGTTTCAACCTTGATGAAAATGGAAATGTCGTCAATAAAAGAGGGATGAAAATCCTTAGCCGTAATTGGATAGATAGCGAAGGAGGGATTGTGCTGAATGCCTCTGGAGATGTGGCTGTCACACCAAGTGGCAATGTATTTGTCAGAACTCCTGCGGGGGAAAATGTCCCAGCTGGAGCACTTGCAATCGTGTCTTTTGCAGATATGAGATATCTCAAAAAAACTGCAGATGGTTTGTATGAGTATGTTGGCGATGATTTGGCTCGAGACAGAGAGATGTATGAAAACAATGTGGATGTCTTGACGCAGGGCTATTTGGAAAAAAGCAATGTGAATGCAGTGCTAGAGATGACTAGTTTGATTGAAACCAATCGCCTTGTGGATATGTATCAAAAGGTGATGAAAACCCATACCGATGATCTCAATACTGAAGCGATTCAAAAATTAGCCGTTAGGGCATAAGGAGTAAAAAATGATAAGAGCATTACATACAGCAACTACAGGAATGCTAGGGCAACAAATGCAGATTGATACCACATCTAACAACATTGCCAATGTGAATACTATCGGATACAAAAAGCAAAGAGCAGAATTTAGCGATTTGCTCTATCAAACAATGCAATATGCAGGGACAAATACAAGTGACAATACGCAATCTCCTACAGGCATTGAAGTGGGGCTTGGGGTGCGTCCAATCGCTGTGGCAAAAATGTTTTCTCAAGGGAGCTTGAAAGAGACAGATAACAATCTTGATGTGGCGATTACAGGAAATGGATTTTTCCAAATCCAACTCCCTGATGGCAATATCGGCTACACTCGTAGCGGAAGTTTCAAAATCGATGCCAATGGTGCAATCGTCAATTCTGATGGTTATCCACTTGTGCCAGAGATCAATATCCCAGAGGGGACGACTCAAATCAGCATCGGCACAGATGGCACCGTGAGTGCTTTGTCAGGGAATCAAACTGATGTGGCAGTATTGGGGCAGATTGAGATTGTGAATTTTATCAATCCTGCGGGGTTGCATTCTTTGGGAGACAATCTCTATATCAATACCAATGCTTCAGGGGATCCAATCGCAGGGGTAGCAGGGCAAAATGGAATGGGGCAATTAAGGCAAGGATTCATCGAGCTTAGTAATGTCAAGCTTGTGGAGGAGATGACAGATTTGATCACAGGGCAAAGGGCTTATGAGGCAAACTCAAAAAGTATTCAAACCGCAGATTCGATGCTCCAAACCGTTAATCAACTCAAGCGTTAATCATTTTTGATTGGCTTGGGCGATTTGGGTGGTATCAAAGCTAATAGCGATTGTTTGCAAGATTTGGAAATGGGGGATTTGCTCTTTTGGAATGTATTTTTTCAACACTTCTTTGCCCAAAGCGATCTCAAGAAGCACTTCATCTGTGCGATTTGCAAGAGTGCGTATTCCGATAATAACCGCTTCAAACGATGGGTGTTGATCGCAATGCAACAAAATGTGGTCTTGATGGATGAAAATCCCCTCTCTCAAATCGATTTCTTTGCTTTGGGGGAGTTCTAGTATCGCCCCATTGCCAAAATCATAATATTTTTCGCCATTTTGATTTTTGCTCCAATTGTGTGATAGGAGATTGGCTTCTTTTTGATTGATGAGTTCTCCAAAGTGGAGCTTGAGCAGTTTTTGGGAGTTTTTTTCAAGCCATTTTTTGTCGTGGCTGATTGTGATGATTGTTGTGTTGTATTCTTGATGACACCATTGAATCGCTTCGGACAAGGTTTTGAGTCCTAGATGATCTAGGCTGTTGGTTGGCTCATCAAGGAGTAATACTTTGGGTTCCAGCAATAGGCGTTGGGCTAATCCCACTCTTTGCTTCTCTCCACTGCTAAGCTCATAGTGTTTTCTTTCTAGAAATGTCTTTGGCTCCAAACCTGCGAGTTTTAGCACATCGGCGATTTTTTGAGGATTGGGGGGTTGATGACGGATTTGGAGGATGTATTCTAGGTTGGCTCTGACACTTCTAGAGAGGAGCTGAATCTCAGGCAAAAGTATGGCAATTTGTGTGCGTGAAGTGCCGAAGTATTTGACTTCGCCAAAAGTAGGGGACTCTAGAAAGGCGAGCAGACGCAAAAGTGTGCTTTTGCCACTCCCGTTTTTGCCACTAATGCCAATGATTTCTCCTTGGGAGATTTGCAGGGAGTTGAAATCTAGGACTATTTTGTTTTCATAGTAGTGTTTGATGTGCGTTAGTTGATAGAGCATTAGGATTTGTATTCCTTCAAAAGTGATAATGCAAGATTGATGAGAAGTGCGACGATGACTAGCACAATGCCAAGAGCGATAGCAAGGGCAAACTCGCCTTTGTTGGTTTCTAGTGAGATCGCTGTGGTGATGGTGCGTGTGTGCCATTTGATATTGCCTCCAATCATCATTGCAATACCAATTTCACTGATGATTCTAGAGTATGCGGTGATGATGACACTTAGGAGCGAGTGTCTAAGCTCCCATAGTGTTGTTTTGATCATTTGTGCGTGAGTGAGGTTGAAGGATTTGAGCGTCAGACGCAAAAGGGGATTCATGTTTTCAACTACAGAGGAGCTAAGGGCGATGACAATAGGTAGTGCAAGGATTGTTTGCCCGATGATGACTCCTGTATTGCTAAATAGCAATCCATAGTGCCCCAATGGTCCTTGAGCGTTGATGAACGCATAGACAATCAGCCCCACAACGACTGTGGGAAAAGCTAGAAGTGTATCGCAAATAATCTTGAGAGTTTTTTTGCCCCTAAAATTAAAATAGCCCAGCCCAAAGCCAAGTGGCAAACCGACAAAGGTGGCAATGAATATAGAGAGGGTGGAAGTTGAGAAAGTATTGTAGATGGCACTAGTGGTTGCACTATCAAGATGATAGAGCAACAAAAACGCCTCGTAGAAACCATTTAGAATAAAATCCATAAAGAATCCAAAGTATAATTAGTTTTTCAAGATTTTACCAAAAATAAGGAGTGAAGATAAATGGCGAAGTTTCTGTCTATAGCGTTGGGTTTTGTGGTTTTTGTATTTGGTGGAGAGCCGTTGAAAATGGCAACAACGACTAGCACGGACAATACAGGTTTGCTTGATGTATTAGCACCAAAGTTTCAGAAAGCGACAGGGATTGAGTTGCAATGGGTGAGTGTGGGGACGGGCAATGCACTCAAGCTCGGACAGAATTGTGATGTGAGTGTTTTGCTCGTGCATTCTCCAAAAGTAGAGGAGCAATATGTAGCCGATGGCTATGGTGTGGATAGAAAAGCGGTGATGTATAATGATTTTGTGATCATTGGAGAAGAGGCTTATCTGAAAGATTTGAAGGGCAAAACAATCCAAGAGGCATTTGCTTGGATCAAGCAACACAAAATCCCTTTTGTTTCTCGTGGTGACAAGAGTGGGACGCACAACAAAGAAGTGGCGATTTGGAAAAAAGTCAATGGCTCTGCTCCTAGTCGTGAAGATAGTTGGTATCAAGAAAGCGGTCAAGGAATGCTTGCAACAATCAATATTGCAAATCAAAAAAAGGCTATCACTCTTAGCGATCGTGGGACTTTTATCAAATATCGCACAAGTTTGAAGGGGCAAAAAGGCTTGGTGATTTTGGTGGAAGGTGATGATGTGCTTAAAAACTTCTATTCTGTGATGGCTGTCAATCCCAAGCGTTGTCCAAAGGTGGATTATCAAGGTGCGATCAAATTCATCGATTGGATCACAGGCAAAGAGGGGCAAAAAGCGATCAAGGACTTCAGGCTCCAAAATCAACAACTCTTTATCCCAAATGCAAAATAATCTCCCAAAAGTCTGTGTCATTGCCACCGGTGGCACAATCGCTGGTGGAGGTGGAGGTGGGCTTGATAGCACACACTATCAAGCAGGGACACTTGATGTCAGCTCATTGATCACGCAGGATTTACAGACAAATGTCATCATCGATACAAAAGTCATCGCTCAAATCGATAGTGTGGAAATCCAAAAAGAGATTTGGGTGGCAATCCTTGATTTTTTATCCCAAAACAATGCAAATTATGATGGTTTTGTGATCACTCACGGGACAGACACAATGGAAGAGAGTGCTTTTGCTCTTGATATGTGTTATCGTGGGGATAAGCCTGTGGTATTGGTTGGAGGGATGCGACCTCCTTGTGCTCTAGGAAGCGATAGTCTCAAAAATCTCTCAAATGCTCTAGCACTCGCTGCATCAAATCTAGGTGGGTTTGTCGCTGTGGTGATGAATGACAAAATCTTTTCACCCAAAACAATTTACAAAGCACACACCTACAATGTCGATGCCTTCGCTTGTCGCAATGGTGGGGAGATGGGCTATATCCTAGATAGACAGATTATTGGTTTCAATGCTGCTAATCCTCGCAATCACCCTGTGTTTGAAAGCAAAGAGCTTTTGAGCGGAAAACGCGTAGAGATTGTTTATATCTATGCTGGAATCAAAGTAGAAAATATTGCTTGGCTTGCTGATTGTAATGTCTCGGGCATAGTTGTCGCAGGGTGTGGTGCTGGAAATATGCCCGATTCTATCAAAGCTTTTTTGAGCGATTTGTATCAAAAAGGGGTGATGGTAGTCGTTGGCAGTCGCGGCAGTCACGGGTTTGTCGCAGAGAGTGATTTTGTTCCAGCGTTTGGGCTCAGTGTGCCAAAGGCTAAGATTTTGCTTGAGTTGTGTTTGGCTAGGAATCTATCTCCAAAAGAGATTCAGGAAATTTTTGCTTATTTTTGATCGGGTGGGAGCGGCTTATCCTGCCCTTGAATCGAATAGCTGATTTGATAATATTTGAAATCTTCAAGGATCTTTTTACGCTTAATCTCGTCATTGAGAAACACAACAAGCTGGATTGTTTTGCCCTTGCGATAATAGGCATATTCGACTTGATTGTTGCTCAAAACTTGATTAAGGCAATAAAAACGATATTCACTTAAATCATCAACAATCAAACGCAACGGATCTTCTTGGTTGCTTTTGAAATTGAACTTCATCATCAACTCATTTGTGGGGTAGATGTAACTTTTTTGCTTTTGATTGGCGATAGCGTCTATCCACCCTTTCTCTGTCGTTTGTTGTGTTGTCTGATTGTTTGGTTCTAGGGTTTCTAAATGAGGGGGGTGTGTGTCATTGAGGATGAAGTATGCGATCGCAACAAAAAGCCCCGTAATCACCAACAAAAAGACAGCAGTGATTAGGGCTTTGTAATGTTTCATTGGGATTATAGTTTGATTTTGTCACCAAGCGTCATTTTTGTATCCTCATTGTAGTCTTTGAGGTGTTGCAATTCTTTAATGCGTTCAAGCTTCCTTACTGACGCTCGAATCTTGTCGTAATTTTTGTCAATAAAAGCTATCGCACAAGCAATCTTGTCGCCAACTTGCAATTCTTCTTTTTTGAGTGGATGCAAATCTTCATCACGAATGAGTGCTTCAACTTTGTCTCCCAAATCTATAAACACTCCAAAATCTTTGATGGCAAGGATTGTGCCTTCAACTTGATCATCGACCTGATGTGTTTTGGCGAAAAGTTTAATAGGTGATTCTGTGAGTGCCTTGATAGACAAAGAGATTTTTTCTTTGTCTTGATCGATTTTGATGATTTTGGCTTGCACATTTTCACCTGCTTTGAAATCTTTGCTTGTTTTTTCTCTAGCCCAACAAATATCTTCATTGTGGATCAGTCCATCGACTTCGCCAAGATTGACAAACAAACCAAAATCTGCAATTTTGGCGATTTTGCCCTCAACCACATCGCCTACTTGATGTGTATTTTTGAAGTTTGTGAATGGTTTTGGCAACAAGCGTTTGAGAGAAACTCTAAGACGCTTGTTTTGAGAGTTCATTTCGATAATCTCGACATTGATCTCTTGTCCTTGTGTGAGTATATCTGCAGGGTGCTTGAGATTTTTGTTCCAAGAAATTTCTGAAATATGCAAAAATCCTTCGGCTCCATTGCCAAGATCCACAAAAGCACCATAGTTCTCAATATTGCTTACAACGACTTTGATTTGATCGCCAAGATCGAGTTGGCTTTCAATCTCTTTCCAAGGATCTTCACTTGCACCTTTGACAGAGAGAGAGAGGCGATGTTTTTCTGCATCGTATGCGAGAATTTTGACAAGTGTTTTTTCTCCAACTTTGAAAAGTGTGGTTGGATTGATAGGTCCACGATGACTGAGCTCTGTGTAGTGAGCTAAGCCCTCGATTCCATCAATTTCGACAAAAATACCAAAGGGAGTGATTTTGCTAATCACACCTTCTCTGACATTATCACCTTCAAGAAGCTTTTTGACTCTTTCTTCTCTGCCGCTGCGATCCAAATCCAAAAATCTTTTGCGTGATACATAGATGGTTTGCTCTTCTGGCTTGATGTCGGTAATGCACACTTTGAAAGTTTTGCCAATGTTTTTGTTGTCCTCTTTGAGGGCTGATGCAAAGCGTGGCAAAAATGCTTCTGCACCATCAAACTCAACGATATAACCACCTCGATTTTTTTTGATGATTTTGCACTCAACAATTTTGTCTTGATAATCACCTTGGAGAGCTTGAATCTTTGCCTCGATGTTTTTCATTTTGATGACTTTTTTGTAAGAGATGTTTGGACGCTCATTGAAAAAAGTCGTATAGACTTCTATTTTGTCGCCTTCTTTAAACAATAGTTTGCCATCGTCATCTGTAATCTCTGCAGTTGATAATCGCCCCTCTTGTTTTGCTCCATTAACGGCAATTAGTGTAAATTCTGGATCAATTTTTACGATCATACCTTCTTGAATCCCACCACTTGTAACCCTTCGCTCATTTGCAGCAAACATTGAAGCAAAATCGCATTCTTCTTCTAGGGGTGTTGATTCGATCAGTTCAGGATTGGTTATCATAGCGAGTCCTTAGTTCTTTGATTGGGGTATCCCTTAGGTTTAAAACGACTGATTATAGCATTATCCTAAAGATTTTAGAGTAGAAATCTTATTTTTGACATTTTGGATAATCCAATCAGGTGTAGAAGCCCCTGCCGTGATGCCACAAAAGGTTTTATTGGCAAACCATAGAGGATTGAGATCGTTTTCATCTTCGATTAGGTAACTATCTTGGCAATACATTTTTGCGATTTCAAAGAGTTGCTTGGTATTTGAGGAAGCCAATCCTCCAACGACGATCATTATATCAGCCTCTTGTGCAAGTTCTCTTGCGGAGTCTTGATTCTCAAAAGTCGCACTGCAAATCGTGTTGAAAACCCTCACTTCATAGCCATAATCAATCAGATAATTGGCAATTTGAAAAAAATGCTCTCTTTGTTTTGTGGTTTGGGAAATGAGGGCGATTTTTTTGGGGATTTTGTAGCTTTTGAGTTCTTCAAGGCTTTTGATGACCCAAACTGGTGTGGAGGCATAGCTCACGACCCCTTTGACTTCGGGATGTTGTGCATCTCCAAAAATCACCACTTGATACCCCTCCTCACTCATTTTTTCTGCAATTTTTTGAGGTTTTTTGACATAGGGGCAAGTCGCATCGCTGATTTGCACCCCCTGTTGCTGGAGCTTGAGGAGATCGTCTTTTTGAATGCCGTGTGTGCGGACAATCACTGTGTCTGTCGATTTGATTTCATCAAGAGATTCGGCGAGTTTGACACCAAAATCTTGTTGCAATCGATTGATTTCTTTTTGGTTATGGATGAGTGCTCCAAAAGTAATGCTGTGTGGTTGTTTTTCGGCGATTTCGATTGCGCGTTTCACTCCAAAGCAAAAACCGCAATTTGTAGCAATTTTTATTTTCATTGTAACTCCACGAAATGTTCTAAAATTTGATAAAAATTTGGGAGAGAGATATTAACACATTCTGTATTTTCTATCCAAACTTGCGTTTTGATCCCCACAAGTGAAAACGCCATAGCGATACGATGATCCCCAAAGCTTTGCAGTTTCGCATTTTGCTGGAATTCTCCTCCTGTGATTTTGAGCCCATCGTCATATTCCTCCACTTGGATTCCTAGTGCTTGGAGGTTGTGGGCGATAGAGGCAAGGCGATCGCTTTCTTTGATTCTAAGCTCGCCTGCATTTCTGATGATACTCTCTCCGTTGGCACAGGCAAAGGCGATGCAAAGGGCTGGAATCTCATCGATACACCAAGCGATTTGTGAGTTAAGGGTGGTGGCAGATAGAGTGCTAGAACGCACCTCTATGGTGCCGATTTCTTCGATTTGGGAAGAGGTGGTGTGCCAAGTGATATTTGCACCCATTTGTTTGAGAATGCTTAGGGCGTAGATTCGGGTTGGATTGAGCAAGACATTTGTGAAGATACAATGGGATTTGGGAGAGATAAGACACGCAACGATGAAGAAAAAGACGCTAGAGGGGTCGTTGGGGATTTCAAAATCAAGGCTTCTGAGTTTGTGGCGTAGTGGGTGGATTGTGAGCTGGTAGCCTGTGTTTTGGGTGATTTTGATTTGTGCCCCCATTGCAAGTAGCAATCTTTCGCTATGGTCGCGACTTTTGTAGGGTTCAGAATAGAAGCTTGTGCCTTGAGCCTGCAGGGCTGCGAGGATGAAGGCACTTTTGCTTTGTGCTGAAGAGATGGGGGAAATGTGATGGAGTGCGGAGAGCTTGGAGCCTTGGAGACAAAAGGGTGGGTAGAGTGGAGTGGAGCCATCAGCAAAAACTGCACCCATCGGCTCAAGAAAATCTCTAATGCGTTGCATTGGGCGTTTTTGCAACGAGGAGTCTCCATCAAAATAGAATCTATTTCCATCAAAACCAGAGAGCAGTCCCATATACAAACGCATCGTGGTGCCTGAATTGTGGCATTGCAGATTCACATCAGAAGCGAGGCATTTGGATGTGGGGGGCGTGATGATGAGTGTGTGACCTTGCCGCTGCATCTCTGCTCCTAGCTGATGAGCAATGTGGAGGGTTGCGAGTGTGTCTTGTGCGTCAAGGCAATGGTGGATATAAGTGGGCGTATCAGCAAGAAGGGCAAAAATGATTGCCCGATGAGAGAGGGATTTGTCTCTGCCTATCTCATCAAAAACCAAAGTTTCTTGGATGGAATGTTTGGGACATATTTTGATCATCGTAGCGTTGCATTGAATGTTTGATCAAGCAGTGTGAGGATTTGCTGGATACTATGTTTGACTTCTTCTTCCTGTAGTGTTTTGTCTTGAGCTTGGAATTTTAGGCGTAGGCTTAGTGCGATTTGAGAGCCTAGAGACTCGTGGGAATACAAATCTATGGGGTAAATCTCGATGAGGAATGGAATCTGCTCACGCAAAATTGCGGTTTTGATTTGATCAAAAGTGGTATGTGTGTCAATAAGTAGCGTGAGATCTCTCAAGCTTGTTTGGTGTTTTGAAAAAGCAGAGGCTTTTTGCTGATTGATAGTGATGTCATTTAGGTTGATTTCGCAAATAAACCCCTCAAAAGAATAGCCACTCATTGGGTTGATTTTTGCAACATAACCAATCTGCTTGTGATCTTGGACAATCAGGGCTTTTTGGTATGGGTGTGTGAGTAGGCTTGAGGAGAATGGGTATTCTTGCAATGTGAAATTTCCGATAATTTTGGAGAGCTGGTCGCAGAATCGATAAAAATCCCATTTGATTCCTTTGGGATAAGGGAAGCGTTCCTCTTGCTGGAGTGCATTGACAGCAAATGCAAGTCTTTCTATTTCATTTCTTGCAGAGTCATAGCAAATCCCAATCTCACACAACGCAATGCTCTCTATCCCATAGCACAGATTGCGTTCAATCGTGTCAAGCATAGCTGGAATCAATGAGCTTCGCAATGTGTTGAGCTCGTTGTTGATAGGGTTGATGAGATCTAGTGTGTCTGGCAAAGTTAGGAGATTGAGTGCTTTGAGCTTGTCTTTGTCATAAAACACATAATGGATGCTTTCTGTGAAACCAATCGCACAGGCTTTTTTGATCAACTCTCTTTTGTATTTGTAGAATTGATATTGCTCATTGCACGCCTGTGGATATTCTTGAAAAGTCAGTGGAATCGAAGTGACTTTGTTGATTCTGTAGATACGCAAAATCTCTTCGGCAATGTCTTGAGGCATTTTGATGTCGTGGCGATATTCTGGAGGGGTTGCCATAAAAAAGCTTTCATCAAAGCTTGCTTCAATTTTGAAACCAAGCCGTTTGAGAATGAGTGCTATATCCTCTTTGCAGATTTGCTCACCTAGTAATTCCAAAATATAAGAAAAAGTTGTTTTGATACCGATGTTTTCTTCTTTGGTGGAGAGATGATGACTGCTTGAATAAATCTCGACATGTGCGTATTTGATCAGCAAATCACACAGGATTTGCATTCCTAAGAGGAGGTTGGGGTTGCTTCCACGCGTTGTTTTGTATGTGAGTTCAGAATCTTTTTGGATCTCTTTGTGTGTGTGCAAAAGTTGCGAAAGTACTTCAGGATTGACATAACTTGCCTCCAAAATCACGCTTTCGTTGCCAATGTCGTTTTTGGGGTAAAACACACCAATGCGTGCAAGCTTGTTTTGATTGTAGGTGCAATCAAATCCTTCTTCGTCTTGTTTGATGATGATTTGTGCTTCTGCATTGTTGATGAGATTGCTTTTTGAAAAATCGCCAAAGCGATAAGGCTTGAGAATCACTCCGCTTAGATGTGAGGCAAACGAGAGGAAATTTTGCAATCCACTTTGCAGGGCAATGTCGCACATTAGCAAAGAAAGCTGGATATTGAGTGGAGTGTGGATTGAAATGATGTTTGCAACTTTGTAGAGCAGGGAGGCATTGTTTTTGCCTTCATTTGCCATCTGCAGCACTCTACCAATACCCAAAGCCGTGTTTTCATCTTGATAGCTTTTGAGGCTAAAAGGAACGCCAAGAGCGACACTTAGATCCCTTGCCACTCCTATGACGCTAAGACAATCTCCACGATTGGGGGTGATGCCAATTTGGATGATAAAATTATTAAAAATAGGATAAGTATTGAGGGCTCGACCCAATTTGAGTTCCCCGATACTAGAATCTAGCACCATAATTCCTTCGTTGGTTTGGGGCAATCCAAGCTCGACACTAGAGCAAATCATACCCTCGCTACGCACCTCTCTTAGAGTAGTCGGAGCGATACAAAGCTCACCTTTTGGGGTATTGAGTTTTGTGCCTTGTGTGGCAAGGGCGATGTATTGTTCTGTTGCGACATTTGATGCCCCACAGACGATTTGCAGGGTTTGGCTTCCAATATCAACTTGACAAACACTGAGTTTGTCTGCATTTGGGTGTTGGGCTTTGTCGATCACTTTGCCCACAACGACTCCATCAGGAATCTTGATTGCCTGAAATGATTCTACTTCTAGTCCAATTTGGCTCAAAGTGTCACACAAGGTTTGGGGTGCAATATCGCCGATTCGTATAAATTCTTCTAGTAGGTGTTTTGTAACTTTCATTTATTTCAATCCTCTCAAATCCATTTCAAAAAAACTACGCAAATCATTGACTGCATAATAAAGCATAGCAAAGCGTTCAACCCCAAGCCCAAAGGCATATCCACTGACATTTTCATACCCCACAGAATCAAAGACATTTTGATTGACCATTCCACAACCCAAAACCTCTAGCCATCCTGTTTGGGAGCAGATGCGACAACCATCACCTCCGCAAAAAACACAGCTCATATCAACTTCAGCACTAGGCTCTGTAAAAGGAAAGAAGCTAGAGCGAAAACGGATTTCCACTGCCCCAAAAATATGGCGAATGAAATTTTCCAAGATAAACTTGAGGTTTGCAAAAGTCACTTTTCCTTTTTGATCCACGACCAATCCCTCGATTTGATGAAACATCGGCGTGTGTGTCAAATCATAATCCCTACGGAATACCGCCCCCGGAGCAATGATCCTTAGCGGGAAGCTTTGGGTTTGCATTGTGTGGATTTGGACAGGGGAGGTGTGTGTCCTTAGGAGCTTTGAATCTGCAAAATAAAAAGTATCTTGCATATCGCGTGCTGGGTGAAATGATGGGATATTGAGTGCTTCAAAATTATGGAAATCATCTTCTATCAGCGTTTTGTTTTTGATTTCAAAGTTCAATAGAGCAAAGTAATCTACAATCTTTTCAATCATCAAATTGACATAATGAACCCTGCCTTGATGATTGGAGCTAAAAAGAGTGATGTCAATCTTTTCTTGTTCTAGCTTTTGTAGCATTTCTTGGTGAAGTAATTCTTGCTTTTTGAGTTCAAACACACGCTCAAACTCTTGTTTGGCTGTGTTGAGTTCTTGGGCTTTTTGTTTTTTTGCCTCTCCTTGCAAATCTTTGAGTTGTGCAAAGGCAAGTGTCAAAACACCCTTTTTGCCATTGATCTGGACTTTGAGATGTTCAAGTTCTTGGAGATTTTGAGCTTGATTGATTTGTGTGATAAGGTTTTGCATCGATATTCCTTGCTATGACTGCGATTTTTGATATTGTAGTAAAATATTTTAAAGACATTATGATTTTGGAGAGGGAAGTAGAATGCAAAAAAATATTTTTGAAAAAATTATTGATGGCGAGATTCCAAGCAAAAAGGTTTTGGAAAATGAGAATTTTTTGGCTTTTGAAGACATCAATCCACAAGCCCCGATACATATCCTAATCATTCCAAAGCAATCGATCAAAGACTTTCAACAAGCACATTGTATTGATATGCAAGGGATGACACTTTTTATCCAAGAAGTTGTGAAGCATTTGGGGATTGAGCAAGAGGGCTATCGCTTGATTACCAATGTCGGGACAAATGGCGGTCAGGAAGTGCCACATTTGCATTTTCATCTGCTTGCGGGAGCCAAGCTCAAATGGGGCAAGATGTATTAGCTTAGAAAAAGTGCGATCTCATCTGCGAGAAAGTAATCATTGGCAACTAGCCTATTGTGGTTGATGTGGCATTTGTTTTCTTCCAAAAGATAGCTGATTTTTTGTGAATCTAGATCTGCAAGATCCACTCCCACTTCACACCTAAGCCCCAAAAATAGCCTCTCTAGCCGCTGATCTTGAGGGGTGAGAAACTCTTTTTGTTTGTGCGTTGGGTTTTTGATATAAGTGTGGATATTGTTTGAGCCTTGCATTCTTGTGCCATCGATACAGCCCACTCCTCCAGCACCACAGCCCAAATAATCCAAACCTTGCCAATACGCAAGATTGTGTTTGGATTTTGCTTTGCAAAAGAAGTTTGAAACTTCATATTGCGTGAAGTTAAAATCGTGGAGAATGTGTCTGAGATAGAGGGAGTGATCGTTGTTTGGGAGTGATGGGGGGTTTTTGTAAAATGCTGAACCTTTGTCAATGCTAAGAGTGTATGCTGAGAGATGATACAAATCAAAAGATTGCAGTTGTGTGAGTTCTTGCAACAAAAATTGTTCATCATCAAAGGGTGTGCCATAGATTAAATCCAAACTGATGTTTTGGATTTGGGCTTTGCGGATAGCTGTGATGCTAGATTGAATATCATAAGACTGATGGTCGCGTTGCAAAAATTGCAATTTGGCATCATTGAAGCTTTGCACCCCAAGACTTACGCGATTGATACCAAAGCTTTTGAGATCTGACATCCATTCTAGGGAGATGAGGTTGGGGTTGGCTTCTATCGTGATTTCACAATCTGCTTCTAGCGAGGCATACAGGTTGATGCATTCAAAAATTTTTGCATAATGGCGGGAGGCAAGTGTGTTTGGAGTGCCTCCACCAATATAAATGCTAGAGAGCTGGTAAGAATGATTTTGAAGCTGTGCGGTGATGTCGGCGATGAGTGCGAGAGTGTATTGTTGTTGCACTAGAGAATCATATTGCGCACTTGAGTTGAAAGCACAATACCCGCATTTGCTGGTGCAAAATGGGATATGAAGATACAGGGTCATTTTTGCTCCATTTTTTGAAGCAATTTTAGCAGGAATGGGGTTTGAAATGCTAGTTTTATATTTACAAAGAAACCTGCAAAGTGTTGTATGATAGTCATTTTATTTTCTATTAAAAAAGGAGTAAAAATGAGTTTGTATGATCGAGATTATTCTCAATCGTTTGCTTATGCAAGAGAAGGGGCTTTGGTCGAGTTTGTCAAAACGACTTATAAGTTTTTTGCAGGTAGCTTGTTGCTTGGCACGATTGGTGCATTGCTAGGCTTTGCATTTTTTGAGGCGGTAGTGACTTATCGCTGGGTGTTTTTCATCGCAGAGATTGGTGCGTTGTTTGGTTTGATGTTTTCAAAGAGTAAGCCCGGTCTCAATCTAGCGATGTTGTTTCTTTTTACGACATTGAGCGGAATCACTCTTGTGCCATTGCTAGGTTTTGTCATTGCCAAAAGTGGCGTTTTGGCAGTAGCACAGGCTTTTGGAATGACAACAATCATTTTTGGGATTATGAGTGCTTATGCCATCAAAACCAAAGCTGATCTTTCAAGCTGGGGCAAATGGCTTTTTATCGCATTTATTGTGATTTTTATTGGATCAATTATCAATATATTCTTGGGTTCTTCGCCATTACAGGCAGTGATTGCTGGAGCAGGGGCATTGATTTTTAGTGGTTTTATCGCTTATGATACGCAGAATATCATTCGTGGTGCGTATGATAGTCCGATAGATGCAGCTATTGCTTTGTATTTGGATTTTTTAAATCTCTTTGTTTCGCTTTTGCAGTTGATTGGAATCTTTGGCAATCGCCAAGAATAATTGTGGGGGTAGGGGGAAGCCGATTAACTATCGGCTTTTGAGCGTTGTAGCATCATATAAATTTCATCTTTGAGCTTTAGCTTCTCTTTTTTGAGCAGATTGACTTCTGTATCTGTAGCAAAAAGAATCCCTTTTTCTATGTTTTCTAGTTTTTGATCTAGCTCATTGTGCTCATCAAAAATCTTGGCAAAGTGTGCATTGCTCTGTTTGAGCTGCTTGATTTCCTCTCTATACTCGTGTAACATCAAAACCTCCTTTATGTAAGTTGGTAATGATGATGCCCTAAAAACTTTAATAAATCAAAAGGTGAAGCTCCCGCCCACCTTAAGTGTTACAAAATTTGGCACTTTGTAACCTTTGATATCAAACATTTCTGTTGAGACTTGGGCGGCTATATCCAAAAATCCTAGTAGATTGATCCCCCCAGTAAGAATCGCACCTTGTGCAAAAGAGTTTGCCATATCGCCCATCACGCCAAAACGCAAATCGATATAACTAAAATCCATCAAAAACCCTGTTCCAATCATTTGTGTTTTGGGGGAGTTGTCAAAAAGTATATGATTGGGTGCCAAATCCGTATCAAAGGTAAGTGCAAAATAATCTGCAAACTCATAAGAAAGCCCTAGTCTAAATTGAGGCATAACCCTCACTTTTTGATTCCACAAATCAAACTGAGGGGCATTGATATTTTTTGCCACAACGCCCACATTGAGACCATAGATAGAATACAACAAGCCCAAATCAATCCCAAACCAATGAGATGTTTGATCTAGCGTGGGTAGATTGATTGTTTTGCTTAAATTTTGCTGATCTTGCGAGATTGTTCCAGAAATATTTGCATTCACTCCATTGAGCCCCATGTATTTGATAGTTGTTCCTATGCTAATATCACCTGCACTTGTTTCAAACCTCCATCCCCAAGCCACAGGAATCTCTACAAGGGCTACACCCGCAGGGTTTGTCGCTACGCTAAGTGTTGGGTTTGCATTATTGTTGTTGTAAGTAGCTTGTATGTCTCCATACAAAAAAGTGGAGGCAAACATTGCCAAAGTAAAAGCCCCATAAGGATTGCGTTTCTCAATCATTTCCCCTGTTTCTTTGCCATTTTCATCAAGCTTTGGCACCTCATAGCCTCCACCCGTGATTTGTATCACTAAGCCATTTTGAGAGCTAAGGGAGATTGAGTGCTTTTTGTGCTGATTGAAGCTGTTCCATAAACTTTCAGGGCTCAAGTCTGCTTGATTTTGGAGAACACTTGAAGCAAGTGCTCCGATCCCTTGCTGATCCACATTGACTCCAAAGCTATAGCCAAATTTACCACGATTGTCCGCTGCCAAAAGTGCAGGGTTATAATAAACCCCCCAAGCTGATTTAGTCAAAGCCACACCGGTATTACCAAGTCCTGCAGAAGTATTTCCCATATTTCCAAAACCCAAAGCATTGAGACTTCCCAAGACCATACAAGAAGCTAAGATAAGTTTTTTCATTTTAACTCCTATAATCTGAATTGATTTTGACATATTGATGCCCTAAATCACAAGCATAAGCTGTGAAGCTCGCATCTCCCACTCCCAAATCACAAGTGATGTGAAAAGAATCTTTTTGCATTATTTTTGAAGCCTTTTCTTCGGTTGCGGGATCAAATAATATTGTTCCACAATCAAACACGCAAATATCTTCAATCAAAATTTTCAGCCTCTCCTCATACGCTTGAACCCCTGATGCACCGATTGTCGAAGCGATTCTCCCCCAATTAGGATCGCTTCCAAAAAGTGCAGTTTTGACAAGGAGGGAGTTGGCTAGAGCTTTACTTGCACAAATGGCGTCTTGTTGGTTTTTGGCACCTTTGATTCTAAAAGCTACAAGTTTTTGTGCTCCCTCTCCGTCTTTGACAATATCTGTTGCAAGTTTTTTCATAATGATTGCCAAGGCATTGTCAAAGGCTTGTTTGTGGTATGCCCCACTTTTGCCATTGGCAAATACAAACAAAGAATCATTGGTGCTTGTGTCGCCATCCACGCTGATAGCATTGAAAGTCGTATGGAGGTTTTTGTCTGTAAGTTCTTTGAGATCTGTTTGGGGGATTTGTGCATCGGTGGTGATGAAGCAAAGCATCGTTGCCATTGAGGGCTCAATCATTCCTGCACCCTTTGCCATCGCACCAATATGAAATGATTCTCCATTTTCTAGTTCAACTCTTAGGGCAATTTGTTTGGCAAACGAATCTGTGGTGCGAATCGCCTCTGACGCTCTGGTAGCTGATTGTGTAGAATGGTTTGAGAGTGTAAATTTCTCAAAACTATTGATGAGCTTTTGAGTGTCAAGTCTCACTCCAATCACTCCGGTGCTTGATGAGATGGGGTTTTGTATTTGAGGGAATTGTTGTTTGAGTGCTTCAAGGACTAGGTGGATGTCCTCTATACCTGCCTTTCCTGTCATTGCATTGGCATTTTTTGTATTGATTAGCACGAAATTGCTTTCTTTGCCTGATACTTCTTGCAGATAATGCCTGATAGGTGCGGCTTGAAAGCGGTTGGTGGTGAAAACTGCGTAAGGCTCACAAGGGGTGTCCATATAGATGAAGGCAACATCTAGTTTTTCATCAGGTTTGAACCCCGCACTCACGCCATCAGCATAAAATCCACAAGGAGCACAAACACCTCCCTCAATGGGAAAAATATCATAAGTTAGCGTATCCATTATTTATCCTGTTTTTTGATTTCATCGGGTTTTTCACGACGCAAAATCAGGCGTTTTGTTTCGCGTATTCCCTCACTTGTGCCAATCATTAGGAGTTTGGATTCACTTGGGACGATTGTTTCGCCTGTAGGCATTGTGATGTATTTGCCATCTTTTTGTGTAATCCCGACAATAGAAACTTGTGTGACTGCCCTGAAATGTGCATCTTTGAGTTTTTTGAGGACAAGCCAACTATATTTGGGCACCACCACTTCTTCTAGATCGAGTTGTGTGTCTTTTTTGTAAGCAAATTGCTCTAGTAGATTTTCCATATCTGGTCTGATCGCCATTGCACTTACGCGTTGAGCCATCAGTTTGGTTGCCGATACGACAGAGTTTGCTCCCAATTTTTTGAGGCGATCGATGTCTTCTTGAGAATCAGCACTCGCAATCACATAGTATGCCTTGCGTCCAAGCTCTTTTTCAAACAAACGCACTGATACGATAAGGGCGATATTGTCTGCTGGGATTTTTGAAAAGCTCACAATCCCTTTGGCACTTGCAAGATGTGTTTTGAGGATCGCTGTATCCGTATGAGGATCGCCGACGATGTAATAAGGATATTTATGCTTTTTTGCTTCCTCTTCAAAGTTTGGCTGATTATCGACCACCACAAAAGGAATCTGTGCTTCTCGAAATTGTCTTGCCAACTCGATTGTGTATTCGTTGTGATAACACACGACATAGTGATTTCTCAATCTGACGATTTTCTGCACCATTTTTTTCTCCCGTATTAACCTAATCAATCTCCCATCATTGATGATACTGACAACCGTTGCAACGCTAAAAGCAATCACACCCGCTCCAGAAAACATAATAATTGTTGTAAAAATAATAGATAACGGAGTGAATTCTTCTTCTTTGAGTGAGCCAAAGCCGGTATTTGTAAAAGTATATGCAGCTTGGAAAAAAGCATCCATCAAATTATAATCTTCTAGCCACAAATACCCCAAAGTCCCGATTAGAAGAAAGATTTGAATGAGAACTAAAGGAAGGCGGAAGTATTTGAGTTGCTCATAAAGCGCACTGCTCAAATCAACTTCAACTTGTTGTTTTTGATCCCTCCAATGAAGAATTTTCTTGATTTTTTTTAGCAAAGGCTTACGCCTCTATCACTTGATTAAGATCTCTTTTTCATTGTTCTTAAAGTAGAGGCAGCGACTTTGATTTTCATCGTAGTGCCATCTTCAAGTCTTACACGCACGCTTCTTAGATTAGGGAGAGAGCGTTTTTTGTTTTTGTTGTTTGCGTGACTTACATTGTTGCCCACCATTGGACCCTTGCCTGTAAAAAAACATTTCCTTGCCATTTGAAACCCTTTAATTGAATAAAATAAACCTAGGATTATATTTGAGACAACCCTAAAAAAAACTTAAAACTAGATTCTTTTTGCAATTTCTTGTGCAATGATATAGGCTTGATTCAAGCCGATTGCGATTGATCCTCCACTTTGCAAAGCAATATCTCCTGCGATGAAAAGATTGGGGATACTAGTTTCGCATTGAGCGTTGCTGATTGGCGTATTACTCTCATCAAGTTTGAGTTTGCATTTTTGCAAAAAATCTAGAGGAGTTGCTCCGCCGATTGCATAGATGAGGCGATCAAAAACCTCTTGACTCCCATCTGCAAACTGCACTCCTACTTTTCCACCCTCATCACTTAGAGTAACAATATCTACTCCCAATTTTGTTTGCAATTTGCCATTTTTAATCACCTTGTTGAGTTCTTCTGCGTTGGTGTCATTGATTCTGGCAAATTCTGTGCGACGATAGTTGAGCGTTGTGGGGTTGGTATTGCACAAATCATAAGCGTATTCTACAGCTGAGTTTCCGCCACCGATGATGAGTAGTTTTTCTCCTGCTTTGACGCTGTTGGCATTGAAATTGACAATCGAGCGTATAGTCAATGGGATCGCATAGCTTGGTTTGTTGGGCTGCCCCATTTTTCCGATACTAATCACTGCAAACTTGCTTTTGAACACTTCTCCACCGCTTGTATGGATTTCAAACCCCTCTGCAACTTCTTGGATTTTTTCGACATCACAATTTGTTTTGAGATCTAGCCCATTTGAAGCAATGAGTGAATCAAAAAGCTCCAATGTGCTTTCTTTGTTGCCATCAACAAACTTGATAGAGCCTTGCAGATCCACCTCTTGCCCTTTGTAATCTTTATCCACCCTTTTCCCGTCTTTGTAGAATTTGCGAATAGTCATTGAATGGTTGTCACCCTTTTCTAGCAAAATAATATTGCCAATTCCCAATGCCTTTGCCTCAACAGCCACCGCAATACCTGTTGTCCCAGATCCAATAATTGCTAAATCAAACATTTTTTCTCCTTGAATTTTCTTCTTTTTGTTTTGCAAGGTTGAGTTCTTCTTCTCCGTCATACAAAACGCCTTGCAACATTTTTTTTTCATCGCTGAATTGATGATTTTTGATTCCCCAAAGAAATGCAACTAGCCCAATAAAACCCAAAAAAAGAGATACATACAACATCACTCCTAGGATTCCTACGCTCATCATTCTCCCTTTAAGATTTGGTCAGCATACATTTGAGCTTTTTGCAATGCTTCTTGAAGTCGGTGGGTGTCTTTGCCACCAGCTGTTGCAAAATCATCTCTTCCACCGCCATTGCCACCAACTACTTGCGCAATTTCTTTGACCCATATTCCTGCTTTTAATGGGAGATTTTTTACGCCAGCCACAAAAGAAACTTTGTCTTCAGTTTGTTGGAATAGAAGTATAGCAATTTTGTCATTTTGGTTTTTGAGTTGATCAATGATTTCTTTACCATTTTCTTTGGTTTCTGCAATAATGACTGAAGCATCGCCGATTTTTTGAATCTCAAAATCCAAAGAAGCTTGATTTTGCCCCATTTTTTTGAGCCTTTTGTTTTCTTCTGTGAGTTTTTGGATACTAGCAGAAAGATCTTGGGTTTTGAGTTGCTCTTTGAGTGTTGCCATCTCTAGGATTAGATTTTTGGCATAGAGATAGGCACTCTCTCCGCAAACTGCTTCGATCCTTCTCACCCCGCTGCTCACTCCACTTTCTTTGAGGATGTAGAAGCTTCCAATCTCTCCACTATTTGCGATATGGATGCCTCCACACAACTCACAACTTACATCTCCAAACTGAACCACACGCACTTTGTCTGCATATTTTTCACTAAACAAAGCAATCGCCCCTTGTTTTTTTGCCTCATCAAGTGATGTTTCTTGGGTTTGCATAGGGATACAGGTGGCAATCAAAGTATTTACGCGATCTTGCAGATCTTGAAGCTCAAAAGAAGTGAGTGCTCTAGAAAAAGTAAAATCAAATCTCAAGCGGTGATTTTCTACCAAACTTCCCGCTTGTGCCACTTGCTCTCCTAGCAAATCACGCAAGGCGGAGTGGAGTAAATGCGTCCCAGAGTGATGTTTGGCAATCTCTTTTTGACGCATGGTATCCACTCTTGCTTCTAGGCTGTCTCCGACTTTGAGATCACAATGAGCCAAAACCTGATTGAGCGTGATCTCAGCATATTTGCGAGAATCCAAAACATCTGCTGCTAGCTGATCTCTTGTAAAAAACCACCCACTATCCCCGATCGCCCCACCGCCTTGAGGATAGAAAGGATTGTTATCCAAAACGATCCACCCCTTTTGCCCCTCTAGGATTTCTGTGATTTGCCTGAAGTTTTCATCAAATGCCATCGTGATTTTGCTTTGAGTGTAGCAGGGTTGCTCAAGATAGGAATTCTCTTGTGTGATTTGTGTGACATTGCCCAAATCTCCACCTTTGAACTCACCACCACTGCCTTTCCAAGAAGCTCTTGCCATTTCTTTTTGTTTGGACATGCATTGATCAAAAGTTTGCATATCAATTTCTAGATTTCTATCTCTCAACATATCAAGGGTGAGATCCAAAGGGAAGCCATAAGTGTCATAAAGTTTAAATGCGACTTCTCCGCTAAAAATCACAGAGGTTTGGGAGAGTTCTTTGTTGAAAAGCTGCATTCCTGATTCTAGGGTTTCAAAGAAGCGTTCCTCTTCGTTTTTGCATTCTTGTATCATAATGTTTTGGCGTTCAAGTAGATAGGGATAAATCCCTCCCATTTGCAAACAAACTTCTTGGATGATCTCAAACAAGAATGGCTCTTTGATACCTAGCAAATAGCCGTGTCTCACGGCACGCCTAAGAATGCGTCTCAACACATAGCCTCTGCCCTCTTTGTCAAAATGCACACCCTGAGCAAGTAAAAAAGCCACCGATCTTGCGTGATCTGCGATCACTCTGTAGCTCGCACCCTTATCATAATGATAGGGTTTGCCACAGATAGAGGCAACTTTTTGGATGAGTGGCATAAAAATAGAGCTATCAAAGTTACTCCTTTTGCCTTCCAGCAGTGCGACTACACGCTCTAGCCCCATACCTGTATCGATACTAGGTTTGGGCAATGGAGTGAGGTTGCCCAGTGCGTCTCTTTGGTATTGCATAAAAACAAGATTCCAAATCTCCAAAAATCTATCTCCATCCCCTCCAAAATAATCTTCACTTCCGCAAAAATGCTCTGCCCCCTGATCGACAAAAATCTCACTACAAGGTCCGCAAGGTCCGGTATCCCCCATTTGCCAGAAGTTGTCTTTGTCACCTAGTCTTTTGATTCTTTGAGGATCGATGTGTTTGCTCCAAATCTCAAAAGCCTCATCATCGCTTTGATGCACCGTGACATAAAGGACGCTTTTGTCAAATCCCAAAACTTCGGTGACAAATTCCCACGCATAAGCGATTGCTTGTTCTTTGAAATAATCTCCAAAACTGAAATTGCCCAGCATTTCAAAAAGCGTATGGTGGCGTGCCGTATAGCCGACATTTTCTAGATCATTGTGTTTTCCACCAGCTCGCATACAGAGCTGTGAGCTAGTGGCACGAGGGGTTTGTGGTGCAGGAATCTCCCCTGTAAAAACATCTTTGAACTGCACCATTCCTGCATTGGTGAAAAGCAATGAGTTGTCTTCAGGCACTAAGGGCATACTTGCATAAACTTGATGCCCTTTGGAGGAAAAAAACTCCAAAAATTTTGATCGTATATCCATTTGTGTATCCTTTGAAAAAATTTTATTTTATCAATCTAATCTCAATCTTGCAAAATTCTTAGCTTGCGGTAGAAACTTGGCAAGTGTGAGAGACTTGGCTAGGGTTCGCCAAGTGTCGCTCTTGCTTGATCAAAGTTGCGAGGCTTCAAGATTGATGATGATTTTGATTTTGTCTTTGATCATACTATCAAGCACATTTTTGCCGATGCCAAAATCTTTGCGATTGATTTCCCCTGTAATCTCAAAACCTATGATTTTTTTCTTGGTTTTGGGGTGTGTCGCTGTATCGCTCATCTCGATTTGAAACACAACATCTTTGCTCACTCCAGCAAGGGTGAGGGTGCCAAAAATCTGATTCCCGGATTGTTTGGTCATTTTGAAATAAGCTTTTGGATTTTTTGCAACATCAAAAAAATCTGCACTTCTAAGGTGGTCATCGCGCTTTTGATTATTGGTATCAATAGAGGCGATATCGATCTCTCCTTCAAGCTTTTTGAGCATTTTGCTTTGCCAATCAAAATCAATCTTTCCGGCAAACTGCTTGAAATCGCCCTTGACATTACTCACCAATAAATGCTTGGTGCTAAAAGCAACGCTAGAATGCGTTGTGTCAATCTTGAGCTCATCAGAGAGGAGCAAAAGCGTAGAGGCAAGTCCTAGTGTGAGAAAAATTTTACGCATTGTCAGTCCTTTGTAAGTGATTAATAAAGCAAATCAAACTTTATTTTGATGATTGTAGTGTAAAGAGTTAAAAAATAAAAATTTGAGAGGCAATCGATCTGTCATCTGACAAAAGCGTGTGGTGATTCAGCTTTTTTTTAGAAAAAATGGATAGAATTGCACTTTGGCTTGGACCGGTGGGTGAGTTGGCTTAAACCACATCCCTGCTAAGGATGCGTAGCCGCAAGGTTACCGAGGGTTCGAATCCCTCCCTGTCCGCCATTAGTGCTTCTTGAATTTCAAATCAATATCTTTAGATACTTCGTTGTAATTTAGGTTTGTTTATACTTATGTTTTGTGAGATAAAAGTGACATAAATGCATTAAAATATCAAGATGATAAATCATTTAGCTTAAGGTTTGCAATGTTTTCAGTTAGATTGATGGGTGGGCTTGGAAATCAAATGTTTATTTATGCATTTGCCAAGGCAATAAAGGCTCAAGGTTATCCTGTGAGGCTGTTTTATTATGATACCGATTACAATGTGCCTCAAACGCACAATATTCGCAATTTGGAGATAGTGGATTTTGGGATTGCTATGTGTATAGAAACAATGTGTTATGAAGAACCCCAAATCAAAAAAAGTTTCTTTGAGAGGGCTCTTGGGTTTATAAAACGCAAGTTGAAAATACATTCGCCCCATTCGTCTAGTTTGATTTCTGATCATTGTGAGATTGCACTTACAAAAGATTTTCTAGATACTCTTAATCCTAATGCAATGTTTAATGGCTATTTCCAAAATGTTGTATTTTTCGATCATCTCAGAGAATCGTTGTTGCGGGATTTTACACTCAAAAGACCTCTCACACCTGCCAATGAGGCTTTGAAACATCAAATCTTGCAAACCCCCAATTCTTGCTTTCTGCATATTCGTCGTGGTGATTATTTGCAGATTCCTATATATGTTAAACTCGGCTCTACATACTACAACAATGCAATCAAGGCACTAAAAGATAAGATCTCAAAGCCCCATATCTTTGTTTTTAGCAATGACATTGCTTGGTGCAAGGAATTTTTCTTGGATTCTTTGGATCCGCTTGTGATTGAAAATGTGACATTTAGCTTTATAGAAAACAATGATGAAGGTAATGCGATTGAGGAAATGGAACTAATGCGTTCGTGCCAACACGCCATTATTGCTAATTCTACCTTTAGCTGGTGGGCTGCTTATTTGATTGACTCTGCACAAAAACTCTGCATTATGCCAAAACACTTTTTCAACGATCCGCAACAAGAAGTCGCCCACAAACTGATTCCCCCCCCCCTCCATTCTTTGAGTCAAACAATAGTAATTGGCTAATGATTGACTATGTTTGGTAATTAACCAAAACGCACTATGATAAGTTCAATATTATTTGATTGGATAAGGAAAATATGCTTATGACTCATATACCCCCCCCCCTCACATTTGTAGTCCCAATTCACACACATCTCTTTCAGACAATCACACTATCCATTCTATGAATCCCTTTTTCTCTATCATTATTCCTGTTTATAATGTGCAAGAATATATTGCAAGATGTTTGAATTCTTGTATCAATCAAACTTTCAAAGAGATAGAAATCATTATTATTGATGATTGTGGAAGCGATGATTCTATGGAGATTGCAAGAGAATTTGCCAAACAAGACAAGAGGATTAGAATCCTTACTAATGCAGAAAATCTAGGATTATTTCATACAAGAATTGTGGGTGAGAGAGAGGCAAGGGGGGAGTATATTATGCCTCTTGATTCTGATGATTATATTGATTTGGATGCTTGTGAGAGGATTTATAATCTTTTAACTCAAGATTACAGCGAAAGAGGGGAGTGGGTGGATGTGTTGTGTTATATTTCACTCTCACTTACAAAGAAAAATAAAAAAATGGACAAAAAAATCATCAATTTTGACAATTGTAACTTTTATCAAGAAATAACAAAATTTTCAGGTTGGAATATTTGTGGCAAAATTTATAAACAATCAACTCTAAAAATCACCCATCAGTTCATCAAACAACATCTTCCCAATCTACCCAAAATCAATATGGCTGAAGATGCTCTTAAATTCTTTATATTTTCTCTATTTATCAAAAGAGGCATAGGCGTTAGAGATAGCTTTTATCATTATTGTGATAATCCAAAATCTATAACACGCAATTTGCACAAAGAAACTTATGAAGACTTCCATCAAATCATTACAATACTAAACACAATACCTTGTGCCAATCTCAGTGATTATGCAATTCATTTGGAAAATAAAGAAAAACTTCAAAAAAAATTATTTATTCATAGCTATAAACTTGCTAAAGCCATTGGTAAAAAATCTAAAAGCAAGATCCCGTATTTATTCATTCATAATTATCAGCTTGTCAAAGATCTTGGTATCAAACGATCTTTTTTGGCACATCTAAAATCATTTTTACTTTTATATTGTCGTCGATCTTGGAAAATTTATATTCGATTTTTTTTGTATATTTTTAGTTTTGGAATTTTAAAATGTAAATATCTTTAAGATAAATGATCGTTGTAATAAAGTTCAATATTATTTGATTGGATAAGGAAAATATGCTTATGACTCATATACCCCCCCCCCCTCACATTTGTAGTCCCAATTCACACACATCTCTTTCAGACAATCACACTATCCATTCTATGAATCCCTTTTTCTCTATCATTATTCCTGTTTATAATGTGCAAGAATATATTGCAAGATGTTTGAATTCTTGTATCAATCAAACTTTCAAAGAGATAGAAATCATTATTATTGATGATTGTGGAAGCGATGATTCTATGGAGATTGCAAGAGAATTTGCCAAACAAGACAAGAGGATTAGAATCCTTACTAATGCAGAAAATCTAGGATTATTTCATACAAGAATTGTGGGTGAGAGAGAGGCAAGGGGGGAGTATATTATGCCTCTTGATTCTGATGATTATATTGATTTGGATGCTTGTGAGAGGATTTATAATCTTTTAACTCAAGATTACAACGAAAGAGGGGAGTGGGTGGATCTCTGTTGTTTTGCCTACTTTGACACAAACAAAGAAGATTTGAATTATCAAAAAATACATTTTAATGGCAAAAATTTATGGGAAGAAATGATAAAGTTTTCAGGATGGAGCATTTGGAACAAAGCTTACAAAAAAAGTCTTTTGGACAAAACCAATGCCTTTATCCAAGAGGAATGCCAAATCCCAAAGCTTAGTGCAGCCGAAGATGCTCTTAAACTTTTCATCATCTCCCTTTTTGCTCAAAATGCCATAGGTATGCATGATAAATATCATCACTATTGCGATAATCCACAATCTATCACTCGCACAGATGACAAAGAAAAGCTACAAAAAAACTACTTTGATCATCTAGCTATCATTAAGACTTTGGATTCTATCCCTGCATATCTACTGAACAGCAAAAACAATGGTGTCAAAGATAGAGACTCTCTTCAAAAATACTTGCGTAAGGAAGGTGAGGTGTTTAGATCGCAAATCGATCGCAAAAATCGCAAAACAAATTTTTTTGTATATGTTTTTAGGCTTATACGCATTTTGGGTCCTTACAAATTCTGCGTCAGGGCATTTTTGTATATCTACAAAAGATTATTGTCTTAGAAATAATCTTTGCTTTGTGGAAAGTTTCCATAAAGTCCTTAGGACGCAGTAATACAAAGTTTTAATCAAATTGAGTATGACATTTTCTCTAATCCTTATCTTTGGCTAGATAAACACCTAGCAAAATCACTCCGATGCCAAAGATCTCAAGCATACCTAGTTTTTCGCCAAGGCATACAAATCCTAAGATTCCTGCAATGATTGGGGAGAGCAAGAGAATCAAAGAAGCGACTTGTGTCTGGATTTTGCCCATAATGTAGCTAAAAAATCCTTGACCGACCACTTGTCCCAAAAGCACCACAAGCAGAATGGTTGAGATGTCAGAATAAGAGCGTGGGATTTGGACTTGCCCTCCAAGCAGTGCGATGATGAGTAGAGTGCAAGAGGAGCCGATAGAGGCAAAAAACATCAGCAGACTCGCAGAGTAGGTTTTGCGTAATCCATGAATTACTGCCAAAAAACAAGCATAACAAACCATACTCATCACAGCCAAAAAATCCCCAAAGATACTTGCCGTTTGTGAATCTTGCCCTCCAGAGAGCAGGAAGCCTATCCCTATGATTGCTACCAACGCTCCTATAAAAAATCGAGGATTGACTTTTTCGTGGAAAAAGAAAATGCCGATTGGGACAAGCACGAAGCAAACTAGAGAGCCGAAAAGATTGACATTGGCGACACTTGTATGATGGAGTGCAAAATTGAAAAATGCCAAATCCAAGCCAAAGAGCACCCCAGCAAACAGAATCAAAAAAAGATCTTTTTTGGCAATACTTGAGATTTCTTGGCGTGCAAGGTAGAGGAAAAAGGGTAGAGCCAAAAATACGCGATAAAAACCCACCATAATAGGAGAGATTTCTAGCGTTTTGACCAAAACACTAGCATAGATGATGCAGGTTTCAGCTAGAAAAGCCAAAGCGATAAATCTCCATTGTGTCATTGAAGTCCTTTGATTTTTTGTAGCCATTGATTGAGGGTTTGCTCAAAGCCCTTGTGTGTTTGCTCAACGAAGCAAATCTCTTGGGGCAGGTATGTTTGATTGACCCAGCCACCAAAATCGTGCGGATAGAGATAGTTTGGATTGTTGGGTGTGATGGCTTGTGGGATTGGGAGTGGAGGGTGGGTTTTGATGTAATCCATCGCTTTTTTGATGGCAGTGTAGGCTGTATTGCTTTTGGGGCTTGAGGCTAGGTAGATGACGCATTGGGCAAGGATGATTTGGGATTCTGGGTAGCCGATTTTGCTGACTGCTTGCATTGTGCTTGTGGCGATGTTTAGGGCATTTGGATTGGCGTTGCCGATGTCTTCACTCGCCAAGATGACAAGGCGTCTTGCGATAAAATCCGCACTTTCTCCCTCATTGATGAGGCGTGCAAGGTAGTAGAGACTTGCGTTTTCATCACTACCGCGGATTGATTTGATCAAAGCACTCGTGAGATTGTAGTGCGTGTTGTCTTCGCTTGTGCCATCACCGAGTGCATTGGGGCGGATTTTCTTGAGAGTTTGGAGCGTGATTTCTCCTGTGTTGGAGGCAAAATCTAGGAGATTGAGCATCGCGCGTGCATCGCCATTGCTAGAATAGATGAGATAGTCTGTGGCTTCTTGGGTGATGTTGATCGCATAACGCGTGATGGCTCTGTGCAGAAGCGTTTTGAGATCTTTTGGGGTGAGCGGATAAAACTCAAACAAAAAGGCTCTTGAGCGGATTGCGTTGGTGAGTGCATAGTATGGGTTTAGCGTGGAGCAACCGATGATGTAGGCTTGATTCTCCTCCATTATGGGCAAAAGTGCTTCTTGCTGTGTTTTGCTCAGTCTGTGAATCTCATCGATAAGAATAGTGGGGGTGAAAAGTGAGCTAGAGGAGAGGATTTGGCGTAATTGTTCAAGTTTGAAATGCGTAGCATTGAGGAGGTGAAAATCACTCTGCACACTTTGGGCTAGGATTTTGGATAGGCTGGTTTTGCCACTTCCGGGAGGTCCAAAGAAAATCAAATGCGGGAGCTTGCCTTGTTGCAATGAGGCATAGAGTGCAGAATCGGCATTGATGATGTGTTGTTGCCCAACGAAGTCTTGGAGGGTGCTTGGACGCAAAAGGGAGGCGAGGTTTTTCATTTTTTCAAAATAATTTCATAGGAGCTTTGTTTGATTGTTTTGATTTGGCTTTTTGGGGCTTGAGCGTGGAATTGTTCCATTAGAGAATCAAGCTCATCAAGACGCTCTTTGAGACGCAAGATGATATCCACTCCTGCAAGATTGACCCCCAAATCACGCGTGAGACGCAGGATTGTTTTGATTTTGTCGATATCTCTTTGGGAGTATAGACGCATTTTGCCATCTGTGCGTCCTGGCTGGATTAGCCCTTCTTTTTCGTATTGTCTTAAGGTTTGAGGGTGGATCTCAAGGATTTTTGCCACAACGCTGATGAGATAAACGGGTTCATCATAACTATACATTTTAAAGCTCCTTTTCCAACAAATCTTTGAGTGTGTCGCTTAGGCTTTCAATAGGGGGCAAAATAACATTTGCTTGGAGATATAAGTCGCCCTTGCTGTTGTTTTTGCGATTGAATGCTCCGTATTCTTTGATTCTGAATTTTTGATTATTTTTGACTCCTGAGGGGATTTTGAGCTTGACTTCTTTGTGGAGTGTTGGCACTTCAAGGCTACCGCCAAAGAGGGCGATTTTGAGCGGAATGTCTATGGTTTTGATGAGATCGTCTTGTTGGCGTGTGTATTCTGGGCTTGGGGCAACTTGGACTTTGAGAAGGAGGTCTCCATTGATACCATTGTGTGTGCGTCCTTTGCCTTTGAGACGGATTGTTTCTCCGTCTTTGATACCTGCGGGGATTTTGATGTCCAAGCCTTGATAGTGGTATTTGCCCCCAAGGATTGAGGTTTCAAAGGCAATAGTGATATTGCCTTGAATGTCTAGATCTGGCATACGATCAAAGGGATGTCCCCCAAACCCTCCAAAGTTTCCAAATCCTCCAAACCCCCCTCCTGTGCCTTTGCCATATCCACCACTCCCAAAGATTTGGCTCAAGATGTCATTGAGATCGACACCGGCTCCCGCTCCTCTTGTGAAGTCGCTGAAATTTTGTCCCCCAAACATACTATCTCCAAACTGATCGTATTGTGCTTTTTTGTTGGCATCGCTTAGGATTTCATAAGCGGCATTGATTTCTTTGAATTTTTCTTCTGCATCTTTTGCTTTGTTGATGTCTGGGTGGTATTTGCGTGCAAGACGCCTATAGGCTTTTTTGATTTCATCACTACTTGCGTTTTCGCTGACTTCAAGTGTGGTGTATAGACTTTTTGCCATTTTGGATCCTTTTGTTCATCAAAATGATTGTTATAGTTTAGTGCATTTTATCATAAAACTTTAGTATATGGACATCAAGTTTGGGATGATGACGCATGGACAGAATCAGAAAACTTTATGAGATGTTTTGGTAACATTATGAGAATTCTATAAGATGATATGGTTACTCAAGTGGTGAATAAAGAAAAGCAATTTTTAGTTTTGGAAGCTTCGGCTGGTAGTGGTAAAACCTATGCACTCGCTCTGCGTTATGTTTATCTGTTGTTACAGGGGGCAAAAATCGGAGAGATTTTGTCGCTGACTTTTACAAACAAAGCGGTCGATGAGATGAAAGAGCGTATCGCACGATTTCTTAGGATTTTGGCAGGTGCAAACAATGCAGAGCAACAAGGACTTTTGGAATCTTTGCATAATGAATACGGGCTAGATGCTAAGGAAGTGAGAGCCAAAGCCCCTCAAATCCTCAAAGAGTTTTTGAGGCAAAAGGTTAGGATTTCTACGATTGATTCTTTTTTGAATGCCGTGATCAAGAAGTTTTGTTGGTATGCAGGTGTGCCATTTGGCTTTGAGATTGCTCCGTTGGATGTTGAAGCACTTGGTGCTAGATTTTTGCAAAAGCTAAATCCAAAGCAAAAAAACGATTTTTTGTTTCTTTGTTTGTCTCATAACTATAGTATCGATCAGACTCTTGAGCATTTGCATCAAATCGCTATTGATTATTTGGACGCATTGCCCAATATCACCAAACCCATTGCAGAGGATTTGTATGCCCAACAGATTGCAGAGCTTGTGCAACAGATCCAAAGAGACATAGAGGCAAATCCCAAAAGCAGTGATACAGCTAGAAAGGCGTTGCACTATCAAAAGATCGAGGATCTTGTGAGCAAAACTGCAGTGCAAAAAGGGACAGAATATCGCTCTTTTAAGTCTTTGGGGCTCAATGAGGCAGATTTTGATGCGTTGCATCGTTTGCTCAAAGGGTATTTGAAATGGAAATCTGAATCTTATCTCTATGAAATCAAAGAATTTTGCGATTTGTTTCAGCAAAGTCGCAAGGAGTTGATTTGCTCTTTGGGGGTTTTGGACTTTGCAGACATCACGAGCAAAGCCTATGAGTTGTTGTGCAAACAAAATGCACATTTTGATGATTTCAAAGATTTTTTCTATTTCAGGCTTGATGATAAGATTTCTCATATTTTGCTAGATGAGTTTCAAGATACGAGTGTGATTCAGTATAAGCTTCTTGCTCCTTTGATTGATGAGATTGTCTCAGGTGTCGGCAGAATAGGGGAGAGGAGCTTTTTTGCAGTGGGGGATCAAAAACAAAGTATCTATCGTTTTAGGGGTGGATATGGGCGTTTGATGCGTATGATTGTCAAAAACGGCATACAGAGAGAGAGTTTGCAGAGTAATTATCGATCTTGCGGTGAGGTCGTGGCGTTTGTGAATGCCGTGTTTGCCGAGCCTTATGGTGATTTGTATGTCCCACAAAAGACTGAAAAATCTGGGGGGTATGTCAAGATTGAAAAACCTCTTGCAAAAGCAGACAAAGCAGAGGGCTTGGAGAGTATTTTTGGTGCAGTGCTTGAGAAAATAGACACACTGCATTCTTGTGGTGTTGGATTTGAGGAAATCGCGGTTTTGGTTTTTACCAATGCAGAGGTTGCAAATCTAGGAAGCTTCATCAAAGAGAAACGCCCAGAGATTCGCGTGGTGCTAGAGGAGCAGGTGAGCCTAGCAGAAAAGTGGGAGGCAAAAATCATTATCAATGCTTTGAAATGCAGTCTTGCCAAGCACGATCCCAAAACTTTTGAGTTTTATCGCGATTGCCTGTGTAAGTTGCTAGGGCATAAAATCGGAGAAGAGATCGAGATCATTCCATTTGAGCAGATCGCAGAATTTGTGTTTTTGGTGATCAAGACTTACAAACTTGGAACATTTGTGGCACAAAAAGTTTTGGAGATCGCGTGTGAGAGTGCCGATGAGATGGAGTTTTTGGAGAAAATGAAGAGTGCAAGTTGCCAAGAAATCCAAGAGGAGCAAGAGGGGCTAAAAATCTTGACAATCCACAAATCCAAAGGTTTGGAGTTTGACCATTTGATTGTTTTGGATCGCACACGACAGGCTAGAAGTAGTGGGGGAATGTTTTGCGATTATGATGATTCTTTGGAGGGGCATATTTATCTACGCACTAGCCACAGAGAAGTGTTTGATAGTGAATATGCCAGTGTTTTGCAACGACAAAAAGAGCTAGAGAGCCTAGAAAAAATCAATCTACTCTATGTGGCTCTCACTCGTGCCAAAACATCGCTCTGGATTTTGCCCACACAACAGGGCAAGGAGTTTGAACGCATCGGTTTGGTGGCGGGAGACGAGGTGCTTGTGCAACAAGAGTGGGGGGAGTTTGGCATAGAGAGAAGCACAAAACCCAAAGTGAGTGCCAAAGAGTTTTATCCGCTCAAACAAGAGGGGTTTGGGAAGCAGGAGGGGTTTATCAGGTATGAGCAAATCGCCTATCAGCCCAATGAGATTGAGGCAATCAAAAGGGGGGAGGCGTTTCATAGTGCTTTGGAGTTGGCTCTAGGCTATGGTGCCAAGCAAGAAGAGATTTTGGATTTTTTGAGCAATAGATATGGAGCCTTTTTGGCTATTGAAAAACTTGAAACAATCCCTTTGATTGTTGAAAAAGTGTGCCAAAAGATTCAATCTAGCTTTGCCTATTGTCGCCTGGAGAGTGAAGTTGCGTTTTTGCTAGAAAACAAAATCTATCGCATGGATTGTGTGTTGTTTTTGCAGGATCAGAATCAAAAATTGGAAGAAATTGTGGTGCTTGATTACAAAAGTGGTAGAAAACAGGGGTATTATGATGAACAGATAAAACAATACACTTTCTATATTCAAAAACAATATCCGCAAATCAAAACAAGTGGTTATCTTGTTTATTTGGATCAGCAGTTTGAGATGGTACGAGTTGTATAAGGAGTATTGATGGAAAAAATGAAAAAAATTGTGATGTCAGAGAGTTTTGGCGGAGTTTTTTTGTTTTGCTGTGCGGTGCTTGCAATGATTGTAGCAAATAGCGGATTGAGTGAGTGGTATTTTCATCTGTGGCATGAGCAGGTGGGACTAAGCATCGCTGGGAAATTTTATGGCTTTGACTTGCATTTGTGGGTGAATGATGTTTTGATGTCTTTGTTTTTTTTGATGGTGGGGCTTGAAATCAAAAGAGAGTTTCTTTTTGGTGGATTATCAGGATTCAAAAAAGCAGCGTTTCCTGCAATCGCAGCGATTGGGGGAATGATTGTCCCTGCAGGAATCTATCTTGCATTTAATATGGGGACAGAAACATCTCATGGATTTGGGATCCCTATGGCAACAGATATTGCTTTTGCTTTGGGTGTGGTGTTGATGCTAGGCAAACGCGTGCCGCCGGCTTTGAAGCTTTTTTTGGTAACTTTGGCAGTGGTTGATGATTTGGGTGCGATTGTGGTGATTGCGATTTTTTATAGTAGCGGGATTGCGTGGGAATGGCTTGGAGTTTCAGCGTTTTTGACCGGTGTGCTTTTTGCGTTCAATTATGGAGGCGTGAGAAATCTCATCCCTTATCTTTGTGTGGGGGTTGCATTGTGGTTTTGTATCCACGAAAGTGGGATCCACGCGACAATTTCAGCTGTAATCTTGGCTTTTACCATTCCTGCAAAGCCCAAGATTTTCACTCAAGATTTTTTGAGAGATGTGCAAAAAGATCTCCTTGATTTTAACAAAGCCGAAGAAGAACGCAAAGATATTTTGCTCACCAATGGGCATTTTGATGCTGTGCATCAAATCACCAAGCGTCTCTCCTATGTGCAAAATCCTCTCTTGAAACTAGAGCATTCTCTCCACTCTCTATCGACTTATTTGATCATGCCTCTTTTTGCTTTTGCCAATGCTGGGGTGAGTTTGAGTGGAGGTGTGGATTTTGCAAGCATGCATCTAATGCTTGGTGTGATTCTTGGATTGTTGATAGGCAAACCTCTTGGAATCTTGCTTTTGACTTTTTTGTGCGAGAAACTTGGTATCGCGACGCGACCGACAGGAATCGCTTGGAGTCATATTTTGGGGGCTGGGATTTTGGCAGGGATTGGATTTACGATGTCGATTTTTGTCGCAAATCTTGCTTTTACTCAAGCCTCTTTTGTCGAAATCGCCAAAATTTCTATTTTGTCTGCTTCACTTTTGGCAGGAATCTTAGGAAGTCTGTTTCTTTTGGTTTTGGGTAGAAAAAGTAATGTGGTAGAATTTTGACTTTAAATTTTTCAGAAGGATTGTTTGATGGAACAAAGTGGTCTTACAAATATTTTAGGGACAATTTTGCCTTTTGTGGCGATTTTTGTCATTTTTTATTTTTTGTTTATTCGTCCGCAAAAAAAGCAACAGCAAAAGCACAAAGAAATGCTAGAGGCTCTAAAGGTTGGAGATAAGGTTGTGACTTATGGTGGAGTGATGGGCGAAGTGACAAAAAAAGAAGAAGGGTTTTTTCTTGTGCGTTCTAGTGAAAGCACTATCAAAATTGCTAAGGAATACATTGCCTACAAAGTTGAGCAATAAAGAATGAATTGGCGTTTAATCATTTTTGGCATTTCTGCCATTTTTGGATTGGTTTTTAGCGTTCCGTCGTTTTTCCAAAATGTCGGAGGTCCCAAAATCAATCTTGGTCTTGATTTGCAAGGGGGACTCACTCTACTACTAGATGTCAAAACCCAAAACGCAGTTGTTGCCAAATACAAGGCAATCGCAACGATGGTTGCCTATGAGGCGAAAGAACAAAAGATCCTCCTAGATCATTTGAAAGCAAGTGAAGAGAGTGTGAGCTTTGAGCTTTTGGACACAGATGATGTGGGTAAGATGATGGAGCTTTTGCAACAGAATCAGGGGCTAGAAATCACGCAAAATAGCAATCAGTTTGTAGGGGTTTTCACTCAAGAGGAACAAAACAAGATCAAGCAATCAGCGATTGATCAAGCCATCAGCACGATTCGCAATCGTTTGGATCTATTTGGTCTTGCAGAGCCTAGCGTGACGCGTCAGGGCAAAGAAAATATTTTGGTGCAATTGCCTGGGATCAAAACTCAAGAGGATGAAAAACGAGCGATTGATTTGATTTCTAGATCAGCACATTTGGAGATGATGGCAGTCGATGAAGAACGCAATATGCGTGTCGATCAAATGAGTGAGAGCGAAGCACAAAGATATGGGGATGTGATTTTGCAATATGTGGGTTCTCCCTCAAAACTTTTGCTCAAAGCAGTTCCAATCATTGATGGTGCGATGATTACAGATGCCAATGTCGCTTATGATCAAAATTCTCAACCCATTGTGGCGTTCAGTCTTGATTCAAAAGGTGCGAAACTCTTTGCGGAATTTTCAGGCAACAATGTCGGCAAACGGATGGCGATCGTGTTGGATAGGCAGGTGTTTTCTGCACCTGTGATTCGTGAGAGGATCGGAGGAGGAAGCGGGCAGATTAGCGGCAACTTCACGCCTCAAGAGGCTGGGGATCTAGCGATTGCCTTGCGTAGTGGGGCACTTTCTGCTCCTGTTGAGATTGTTGAGAAAAGAAGTGTGGGACCGAGTTTGGGTGCAGATAGTATTCGTGCGAGCATGATTGCACTTTTTAGTGGTTTTGCGTTAGTGTTAGCATTTATGATTGTTTATTATTCTGTTGCGGGTGTGATCGCTGTGGGTGCATTGCTTGTGAATATTTTGCTTATTGTGGCGATTATGGCGATTTTGGGTGCAACGCTCACTTTGCCCGGAATGGCAGGGATTGTATTGACCGTGGGAATGGCAGTAGATGCAAATATCATCATCAATGAGCGTATCAGAGAGGCTCTCTATGAGGGCAATTCAATCAAACAAGCGATTGCTTTGGGATATGAGAATGCCTCAAGGGCAATTTTTGATTCCAATATCACGACTTTGATTGCAGCATTTTTGCTCTATGCTTATGGGACAGGCACTATCAAAGGGTTTGCGATCACAATGGCGATTGGGATCATTGTATCAATTTTGACTGCCATTGTTGGGACACACGGGATTTATGAGGCTTTGTATAAAAAAATGCAGAAAAATCCTAGCTTTTGGTTTGGTGTGAGGAGGAATATCAATGGAACTCATTAGAAATCAAAGAATCATCAATTTTGCACAATACAATCGCTATACATTTCTAGTGTCTGTGGTGTTGATTGCATTGTCTTGTGCTATTTTGTTTTTCAAGGGCTTTAGCTATGGCGTGGATTTTGATGGTGGGACAATCGTGCAAATACGCTATGAGCAAAATGCTCCTATCTCTACGATTCGTATGCTTCTAGAAAAAAATCAAGCGTTCAAAGGTGTGCAAGTGAGCGAGTTTGGCTCAAAAGATGAGGCGTTGCTCAAAATCCCTTTCAACGCCAAACTTCCTTTGACACGCATCAATGAAGAAGTGATCAAAGCGTTGAAGGGAAGTGGGCAGTTTGAATTGCGTCGCGTAGATTCTGTGGGACCTAAAGTAGGACAGGAGCTCAAAGAAAAAGGTATTTTGGCATTGAGCCTTGCTTTGATTGCGATTTTGGTATATGTGTCGTTTCGATATGAGTGGAAGTTCGCTTTGTCGGCAGTTTTTGCTTTGTTTCATGATGTGCTGATTTGTGCAGCTTCTGTGGTTGTGTTTGGGATTGATTTGAATCTTGAAGTGATTGCAGCATTTCTAACGATTATTGGCTATTCGATTAATGACACGATTATCATTTTTGATCGTATTCGTGAGCAGACAATGAAAGAGAGCAACGCTTCACTCAATGATGTCATCAATGAGGCACTCTCAAGCACTCTTTCAAGGACATTGCTGACTTCTTTGACCGTGCTTTTTGTGGTTTTGACACTTTACCTATTTGGTGGAGAAATCATCGTGGGCTTTAGTTTGCCTATGCTTGTTGGCGTGATTATTGGGACATATAGCTCTATGTTTTTTGCTCCTAGAATGATTGTGTTGCTAGGTTTTGATTTGTCGCAATATCGAGATAAGTTGGCAGAAAAGAAAAAAAGAGAGCGAGAGCGTGAGAAAATGCGTCAAATGTATCAAAATGGACAAGTTTGATTTGGAAATATATTAAGGAGGAATAAATGGATTGGGGTCGTGTTTTTTTTATTTTTTTTAGTTTGATGAGTTTAACTTCTGTTGTTGGGTATTTGTATGATCCTAATCTGGTGATGTTATTTGTGGCAGCATCTGTGAATTTTATCTCCACCACACTCAAAATCGGAGTCAAGAATCTGCTTTCTTCTGAAATGCTTGCAAGTTCTTTGGTGGTGGATTTGCATTTGATCCCTGCGTTTTTCTTTTTGCAAATTGGAGATCATTGGGAACTTGCAAATGCTCTAGCAGTCGGTGCTTTGGCAGCCAACATCTTCGCAGCGATTTTGATGCTCATTGAGAGCACAAAAACAAGAGATGCGGATTATTGAGGTGTGAGCAATGGAGGAATACAATCACAAAATCATAGAATCTCAGTGGCAAAAAAAGTGGCTTGAAGACAAAGAGTTCGAGCCAAAAGAGGATTTTTCACTTCCCAAAAAATATATTTTGAGTATGTTTCCCTATCCTAGTGGATCAATCCACATGGGGCATGTGAGAAACTATTGTATCGGTGATGCGTTGGCAAGGTATTATCGTCAGAGGGGATTTAATGTCTTGCACCCGATTGGGTGGGATTCGTTTGGAATGCCTGCAGAAAATGCAGCCATCAAGCATCGTTTGCACCCAAAAGATTGGACTTATAGCAATATTGATGCGATGAGAAAAGAACTTGCAAGTCTTGGGCTTTCATTTTCCCTTGAGCGTGAGTTTGCTACAAGCGATGAGGATTATACGCGTTGGGAGCAAGAGTTTTTTGTCAAGATGTGGGAAGCAGGTCTGATTTATCGCAAAAAAGCTTATTTGAATTGGTGTGAAAATGATCAGACGGTGCTAGCAAATGAGCAAGTCATCGATGGGAAATGTTGGCGTTGCGATACTCCTGTGGTGCAAAAAGAGATGGAGCAATACTATATCAAGATTACAGATTTTGCTGAAGATTTGTTGCAAGATCTTAATCTTTTGGAGGGAAAATGGCCCCAACAAGTGCTGAATATGCAAAAAAATTGGATTGGCAAATCCAGTGGATTGCAATTTGCATTTGAGATTGAAAAAAAATGGGCTGAAAAGCTTGGGATAGATGAAGTGGAGGTTTTTACCACGCGTCCAGAGACGATTTTTGGCGTGAGTTATTGTGCGATTGCTCCAGAACATCAGCTTGTCCAAGCAATGATGCCCTATCTCAACAAAGAAGAGCAAGATAAAATCCTTGAAATGACTAATATGAATGCAAGAAGTCGTGCCATCGCACAAAAAGAGGGTGTCAAGCTGGGGATTTCCCTCATCCATCCATTGAGCAAGGAAGGGATTCCTGTGTGGGTGGCAAATTTTGTTTTGGCAGATTATGGAAGTGGTGCATTGATGGGGGTCCCAGCTCACGATGAGAGGGATTATGAGTTTGCATCATTGTATTCTCTCCCCATACGCAAAGTTATCGAATGTGAGGATTTGCCATTTTGCGATGAGGGGATTTTGTGCAATAGCTCGACTTTTGATGGACTTCCAACGCAAGAGGCACGCCAAAAAGTCATCGCTTGGTTTGAGGAGCACCAAAAAGGCAGAGGAGTGGTGAATTATCGTCTCAAGGATTGGGGGATTTCGCGTCAGCGTTATTGGGGGACGCCGATTCCATTGGTGCATTGCTCTACCTGTGGCATCGTGCCTGAAAGCAATCTACCTGTGACTCTCCCCTATGATGTTATCATCGATGGGGAAGGCAATCCATTGCAAAAACATCTTGAATGGAAAAAATGCCTTTGCCCAAAATGCCACAAAGAAGCGGTGAGAGAAACAGACACGATGGATACTTTTATGGAATCTAGTTGGTATTTTTTGCGTTATACCACTCCCAAGGCAAAACGCAATGAGACTGCCCTAGATCCACAATCAATGCGATATTGGCTTGGGGTTGATGAATATATTGGTGGAGTTGAGCACGCAATTTTGCATTTGCTGTATGCAAGGTTTTGGACCAAAGTGCTTGATCGCTTGGGAGAAATAGAGCTAAAAGAGCCATTTGAGCATTTGCTCACTCAAGGAATGGTGCTCAAAGATGGGGTGAAGATGAGCAAGAGCAAGGGCAATATTGTAGATCCAAATGGAATTGTTAGGGATTTTGGGGCAGATAGTGCTAGATTGTTTATCCTTTTTGCTGCACCGCCGACAAAAGAGTTGGAGTGGAGCGATAGTGCGCTTGAGGGGGCATATCGTTTTTTGAAAAGACTTTGGGAGAGAAGCAAAAATATCAAGCCCTCCGATTCGATCCCTTGTGTGCAAACACAGGGGCTAAGCCAAGAATCAAAACTCGCACGCAAAAAAGTCTATGAGGCTCTCAAGAAAAGTCAAGAGATTTTTGACAAGCAGATGGCTGGCTATCCTTTCAATACCCTCATTAGCTCTTGTATGGAAGCACTCAATGCGTTAAGTCATCAAGACAATCAAGAGGTTTGGAGCGAGGGGTATTATATCTTGCTCAATCTTTTAGAGCCGATCGTGCCTCATTTGTCTCATCATTTGAGTGAGAAATATTTTGGGCGTAAAAATTTTGGGATTTTGGAGATTGATGAAGGGGCTTTGGAGGATGAGAGTTTGCATATCGTTGTGAGTGTGAATGGCAAAAAGCGTGCAGAGGTCGAAGTCCCCAAAACAGCCTCCAAAGAGGAAATACTACTGATTGCAAAAGAATCTGTGGATAAATGGATAGATAAAGAAGTGAGCAAAGAGATTTATGTGCCTTCAAAACTTGTCAATTTTGTTTTAAAATGAGAATTTGTGCTTTAGTGTTTGCTTTGATTTTTGCTGGGTGTGGCTATAAGCCATTGGCACATTTTGCACGCTCTGCCTTTGGTGAGAGTGTGTATGTGGAAGCCCAGATCAACCCTGAATTCCCCAAACCCTCATCTGCACTCAAAGATATGCTCAATCAAGCCATCATCTCTAGACTCCATCTTTTGCTTGTCCCAAAAGATGAAGCAACAAGTATCATACGCATCGGATTTAGCTCTATCTCTTTTTCTCCTATCGCTGAAGATCAAGATGGTTTTGCGACGCATTATAGGGCTAATGTTGTGGTCAAAATTTCTTACAAAACAATCTATGGTGAGGATTTTTCTGTGAGTTTTGATGGGAGCAGTGATTATGCTGCGACTCAGGCAATGTCATCAGTTTCTGTTCAAATCGCACAATTTGAGGCAATCAAACTCGCCGGACAACAAGCCATCGATCAGTTTGTCGCCAAATTGTTCTATCAGGGGATCACTCATGATGCCAAAAAATCTCAATGAGTATTTGAGTGCAAAGGGGCAGGAAACACACCATTTCGATCCCCATAGAATCAAAAAGATCTTCCCCCTCTTTGCCAAAGATTTCTTGCAAACTTTTACGCCAAAAGTCATTCATATCGTGGGGACAAATGGCAAAGGAAGCACTGGACGCTTGATTGCACGCAACTTGAAAAATTATTTGCATTTCACTTCTCCTCATCTTTTTGCTTTCAATGAGAGGTTTTATTGTGATGGCTCTATTGTGAGTTTTAGGCGTCTTGAGGAAGTGCATCTTGAGATAAGCACAAGGGCTTATATGCAAGAAGTGAGTTATTTTGAATATGCCACTTTTTTGGCTTTGTTTTTGGCAAGAGATTTGGATTATTTGGTGTTGGAAGCTGGGCTTGGGGGGGAGTTTGATAGCACAAATGTGATTGAGGATAAGATTTCTGTTTTTACTCAAATTGGCTTAGATCATCAAGAAGTTTTGGGGGAGAGTGTTGTACAAATCGCTCAAACCAAACTCAAATCAATGGGAAGCGTCGCGTTTTTGGGGAGTCAAAATCATCTAGAGGTTTATGAAATTGCCCACAAAATAGCACAAGAAAAAGAATCAAACCTTACAACACTGCAAAAACCCCACTTGAATTTTTTGGAGCAAAACTTTTCTCTTGCGTGTGAAGTTTTGCGTTTCTTGGGTGTGGAGCCCAAGGTATTTGTATCGGATTTGTGTGGCAGAATGCAGAGGATTGCACCCAATGTGATTGTGGATGTGGGGCACAATGTCGATGGTGCTTTGGCACTCAAGAGGGCTTTGGGGAATGAGAAGGTGGTTCTTGTTTTTAATGCTTATTGGCAGAAAGACATTGAAGCTGTGCTAGAGGTGTTGCGACCTATAGTAGAGAAGGTGCAAATCATACGCATCTCAAACAATGAGCGTATTATCCAAGAACAAGTGTTGTGTGGAATACTTGAAAATTTGAAAATCTCTTATGATGTTTTTGATAACACGCTTTTGTCTTGCAAGCAATATTTGGTTTTTGGATCTTTTAGTGTTGTCGCTGAGTTCTTGAAACGCAGGGATGCTGGAGTGCTTGATGAAAAATAGATTCTTATTGAGTGTTGTGGATTGTGATGGATCAAGGCAATTTAATATCCACAAAAATGCAAAAAAGATCTTTTTGGCATTTACTTTGGGCGTCGTGTTGATGATTGGGGCAGGGTTTGTGCTGATGTATTATTTGATGGGCGAGATTGTGGATATTAGTCATAGCAAAGAAACAATGCTTGAAAAATACCGCTACATTTACGCACAAAATCAGACACTCAAAGATCGTATCAATCTCAAATCCAACGAGCTAATCGAGGTGAGCAAAAAGGTAGAGGATTTGGAAGAGATTGTCAATCTTGGCAAAAACACCGATGAAGTGGTCGCATCGCCTGTTGAGATCGATAGTGTGAGTGCATTTCAGAAGCAAATACTTTTGCAAGTGATTCCAAATGGGAATCCTCTCCAAGATTTCACAAAGATTGTCTCTTCTTCACAACGCATTCATCCATTGAAAAATATCACAGGGATTGCCTCGGGAGTGGATTATATCGTGGCTGTAGATACGCCTGTGTATGCGACAGCAGATGGCATCGTGGATTTGGTGCGTAATGGCAACAGTGGATATGGGCGTTTTGTAAAAATTGTGCACTCTTATGGATTTAGCTCGATGTATGCACATTTGTCCAAAATCGCAGTCAAACGCGGTGCATTTGTGCAAAAGGGGCAGTTGTTGGGGTATTCGGGCAATAGTGGAAATAGTGCTGGTGCGCGCTTGTATTATGAGATTCGATTTTTGGGTGGGTATCAAAATGCAATGGACTACATCTCTTGGAATGGAGGCAATTTTGAATCATTTTTCAAAAACACCGCACACATCAAATGGGCTTCTTTGCTCTGGGCGATTGAAGATCTCTCGCAATTACGCACTTATCGTTTAGATTATCAAGGAAAAACCGATGCAGGCTTGTGATAAACGCTTGGTGATTATGCTCACAGATGAGCAGGGAAGCAAAATCTTTAATATCCATATTTTGTTTAAATATTTTCTTTGGTATTTTCTTGTTTTTGTTGTCACTTTGATTTTTTTTGCTCTGGTGTCGATTCGCGTTTTTAACAATGAGCTTGACAACCTTGCTATGAGCAACCAAATGCTTGTCAATGAGTATGACAAAATGCTTATTTCCAACAATCAGCTCAACGAGCTAGTCAGCCGTCGCGTCGAAGAGCTTGAGCTGATTGGGGAGCGTGTGGAGTATTTGGAAGGAATGGTGGGGGTGCCATCTGATTCTGCAAACTATGAGAATCTAAGCTATGGGTTGCAAGAGAGGATCGAAAATGTGTCTTTGGCGAGTATTCAAAAAGCATTTGTGATGAAGTTTATCCCCAATGGCTACCCAATGGATTATTATCGGAGAATCTCTGATTATTTTGGCTATCGCCTCCATCCTATTTTGCGTAGAGAGCATTTGCACGCAGGGGTGGATTTTAGTGCAGAAGTCGGGACGCCAGTGTATGCGACAGCAGATGGTGTTGTGGAATTTGCAAGGAAAGACTATAATGGTGGCTTTGGAAATCTTATCAAGCTAGATCACTCATTTGGATTCCGCACCTTTTATGCACATTTGAGCAATGTGCTAGTGGCAAGAGGAGATTTTGTCAAAAAAGGGCAGATTATCGCTTATAGTGGCAATTCTGGTTTGAGCACGGGGGCACATCTGCATTATGAAATCCGTTTCTTGGGTGCATATATCGATCCCAAGAATTTTGTAGAGTGGAATATGAAGGATTTTGATTTAATTTTTAAAAAGGAGAAAAATATCCCATGGCAATCTTTACTCAAGATCATCAACACACTAATGAAGGAAGTGGAGCAACCATCATTGCAAGTGGAACAAAAATAAAAGGAGAGATTGACACTCAATGTCATTTGCATATCGATGGTGAGTTTGAGGGCGTGATCCACTCCTCGCATACTATCAATATTGGCAAAAGTGGCGTTGTGAATGGCGAAATCTATTCAGAAAAACTTATCGTGAATGGAAAATTTGTCGGCAGTGTGAAATCAAGAGTTGTTGAAATTATGCCTCAAGGCAAGATTGATGGAAAGGTAACAAGTCACGAACTTGTGATTGAGAGAAAAGGGATTTTGACCGGAGAGAGTATCGTCGAAGATGGGGATAGACTAGAGTAGATGATTGCAAGTTGTTTATATAAACTTGCAGAGCAAGGTTTGATTGATTTTGAGCTCTTGCTTGTTGCAGATCATAATGAGGCTAGTGAAGCTTGTGAGATGATGGAGTATCTTGCTTGTGGAATCAAGCCCTTTGTATTGCCTCATTTTCGTGCAATTTTTGGAGATGATTTGCGTAGCTTTTCGCAAGAACTCTCCGCACTTTTTGCGATTTTGCGAGAGTTTTATGCTTATGAGGGCAAAAAACTTCTGATCTCCCCATTTTCTAGCGTTGTGTATCGTATGCCTTGTGCAAAACATTTTGGTGGGCTAGAGATTGCCCCAAACCAAGATTTGGATTTGCAAGCATTCCAACAGAAAATCCTAGATTTGGGATATGAGGTTGTGGATCTTGTGGAAATGGAGGGGGAGGTTAGTTTCCGCGGGGATATTGTGGATATTTTTGTGCCTTCTAGTGCAAATCCATATCGTATTTCTTTTTTTGACAACATTGTTGAAGATATCAAAACTTTTGATTTGCAAACTCAAATTTGCCTCAATCTACATCATCAAACGCTAGAGATTCCTCCGGCTTTGTTTTCTTTGGATGCCAAAGAGGCAGAATCACTACAAGAAGAAATCTCTCAAAAATGCACTCAATCTTTGAGTGCGGATATGAGGAGTTTTGGGTTTTGGTTTTTGCAAAACAAAGTCTTGCTACCCAAAGTTTATAAGACTGCCATCACTCCTCAGGCAGTTGTGGAGGCACAGAGTTTTTTTGAATTCAAAGAGCAAAGCGATCTGTGTTTGCAAGATTTGGAAGAGTTTGTGGTGCTTCATCAAGATGAGAGGTATTGTGATGTGGCATTTGAGCTCAAAAATCTAGCGAACTTTATCGCTGGTTATGGGGATAGACAGATTGTTTTGTTGGCACCACAAGAATCGATGTTTGAGCATTTGAAATACTCCTATGATCTTAGTGGTGTGAAGTGCGAAGTGTCTCCTTGCATTGTGAATATCCTCACTCCCCAAAAGCTGATACTATCCATCAACAAAAAACAAAAAAAACTCAAAAAACGCCGCCCTAAGATTTTGCTTGATGAATTGAGTGTCGGGGAGTATGTAGTCCATAGCGATTATGGTGTGGGGATTTTCAGAGGGATTGTGCAGACGCAAGTTGTGGGGAGTGTGCGTGATTTTATGCGTATTGATTATCAAGGGGAAGATTCTTTGCTATTGCCTGTGGAAAATCTACATTTGATCGATCGCTATGTCGCAAATGCTGGAGGAGTGCCCACACTGGATCGTTTGGGCAAAGGAACTTTTGCAAAGCTCAAAGAAAAAGTGAAGGGGAAATTGTTTGAGATTGCTGGAAGTATCATTGCATTGGCGGCTAAACGCGATTTGTTGGAGGGGGATCAGATCATTTTAGAAGACTATGAGTTGCAAAACTTCCAAAAACATTGCGGGTTTAATTTGACACTAGATCAAAGCACTAGCATTCAAGAGATTTTGCAAGATTTGGGGAGTGGGAAGGTGATGGATCGACTTTTGAGCGGAGATGTGGGGTTTGGCAAAACTGAAGTGGCGATGAACGCACTCTATGCAGTTTGCAAGAATCATTTTCAAGGGGCATTGGTGGTGCCTACAACCCTACTTGCCTCTCAGCATTATGCGACTTTGCAAAAACGCTTCGAGCCATTTGGAATGCGTGTGGCTAAACTTGATTCTAATAGCAAAGACAAAAAGCGAGTGCTTGAGAATGTAGCAAATGGAGAGATTGATATTTTGGTGGCAACTCATAGTGTGCTTGGGGCTAGGTTTGCAAAGCTAGGATTGTTGATTGTCGATGAAGAGCACAAGTTTGGAGTTAAGCAAAAAGAAAAAATCAAAGAGTTGAGCCAAAATGTGCATTTGCTTTCTATGTCAGCCACTCCTATTCCTAGAACATTAAATATGGCACTCTCTTCAATCAAAGGTATGAGTGTCCTAAAAACTCCCCCCAAAGAGCGTGAGGGAGTGAAAACATTTGTCAAAGAGGGCGATGATGGGTTGATCAAAGAGGTGATTTCTCGCGAGATGCGTCGTGGGGGGCAGGTCTTTTTTATCCATAACCACATCGCAAGTATTGAGCAGAAAAAACAAGAGTTGCTTGATTTGATGCCTCATTTGAGGATTGGTATCATTCATTCCAAAGTCGGGGATTTGCAAGAAGAGAGGGTGATTGCAGATTTTGCAAAAGGGGAATATGATGTCTTGCTTTGCACCTCTATCATCGAATCAGGGATTCATCTTGATAATGCCAATACGATGATTGTAGAGGGGGCCGATCGCTTTGGAATCGCAGATTTACACCAATTGCGTGGAAGAGTGGGGAGAGGGAGCAAGATTGGCTTTTGTTATTTTTTGCTTCAAGATCAGGGGCGACTGACACAAGATGCGCGCAAAAGACTTTTGGCTTTGGAGCGTAATAGCTATTTGGGGAGCGGGGCTTCTTTGGCATATCACGATTTGGAGATTCGCGGTGGTGGGAATCTGTTAGGCGAGGCTCAAAGTGGGCATATCAAAAACATTGGCTATGGGCTATACCTCAAGATGTTGGAGGATTGTATCAATACCTTGAGTGGTCGTGAAACTCTGTATGCCAAAAGTGTAGAGCTCAAACTCAATGTGAGTGCCTATCTTAATCCCGAACTCATTGCTTCAGATCGTTTGAGGCTTGAGCTCTATCGCCGTTTGTCGTTGTGTAAAAGTGTGACTGATGTGTTTGAAATACAAGCAGAGATCGAAGATCGCTTTGGCAAACTAGATGTGTATAGTAGGCAATTTTTGGATTTGATTTTGATTAAAATTTTGGGCGGTGCTTGTGGGGTCAAAATGATTTCAAATTATGGGCAAAACATCAGCGTGCAGTTTAATGATGCAACCAAAGAAGTGCTTGTGGCAAATAGCAAAGATGACGATGATGTGTTAGCTAGAGTTTTGGAGTTTTTGAGAAAAAAGTCGCCTAATGTCTGCGTAGATAATAATTGATATAGAAGCGTATAAGTGTTTTTGTTTTGGGGTGCGGATAGTCTTTGTAGGCGATCTCTATGGTTTTGATGCTGTTGCGATCTAGCAAGATATAGCCACTCTCTTTGATGATTTTGAGATCTGAAATATCGCCATTGGGGTGCAAATAAAACTCTATGACATTGCCGCCACTTTGAGCCAACATCCCGGCATTGGGTGGGTAGCGTAGGTATCTCTGTGTGATTTTTCCGATATAGGAGAGATTGTTGAGAATGAATTCTTTTTCTTCAAAACCAAGTTGTCCAAAATCCGCTCCATAAAATTGAGAGATGTTTTGTTTTGTTTGGGTATCAGCGAGTTGGAAAGCGAGGGTTTCTTCAATAGGAGGTGCCTCACTGGCTTGATAAGTCGGAGTGGGGGGGAGGGAATCTTCTTGAGGCTTGTCTTGATTGGTGCTTGTTTGTTGCAATGGATGATTGGGGGTTGTTTGATTCTGAGGATTGTGGTTTTTTTGGGGTTTGGTTTTGGTCACTTGCTTTTGAAGGTGACTGCTGGATTTTTGTGTTTGAGGTTGAGCGTTTTTGGCGTATTTGGCTTGGGCATTTGCATCGCTAAAACGAAAAGAAGAAGCATTGATGCGTTCATCCCCAACTCCCTTTTTGAATCCTAATTCTTTGGAGTTGTGCAAAAACAAAGCTATCAATGCTAGGTGCAATAGAAGCGAGAGTGAGCAAGTGATAATAAGGCGATATTGTGTCATATCACTCCTCTTGAATGAGCTCCATAAAATCCTCTTGTTTGTTATGCTGTGTACTTGAATCAAGAAGGATCATTTCTTTTTGATTGCAAAGGACAAGATATGTTTTGTGATTGATTTCAATGGTGAGAAGCTTGAGATGTGAAGTCAAATAAACCTGTTGAAATGCAATGTTTTTTTGCAATGAATTCTGGTTTTTTCTTTTGACATAGAGGAGTAAGCCGATCAGAGAGAGGAGAATGAGAATGACAGCAGCATATTGCCACCAAAAATCTGAAGTCTCTATGGGGGTTTTGGCATCGATGGTGTCGGCATTTAGAAAAACGGGTGCCAACAATAAGAAAAAAAACTTTTGCAGTGTTTTGGCATTGAGTGACAATTCAGATTCTCTCTCGTGTGATGTAATACACAATTGCATCAGAATCAAGGATTTCATTGAGGCGGATAGCGAGGTTTTTCTCATACACCATCACCTCCCCTTTTCCGATCACTCTACCATTGACAAATGCCTCTACACTCTCTCCTGCAGGTTTTTGCAAATCGATCACAGAGCCTTTTTCGAGTTTCAAAATGTCTTTTAGGCTCAATCTTGTAGAGGCAAGTTGTGCGTCAAATACCACATCCATATCTAAAAGTCCGGCATAATTTGCCATCATTGTTTCAAAACTTTTGGCAAGTTCTACTTCTTTTTGCGTGTGTTCGTAATCTTGATTGAGAATGCTAGTTTCTGCCATTTTGTCACTCCATATAGATACTGCATTTTGTCCCATTTAGTTCAAAATGCAGTCCATTGTTTTGTTGGATTGTATAATCCTCTCCCCAAAATTGCGGTGTCCCAAGATTGAGATGTTTGTTTTGTTTGGAATATAAAACCTTGGCGTGTCCCACAACAAGATTGGCTAGTTCTTTGCTCAAGTCAAGCAAAATCTCTTGACTAGGCTGATCTTCAAAAAGCATTTCACTTGCTAGAAGTTTGAGAAAAGTCAATTCACAACAAAAAAAGATCTCTTGATTCTGAAGTTTGATGCTAGAAACAAAGCCTTGACGCACCCCTTCAGAGATTTGCGTGGGTTTGATATTGATGCTTGATTGGATAGTTTCAATAAAGCTAGAAATAAGAGGGTTCATTGACTTTCCTTGTCTTGTTTATGGTTTAAAATTTTGTTTTGTCACACATAAGTCCTGCACGAAACAATGTTGGCAATCAGGTTTGAGTGCCTTGCAAATATAGCGACCAAACAAAACGAATGCTTGATGTAAAGGACTTAAATTATCTCTAAATAATTTTACTAAATCTTCCTCTGTTTTTGCCGCCGTTTTTGATTTGCTAAGTCCTAAACGATGAGAAACTCTAAAAACATGAGTATCCACAGCCATAAAGTTTTGCTCAAAATACTCAATCAAAACAACATTGGCAGTTTTTTGCCCAACCCCCGGAAGCGTTTTGAGTTCTTCTTGTGTGTGGGGTATCTTGCCATCAAAATCTTGAATCACTTTTTGTGCCATTGCAATAAGGTTTTGAGCCTTGTTGTTAAAAAAAGAACAACTTTGGATGTGGGATTTTACCTCTTCAAGATCTGCTTGAGCAAGGATGGCAATGGTGGGATATGTAGCAAAAAGGGCTGGGGTGATGAGATTGACTCTTTTATCAGTGCATTGTGCAGAAAGCATCACACAGACAAGAAGCTCATAGAGATTGTTGTATTTCAATTCTGTTTTTGGATGCTGATAGTGCAACAAGAATCGTTTTTTGATGATTTGTGCCTTTTGGCTCATATTGCCTCAACGATAATGTTTTGTGCTTCTGTGTTTCTAAGAGCGATTTTGGTTTGATTGACTTGGACTGCAAGGGTGGCTTTGTTTGGCGTGAAGCAGTCGATTGTGATTTTTGCATCTTTGGAAATGCCCATCGAAAATAATCTATTTTTTAATGCCATATCTTGAGTGTGTATGGCACAAACTTTGTATGATTGGTTTGGGTTGCCCTCAAAAAGTGTCATAAGATCTCCTTAGTCTGATGTAAAGATTCTCTCGATGATTTTAAATGGCGCACTGATGATATCTTCGGCGATTGTGACTTCAGATTTTGGTTTTTCAAGCGTTCCTTTCAAAATTACACCTGTTGATATTTTACCTTCTTTGCCTAATAATAAATATCCAACAATTGGAATTTTGCTTAAAACTTCAGAGAGGGATTTGATTGTTGAAATTGTTAGGGCAATATCCATTTCCTGTGTCGCAAGTGTGATAATCCCACCACCGCTCACATCGATAGAATTGCCGACCAAATCGATTTTTTTGAGAGCAAGATATTCATCGTTGAGATTGATTCTAATGCGTCCTTGTTCGATTTGGTATCCATTGGCACCAAGCCCGGGTTTTTTGAATACAATCAGTGAGGGAATGGTATCAATCAAACCAAGCACATTTTGAAGTGTGGCGAAGTTTTTAAAGATTGTGTTTTGTATTTCAACTTCTGCACGCAATACTTTGTTTTTGTAGATTCCTTTGATGCCAAATAATCCACCTTCGACGATATCTTTGCCAAATAAGGTATTGACAAATGATGGACTAAAATTATTGGCTTTGAATTTGATAATGTCATCATAAAAATCCAAATTGGCAATACCATTTTTATACATCAAATCCCCTTTGATTTTGCCGTTTTTGTAATTGATGACAATCTCATCGCTAGGAACAATCACTTGTTTGTATTTGATTTTGGAGTTTTGAGATTCGAAATAGACTTTCAGAGTCGGCGTGTCTGAATGTTGCTGTTGTGCCTCTGTTGTTTCTTCTTGCTCCTGATTTTTTGCCAAAAAAGCAAGTATAGGGACTTTGTTGTCTTGAATTGCTGAGGTGGTGAAATAATAGTTCTTGAGCAGGACTTTGAGGAATTGATCTTGAAAATCGATTTGCAAATGATTGTCTGTGGTTGCGAGTGAGAAATTGTGGGGGTCTATTTTGATGGTGGCTTCAAGCTCTGTGATGGGATTCCAATGTGAATCAAAAATAGGATAGGTGAGTTGCTTAAGGCGAGTTTGGATGATGAAGTGTTCAAAATCTTTGGTTTGTAGGTTTGCACTACCTGCTTGGATTGCTAAATGTTGGAGCATTGGAGAGAAGGGATAGAGTTTGGAAAGATTTTCTAGATTGATTTGTTTGTTGGTATCAAAAATAATTTGGGTTTCAAACTCTGGAATCGTAAGAGTGGTTTGATCTGCGAAGTCAAGTTGGACATCAAAAGGCTGGGTGGCATTTTGGATTTTTAGGATTTGGGTGATTGGAGTGTCGCCAAATGAAATATCCAAAAGCTGTGGAGTGATCTCCCCTGTAAGTTGCTGGGTGTTCAAGTCGATTTGGCAATCAATCAGTCCTGAGAGTTTTGGATTTTCAAGTGCAACCTCGCTTTCTGTGATGTAGATTTTTTGTTCTTCTGGCGTGATGTCTAATTGGGTTTTGAGTGTTTTGGCAAACAATGGCATTCCAAAAATATCGAGTTGTGCATTTTGAGAAGTGATTTCTCCCAAAGCTTCAAAGCGTGTCGTGTCGTCTTGGTTAGTGGAGAATGCAAGCTGGAGCTTTAGATCAAGGAGAGAACTGGATTGATTGATGTCAAAATCCACATCATAGGCTTGTAGAAGTTGATGCATACGCTCATCCAAAACAGCATTTGTAGATCGCAGTGAAACAATGGTTTTTGGGTTTGAATCCAAATCAAGAATCTCCACTTTGCTCCCCTGAAGTGAGATGTCTGCATAGGTAGGATTCTCTAGCTCAAAACCCAATTTGTTGCTTTTGTAACGCATTGTGAGCAAAGGTGTTTGGATAGGCTCTAGTGCTTCTTGAAGTTTGAGATTGACATTGCTGACTTGGACTTCGGCATAGAGGCTTTTGAGGAGATTTTTTGTAAAACGCTCATCAAGCGTTGTGGTGAAGTAGAGATTGGTGATCCTGATGCTATCAAATGAAGCTTTTTGCATGAGCCAATCATCAAGCGTTGGGAGTTGGGCAATCTCTTTTTGGAATGCCTTGAGATTTTTGATGGGCGTGGTATAGATTTGGACATTGAGTTTTTTGAGATTGCTATCTCCTTTGATAATGGCTTTTTCACTTTCGTTTATATTTTCGCGATAGGTATTGGCGATAAGATTAAAAACTAATTGTTTTTTGTGTGGAGAGAAATTGAGACTGCCTTTGAGTGCGATCTGCATTTGCTCAAAGTCAAGTTTTTCGACTTCCAAGAGTAGATCGTCTTGCTTTTGGGTGATTTCAAAATGAGCTTTGAGCGAGGGGAAGATAAGCTCATATTGTTTTCCATCATACAGAATAGAAGCTTGTTCTTTGTTGGGGAAGATGATTTTTTTGATTTGTATTTTTTGGAAATATGACATCGCAATCAAGCTGTTTTGAAACCAACCAAAAGCATCTTGTGGATTGAGTGTGGAGCTTTCGCTTTGATCTGATGTGAGAACAAGCTCATCAAGCGTGAGCACTAGCTTATTGTCTAGCTTTAGATATAATCCATTCAAGGTGGTGTTGTAGATTTGGAAATGGCGTAAATGGATTCCAGAAGAGAGCAAAAAGAAAAAGTATAAGAGGGCTATAGCAATGAATCCCCCCAGAACACTCAATGTGATAAGGATTTTGTTTGATTTCTTTTTTGGTTTATGCATTTGTATTCTTTTTTATTGTAATTTAGTGATTTCTGTGCCAAAACTGATTGTCGTTCCCAATGGCTCAATTAAATCCATTATAGCATATTTGGGTAGCATACAAATTGATACCAATCGTTTGGATTCTTGGTTTTTGCGTTTTTTGGGGCATCCGCAAATGGGATGGATTGATTTGGGTGAGACACAAATCAAAAAGGCTGATTTGCTCTATAAAATCACGCGTTCCAAATCCGCACTTGTTAGCATTACATTGATCCCCGGAGAAACGACTTATTTCTTTTTTGAAGAAATTGCACGCGTGCTTCAAATACCCAAAGAAACTTTGTGGAGAGAGTATGTGGGTATGGTGGAGTGTGAAGAGGGCAATTTCATTCCACAGACTTATAGGGTCCCTTATGGCATTGGTGCCAAAGATTTGCTTGAGCACTTGCTCTCATACTCTCAAAAGCAATACATCACAATAGCTAGGGATTTTGGTTTGTCTATTGATAGTTTGCAGTGGAAAAAAACATTGAGCAAGGCTTCAATTATCCAAAAAGAATCTGCAGGTATTGATGAAATGCCTTTGATTTCTGCTGTCATTGACAATCGGATTGCTAGGGGTATGGCTTTGCAAATGGATGGAAGTTTGAATTATGGGAAGTATTCTCATAGTAAAGTTACCCCACAACGCATTCGCGAAGATCAAAGCCCTTATAATACCTATAAACACAAAGGTATCTCTGCGTGTCCTAGCGGTAGTGTTAGTGTAGAATCTATCAGGGCTGCATTGAAACCTGCTGATGTCCCATATCTCTATTTTGTGAGAAACAAAGAGGGGAAACATAGTTTTTCTACGAGCTATCAAGAGCATTTGAAAAATTTTCAAAAATAAAATGGTAATGTTAGGCTTTTAGTTAATATAATCTCGAGTTTAGAAGCTTTGTTAAGGAGGGCGTATGAAAGATGTGCCTGTATGGGTGATAGAAGAAAGGTGCAAGGGGTGTGATATTTGTGCATCGGTTTGTCCAGTTGGTGTTTTGTCGATGCGTTTGGATTCTAAAAAAATCTTAGGCAAGGTTGCTGAGGTTTCTTTCAAAGATAGTTGCATTGGTTGTCGTGAGTGTGAAACACATTGCCCGGATTTTGCAATTTTTGTAGCAGATAAAGGAGAATACAAATTTGCCAAAAGTAGCCACGAGGCACAAGAAAGAGGCAAAAAAATCAAAGCAAACCACTTTATGCTTCCGGCTGAATTTGGAGGATGTGAATGAGAGAGTTGATTATCAATGGAAATGAATTGGTGGCATTAGCTGCGATTGATTGTGGTTGTAATTTTTTTGGAGGGTATCCTATCACCCCATCAAGTGAAATAGCGCACGAAATGAGTGTAAGGCTTCCAAAAATCAATGGAACTTTTATCCAGATGGAAGATGAGATTAGTGGGATTTGTGTGGCTTTGGGTGCTTCAATGAGTGGCGCAAAAGCAATGACTGCAAGTTCAGGACCGGGCATCTCTCTGAAAGCCGAGCAGATTGGCTATGCGTTTATGACAGAAACTCCTTTGGTGATTGTAGATGTTATGCGTGGTGGTCCATCAACGGGACTACCCACAAGGGTTTCTCAAGGTGATGTGGAGTTTGTGAAGCATCCAACACACGGGGATTTTCAAGCTGTTGTTGTGGCTCCTTCTACATTGGAAGAAGTTTATATGCAAACAATCAAGGCATTTAATCTTGCTGAAGAATTGATGACTCCAGTGTTTTTGTTGCTTGATGAAAGCATTGGACATATGTATGGTAAGGTTTTTTTACCCGAAATCAATGAGTTGAAAATATCCAAACGCAAAGTTTTTGAAGGAGATCCAAAGGAGTATTTTCCTTATGGCGTTGCCGAGAATACCCCCGCAGTCCTCAATCCTTTTTTTGGTGGATATTATTATCATGTCACAGGACTTCATCACGGCAAAGGCGGCTTCCCTAGCGAAGATAGGGAGTTGGCTCAAGCATTGATTGATCGTTTGTGTGGCAAGATCAAAACGCGTGCAGAAGATTTGAGTGAATTTGTGGGTTATGAAGCTGATGATGCAGAAATAATGATTGTAGCTTATGGCTCTGTCTATCTTTCGGCAGTTGAAGCAGTGAATGCTCTAAGAAATGAGGGGATAAAAATTGGGATCCTTTCTCCAAAGCTTCTTTATCCCCTTGCCCCCAACAAACTTCAAGAGTTGTTGGGAAAAGCAAAATGTGTCATTGTGATCGAATTGAATCAAGGGCAATATCTTTATGAGATTGAGGGTGTTTTGCAAGAAAAAGTAGAGTTTTTGGGTCAAGCCGATGGGCGTCCTATCGATCCAGATGTAATGACACAGAGAATTAAGCAAATTATTTCAAGGAGACAATAATGGCTGTAGATTATAATGCATATTTACGCACAGATAAATTGCCTACTTTATGGTGTTGGGGATGTGGTGATGGCGTCATTTTGAAAGCCATTATTGGGGCAATTGACGCAAATGGTTGGGATAAAAAAGACATTTGTGTGGTGAGTGGAATTGGTTGTAGTGGGCGTATGAGCTCTTATATTGATTGTAATACCGTGCATACAACACACGGGAGGGCTTTGGCTTATGCAACTGGCATTAAACTTGCAAATCCTGACAAAAAGGTGATCGTTGTGTGTGGAGATGGGGATGCATTGGCTATCGGAGGAAACCATACGATACACGCCTGTCGTCGCAATATCGATCTTAATCTTGTTTTGGTGAATAACTTTATTTATGGTTTGACTAATTCTCAAACTTCCCCCACAACTCCACAAGGGTTTTGGACTGTAACCGCTCAATATGGAAATATCGATCCAAACTTTGATGCCTGTTCTTTGGCACAATCTGCGGGAGCGACATTTGTAGCACGAGAAAGCGTGTTGGAGCCCAAGAAAATGCAAAAAACCTTAAGCCAAAGTTTTGCTCACAAGGGATTTAGCTTTGTTGAGGTGTTTAGCAATTGCCATATTAATTTGGGTCGCAAAAACAAAATGGGCGAGGCTGTGGATTGCCTCAAGTGGATTGATTCTCTTAGTATTCCAAAGGCAAAATTTGAAATGTTGAGTGACGAAGAGAAAGTTGGAAAATTTCCTAGCGGTATTTTGTATCAGAGGGAAGCTCAAGAATATTGCGAAGCTTATGAGCAAGTGCGTTTGATGGCACGGGGAGAGAAAAAATGAGAAAGCAGTTGCGTTTTAGTGGAGTTGGAGGACAGGGGGTGTTGTTAGCTGGAGAAATATTGGCTGAGGCAAAAATGTGCAATGGTGGCTATGCCATTAAAGCTGCAAGTTACACAAGCCAAGTGCGTGGTGGTCCGACAAAAGTAGATATTTTGCTTGATGAAGAACCGATTTTTTATCCTTATGCAACGGAGGGAAGTATTGACTTTATGCTTTCTACCGCTCAAGTGAGTTACAATCAGTTCAAAACTGGAATCAAAAAAGGTGGGATCATTGTTGTAGATTCCAATCTTGTTACACCAAGCCAAGAGGATAAGAGCCATTTTAAAATTATTGAGATTCCTATTATTTCGATTGCCAAAAATGAGATTGGAAATGTAGTGACGCAATCTGTTGTTGCGTTGGGTGTCAGTGTAGAATTATCAAATGCGATTGAGCGTGATGTGGTTTTTGAGGTTATGAAATCCAAAGTTCCCAAAAAAGTATTAGATCTCAATATCAAAGCATTTGAAATTGGCGAACAATATGCTAGGCAGTTTCTTTAAGATGCTGTTTGGCACAATATCTTTTCTTATTTCAAATAAATTCCCCCCCTTTTTCAAAAACTTCAGCAGATTTTAAGTTTATTGTTTGTATGATTGCACTTCCCAATCAGTGAGACACTTTTTATCTCCTAGATTTTGGCTTTGTTTTTTAATTTTTATGATTCAAAAAACTATTGTTTTAATTTAGTCATTTAGAAATGTTTTGAAACATTGATTTGGTTGTTCTATTTTATAGCTTTGTCTTTTTGAGATATTGAAATAAGATAATGATCTTTGACAACTAAGCAAAAGAATGTTAAGTATTAACCTTTACAAGTCAAACAAAGACTTTAAAAAATAAGACTTAATATTCTGATGTCATTACAACTCTTATAACCCGTATAGATTTTTCTATATTGAAGTTATAACTTGTGATACACAGAGTTTTGGGACAAACACTTTTATGGAGAGTTTAGCCACTGATTCATTCTTTGGCTCAAACTTCCATTTTTTATGGAGAGTTTGATCCTGGCTCAGAGTGAACGCTGGCGGCGTGCCTAATACATGCAAGTCGAACGATGAAGCTTCTAGCTTGCTAGAAGTGGATTAGTGGCGCACGGGTGAGTAATGCATAGGTTATGTGCCCTTTAGTCTAGGATAGCCACTGGAAACGGTGATTAATACTGGATACTCCCTACGGGGGAAAGTTTTTCGCTAAAGGATCAGCCTATGTCCTATCAGCTTGTTGGTGAGGTAATGGCTCACCAAGGCTATGACGGGTATCCGGCCTGAGAGGGTGAACGGACACACTGGAACTGAGACACGGTCCAGACTCCTACGGGAGGCAGCAGTAGGGAATATTGCTCAATGGGCGAAAGCCTGAAGCAGCAACGCCGCGTGGAGGATGAAGGTTTTAGGATTGTAAACTCCTTTTGTTAGAGAAGATTATGACGGTATCTAACGAATAAGCACCGGCTAACTCCGTGCCAGCAGCCGCGGTAATACGGAGGGTGCAAGCGTTACTCGGAATCACTGGGCGTAAAGAGCGCGTAGGCGGGAAAGTAAGTCAGATGTGAAATCCTATGGCTTAACTATAGAACTGCATTTGAAACTACTTTTCTAGAGTATGGGAGAGGTAGGTGGAATTCTTGGTGTAGGGGTAAAATCCGTAGAGATCAAGAGGAATACTCATTGCGAAGGCGACCTGCTGGAACATAACTGACGCTGATGCGCGAAAGCGTGGGGAGCAAACAGGATTAGATACCCTGGTAGTCCACGCCCTAAACGATGAATGCTAGTTGTTGCCCTGCTTGTCAGGGCAGTAATGCAGCTAACGCATTAAGCATTCCGCCTGGGGAGTACGGTCGCAAGATTAAAACTCAAAGGAATAGACGGGGACCCGCACAAGCGGTGGAGCATGTGGTTTAATTCGAAGATACGCGAAGAACCTTACCTAGGCTTGACATTGATAGAATCTGCTAGAGATAGCGGAGTGCCACTTCTGTGGAGCTTGAAAACAGGTGCTGCACGGCTGTCGTCAGCTCGTGTCGTGAGATGTTGGGTTAAGTCCCGCAACGAGCGCAACCCTCGTCCTTAGTTGCTAGCAGTTCGGCTGAGCACTCTAAGGAGACTGCCTTCGTAAGGAGGAGGAAGGTGAGGACGACGTCAAGTCATCATGGCCCTTACGCCTAGGGCTACACACGTGCTACAATGGGATGCACAAAGAGACGCAATACCGCGAGGTGGAGCAAATCTCAAAAACATCTCTCAGTTCGGATTGTAGTCTGCAACTCGACTACATGAAGCTGGAATCGCTAGTAATCGTGAATCAGCCATGTCACGGTGAATACGTTCCCGGGTCTTGTACTCACCGCCCGTCACACCATGGGAGTTGTATTCGCCTTAAGCCGGGATGCTAAACTGGCTACCGTCCACGGCGGATGCAGCGACTGGGGTGAAGTCGTAACAAGGTAACCGTAGGTGAACCTGCGGTTGGATCACCTCCTTTCAAGAGAGATAAGCAAGCATTCATTTGCTTTGCTTCAACTTGACTTCTTTTGCTTAGTTTTCAGAGATTATTTATCTTTGGTGCATTGGGGCTTATAGCTCAGGTGGTTAGAGCGCACCCCTGATAAGGGTGAGGTCGGAGGTTCGAGTCCTCCTAAGCCCACCATAAGGGGAATTAGCTCAGCTGGGAGAGCGCCTGCTTTGCACGCAGGAGGTCAGCGGTTCGATCCCGCTATTCTCCACCAAGATTTCAAAGTCTAATCTAAGTCTTTATCAAAGGTTTAGATTAGACTTTTGTCTAAGCGTTATTTGATTTATCATTGTTAATAGCCTATAGTAATAAGACTACAATAACTCTGCTTTAAAAGAGTGTAGCAATACATTCAATAAGGCAGTGATGACTTAGAATCATTCATTACAAGCAGTTTTATCAATACTTTAAAAGCAATAAATAAGCTTTTAAGGGCAGATGGTGGATGCCTTGGCAAAGAGAGGCGATGAAGGACGTACTAGACTGCGATAAGCTACGGGGAGCTGTCAAGAAGCTTTGATCCGTAGATTTCCGAATGGGGCAACCCAATACATAGAGATATGTATTACCTTAAATGGAGCGAACCTAGGGAAGTGAAACATCTCAGTACCTAGAGGAAAAGAAATCAATAGAGATTCTCTTAGTAGCGGCGAGCGAACGGGGAAGAGGGCAAACCAAGTGCTTGCACTTGGGGTTGAGGACTGCAATATCCACTGCAATCATTTAGTAGAATAACTTGGAAAAGTTAGCCACAGAGGGTGATAGCCCCGTATATGAAAAGTGATTGCTAGGTAGCAGGATCCAGAGTAGGCCAGGACACGAGAAATCCGGGCTGAAGCCGGGGAGACCACTCTCCAACCCTAAATACTACTCTTTGACCGATAGTGCACAAGTACCGTGAGGGAAAGGTGAAAAGAACCGCAGTGAGCGGAGTGAAATAGAACCTGAAACCATCTGCCTACAATCATTCGGAGCCCTATGATTTATCAGGGTGACGGACTGCCTTTTGCATAATGATCCTGCGAGTTGTGGTATCTGGCGAGGTTAAGCAAACGCGAAGCCGTAGCGAAAGCGAGTCTGAAAGGGCGTTTAGTCAGATGCTGCAGACCCGAAGCTGAGTGATCTATCCATGGCCAAGTTGAAGTAAGTGTAATAGCTTATGGAGGACTGAACTCGTACCCATTGAAACGGGTTGGGATGAGCTGTGGATAGGGGTGAAAGGCCAAACAAACTCAGTGATAGCTGGTTCTCTTCGAAATATATTTAGGTATAGCCTCAAGTAATAGTAATAGGGGGTAGAGCTCTGATTGGGCTAGGGCTGCTCACCGCGGTACCAAACCCTGTCAAACTTCGAATACCTATTACCCTATCTTGGGAGTCAGGCGGTGGGTGATAAAATCAATCGTCAAGAGGGGAACAACCCAGACTACCAACTAAGGTCCCCAAGTTCTATTCTAAGTGGAAAATGATGTGAAGTTACTCAGACAACCAGGAGGTTGGCTTAGAAGCAGCCATCCTTTAAAGAAAGCGTAACAGCTCACTGGTCTAGTGATTTTGCGCAGAAAATATAACGGGGCTAAGATAGACACCGAAGTTGTAGATTTGCACCTTGTGTGCAAGTGGTAGAAGAGCGTTCGTATCAGCGTTGAAGGTATACCGGTAAGGAGTGCTGGAGCGATGCGAAGTGAGCATGCAGGAATGAGTAGCGATAAAATATGTGAGAATCATATTCGCCGTAAGTCTAAGGTTTCCTACGCGATGCTCGTCATCGTAGGGTTAGTCGGGTCCTAAGCCGAGTCCGAAAGGGGTAGGCGATGGCAAATAGGTTAATATTCCTATACCAACATTAGTGTGCGATGGAGGGACGCATAGGGTTAGGTGAGCCAACTGATGGAATAGTTGGTCGAAAGGTGTAAGTTGGGAGATTGGCAAATCCGCTCCTGTATCACAAACCTGACAGGCTCTTTGAAGTCTTCGGATGGAAGAGAGAATCACTGATACCGTCGTGCCAAGAAAAGCTTCTAAGTTTAGCTAATGTTGCCCGTACCGCAAACCGACACAGGTAGATGAGATGAGTATTCTAAGGCGCGTGAAAGAACTCTGGTTAAGGAACTCTGCAAACTAGCACCGTAAGTTCGCGATAAGGTGTGCCACAGCAATGTGGTCTCAGCAAAGAGTCCCTCCCGACTGTTTACCAAAAACACAGCACTTTGCAAACTCGTAAGAGGAAGTATAAGGTGTGACGCCTGCCCGGTGCTCGAAGGTTAAGAGGATTAGTCAGCCGCAAGGTGAAGCTTTGAATTGAAGCCCGAGTAAACGGCGGCCGTAACTATAACGGTCCTAAGGTAGCGAAATTCCTTGTCGGTTAAATACCGACCTGCATGAATGGCGTAACGAGATGGGAGCTGTCTCAACCAGGGATTCAGTGAAATTGTAGTGGAGGTGAAAATTCCTCCTACCCGCGGCAAGACGGAAAGACCCCGTGGACCTTTACTACAGCTTGACACTGCCGATGGGAGCATTATGCGCAGGATAGGTGGGAGGCTTTGAAATCTTCACTCCGGTGGAGATGGAGCCATCCTTGAGATACCACCCTTAATGTTTCTGTCTGCTAACTGGCTTATGTTATCCATAAGCAGGACAATGTCTGGTGGGTAGTTTGACTGGGGCGGTCGCCTCCTAAAAAGTAACGGAGGCTTGCAAAGGTTGGCTCATTGCGGTTGGAAATCGCAAGTTGAGTGTAATGGCATAAGCCAGCCTGACTGTAAGACAAACAAGTCAAGCAGAGACGAAAGTCGGTCATAGTGATCCGGTGATTCTGTGTGGAAGGGTCATCGCTCAAAGGATAAAAGGTACCCCGGGGATAACAGGCTGATCTCCCCCAAGAGCTCACATCGACGGGGAGGTTTGGCACCTCGATGTCGGCTCATCGCATCCTGGGGCTGGAGCAGGTCCCAAGGGTATGGCTGTTCGCCATTTAAAGCGGTACGCGAGCTGGGTTCAGAACGTCGTGAGACAGTTCGGTCCCTATCTGCCGTGGGCGTAGGAAAGTTGAGGAGAGCTGTCCCTAGTACGAGAGGACCGGGATGGACGTGCCACTAGTGTACCAGTTGTTCTGCCAAGGGCATCGCTGGGTAGCTACGCACGGATGTGATAACCGCTGAAAGCATCTAAGCGGGAAGCCAACTCTAAGATAAACTTTCCCTGAAGGTCGCAAGAAGACTACTTGCTTGATAGGTTGGATGTGTAAGTGTAGTAATACATTTAGCTGACCAATACTAATAGACCGTTTGGCTTATTTATTTAGATAAGCTCTTGTAATGTTTGAGCATCACTGCCTTATTGAGTGTATAGACTTATTACAAAGAAGCTTTTGGCTTCAAGGCTTGAAACAATGTGTTATAATCCCCTTAGAAAAGGGAATAGAGGATAAGCTTTTATCTTCTATTCCCTTTTCCCTGTGTCTATAGAGAGGAGGTCACACCCAGCTCCATTCCGAACCTGGAAGTTAAGCTCCTCATCGCTGATGATACTGCACTTTTCAAGTGTGGGAATGTAGGTCGATGCAGGGTTGGGATTTACTTCAATTCTTTCTTTTTTAATCTTTTTGCTTTTATGTTGATTGTTTTTATGAATTCTTATTTCTGTGTCTTGTTATGGCTTAATGGTTTGAAAACTTTAGGCTCAAGATGGTTGGAAAAGTTGAATGGGAGGAGGCTATACTCTTTGGGGGATTCTAGAATCTCTAAGGGTTTCCTTTTGAAATTGGCTTGAGAGGCTCTATACTCTTGAGGGGATTCTTTGGTTGTTGAATCTTGGTTTGAGTGAAGCACGGATTTGGGAGTTTTAGTCAAACATAAAAAGCCAAGAAGCGTGGTTTTTGCCAAAGTAATCCCAAAAAAGAGAAACTGAGAGATTTTAGAAACACACAAAATCACCCTTTTGTCCAAACCAACTTCAAAAGAAAGAACAAACCAAGTTTGAAATATCAAAATATGCTTTCGTAGAATAACGCTTGTTTGCTAATTCTAGAATCTCTTGGTTTCTTTTTTGGGGTTGGCTTGAATGAAACACGACTTTGGAGTGATTCAAAGTTGGCTTAAAGCTTTCTTTTTGGGTTAGTTTTGCAGAAACATACTTTTGGGGGATTCTGGAATCTTTGAGGCTTTCTTTGCAAGTTGGCTTGAGGGGCTATGCTCTTTTGGTGATTTTTTGTTGTTGAATCTTAGTTTGAATGAAGCACGGATTCTTGGTTTTTCAAATTTGATGAAATCTTGCTCGAGATTACTTTTGCACAAGCACGCTTTCTAATAATTGAATCTTAAAGTGCTTTCTCTCTTAAGGGGGACAAGGGGGTTTATTGCGAGGCACCCCCCTTATCCCCCTTAAAATCCCCCAAACCCCTGCCCGCTTTTTGTGTGTTACCCACATTAACTTGACTTTGTTTTGATTCCTTGGTGTTTCAAGTTTGTTTTTTAGAATCTCTTTGCAAACTCTCAAAAAACCCTAAAAAATACAAAAACCCTCACTAAGCTATAAAGGCAATGAAAACCGCCTCCTAAACCAACCTTGTAGGACCCAAAAAGATTCCAAGTCAATGTAATCTTGAACGAGCCTTGCTAATGCAATGCTGGGGTTATGGGGGTTGTTAAGGGGGATAAGGGGAACGCTTGCTATAAGTTCCCCTTGCCCCCCTTAAGAGAGATCCTAGGGGATTCTAGAATTGTATAAAGGGTGGTTTATGCAAAGCAACTTGAAAAGAGAATCCAAGCCAAGCTTGAAAAATTGGGAAATGTGTTTTTTCAAAGCAAACACCAAAAAGATAGAATCAGAAAGATTCTAGAATTGCCAAAGAATATAGCCCCCCCTCAACTCCCCCAAGAAAATAATCAAGCTAATTTAAAACAAGATTCAAATCAAGTTTGCAAACTCAAAAAGTGTGCTTTTGTAAAAGTAGGAATTAATTAAAGAAATCCCAAATAGAGGATTTGCAAACTTGCTCCAATCAAACCAAACACCCCGAATCCGTGCTTGTCAAACAAATTCCAAAACCTTCAAGAACTCCCTCTCATAGATTCTCAAATCACCCAAAACCACACTTCAATCAATCAAGATTGAGTGACTAAACCCTAGAACTCCAAAAAGTGTGCTTTTGCCAAAGCAACCTCAAAGAGAACCCCCCCAAAGATTCAAAAATTGCTAAAGAGTAGAGTTCCTCAAGCCAAGCCTCACAAAAGAGAATCTAAGAGATTCTAGAATCGCTCAAAAGCTTCTAGATTCCCCAAGCAGATTCAATATTCTCATTTTCAAGGCTCATTTTGCAAAACACATCATTTGCTAGTCATTTTTTGCGTTTGGATTCTTTGCTTGAGATTGGTTTGAGAGGCTACGCTCTTTGCTGATTTTGCCCTCTTTGATGTTTTGAGTTTTGATTTTTTGGATTTTAGAATCTTTTTGAAAAGTTTTGCCTCTTTGGAGCCTTTTTTCAAGCTCTTGAAAACCCCTAATCAAATATCAAACCTCGCTACTTCATAAGTTGCTTGTCAATGCTCTGGGTTTGGTGTGATTTTGCGGAATTTAGGTGGATTGGGTGGGTTTGGGGCAAGTATTGTAAAAATGTTATAATGCCTTCTAATTCATACTGAAGGAGAGAAGTTGAACAAAGTTGTTGCGTTTTTGGGTGAGATTGCAAATATTATGTATGTAGGCGGGATACTTTCTCATATCGTGATTGGTGCAATGTGCTCGGGGGAAAGTGTGGAATGTGTTTTTGATTCCGATGATACCTCAAATGCTAGAGCTTGCAAAACAATCTGTAGAAGCCGGGGTGTTGAGCCATGAGTTTCTTAAGCAGGAGGATTGTAGGGCAAAACAATGCGTTGCCATTGTTGATTGAAATTCTTATGGGGGCATTTAAACCTAAGATTAGAGGTAGGTAATCATACCGCTAATCCCTTTGAAGCAAGACAATGCTTGTCGGTTATTTTTGTGGGATTGGATTTTTTGTTGAAGTTGGTTTGTGGGGGGGCTAAACCTGATTTTGAAAACTCAAGCTAAGTTTGAGTATCACAAAGTGATTTTTGGATGAGAGAAGTCTATTTGTTGTCAATCTTAGGGCAAAAGCATAAGATTTTTATAAGATAGGTTGGTGTGTTGAGATACAGAAACTTTTGTGAGGATCAAAAAGCTTTGTGCAATTTATCTTGCTAGAAAATATGGCTTTGGGAGGGTGCGACTAGAGGAGGGGCAACAATCTAGTCTTTTAGTTGATTGGGGGATTAGGGTCTGTGGTGTTGAATCCATTCCAAAACTTCTTTGGCGTGATTTTTGGCTTTGACATTTTTCCAAGAGTGCAGTATGTCGCCATTTTGGGCAATCACAAAAGTGGAGCGTATGATCCCCTGATAGGTTTTGCCATAAAGTTTTTTCTCGCCAAAGGCACCATATTGAGCACTGACACTTTTGTCTCCGTCGCTAAGCAACATAATCCCAAGATCGTGTTTGGCGATAAAATTCTTATGGCTTTTGACACTATCGGGACTGATTCCCACGATGTTTGTTTGGCATTTGTCAAACTCACCAATGAGTTGCGTAAAATCTTGAGCTTCCAAGGTGCAACCTGCCGTGTTGTCTTTGGGATAGAAATAAAGCACAAGTGTGCGATGCAATAAGTTTTGTAGGGAAGTCATCATCCCATCTTGATTGGGAAGGCTAAAGTGTGGGGCTTTCATTGCTCAGTTCTCCTTGAATATAAGTTGCAATCGTTTGCAAAACGCTATCTTTGATGCGTAGCTGAAGTTCCAAAAGGCTAAGCTCAAATCCCGTGTCCTTGAGCTTGACATAATCTTTGGAAGTGATGAGTAGGCTTGTGGCATTGTATTGCTGAATCTTTTCTTGAAGCTCTTTTGTTTGGAAAGTGGCGTGATCGGGGTAGTAGATTTTGCCTACGACATCTGGCAAGAATTCCTCAAGTCTTGAGGGGCTAGCAATGGCTGTCACAAGGAGCATACGCTTGGTTGCGTTTTTGACACTGACTTCACGAACATAATCCTCGCCTTCTTGTATGACTAGATCAGCTTCTTGATCAAGATGTTTCCATTCTCGATACATTCCACTAGGGAGACAAAAAGGATAATACGGCTGAAGTTTGGGCTTGAGGACAATGTTTAATTTTTTGAAATTAAATCGGAATCCATCATCCAAAAATACGATTTCATTTCTCATTTCTTTGGCTTGTAAAATCGCCTGTTTGCGATTTTTGCAAACAATGACCGTTGCGTGTTTCACGCTTTGGGCGATCAAATAGGGCTCATCGCCTGATTCTTGAGGACTGCATTGTATGGTGCCTTGATTGGACACTATGACCAATCCTTTGCTTTTACGCTTGTAGCCTCTAGAAATAATGGCGATTTTGCGATCGGGGAAGGCGTTGGCTATTTGTATGATGAAAGGTGTTTTGCCACTGCCTCCGACGACTAGGTTGCCAACACTGATGATAGGAATGCCAAAATCAAGCTTTGTCGATAATTTTCTTTTGAGGTATGCACATAGGCAATAAAAATAAGAAATAGGCAACAAAAGAAAGATAAGAATCTTTTGCCACCATAGAGGTTTGTAAAAATATCGATCAATAAGACGCATTACTCCTTGTCAGCCTTCAAGATATTTCTAATTGCCTGAATCACTTGCGTTACATCATCATCAGACATTCCCAAATAAATGGGCAGAGAGAGTGCCTCTTGATAGACATCAAGGGCATTTGGGAATTGCGTAACTTTTAGTTCAAATTTGTTTTTGTAATAGCTTAAGAAGTTGATTGGGATGAAATGCAACATCGTTTCGATCCCTGCTTCTTTGAGTTGTGAGGCGATTCTGTCGCGACCTTTGTTGAATCTCACAATAAATAGAGAGTAGATATTGGTTTCTTTTTCTTGAGGAAGCATCACGCCTTCTAAGTCCGACAAGCCTTCTTGATACATTTTTGCAATCTCTTTGCGTCTTAGCTCTTGCTCTGCATATTGTTTGCAAGTGAGATATGCAAGGTGTGCAGAAACGATGGACACAGAATGATCTAAGCTCATATCGATAACATCATAAAACAAGCCACTATTGGCATTTTCTCCGATATAAGAGTGGTAGCGTAGTGTCCGACATTTTTCTGCAAAAATAGCATTGTTTGTGAGAACTGCTCCGGCAAGAAACAATTTGCCCTTCATACTTGGGAGATAGGAGAGGATAGTGAAATCTGTCCTAAGATCTGATCCTACAAAATTCCCTTTTGTATTTTTGAGCCAAATGGATGAGCTGATATCTTCGATAATGCCTATATTGTATTCATCTTTGATTTTGTAAAAAGGCTCCATATCACAAAGCATTCCGCCAATATGAGACACAATGATTGCTTTGATACGATCGTCTTTTTTCCCTGCTTTTTTGGTCAAAATCTCTTCGCATTTCTCTGGCAGCATTGCTAGGTTTTCTGGATGAATATCCACAAAGATTGGTTCTGCTTCAAAATATCGGATACACTCTGGCACAAATGGGTGGCAATAGACAGAGCAAATGACGCGATGGTTGCGTTTGATACCTATTGTTTGCAACGCAAGTAGGAGTGCAGAGATTTTTGAACGCACGACAACAGAATGTTTGACTTGTGTGATTTCTTGAGTTTTTTGCTCCAATAATTCCACATAATCTATGGGTTTTTTTTGTCGATTCGAGTCGGATGTGGAATAATTCAAAATAGTCTGTGAAATGGATGGCAAATCATCGGTGTGAATATCGTATAAAAAAAACGGGATATTTGTATTCATTGTGCTGACTCCTTACTTTTGTGGGTGCGTGAAGTAAAAATACTTGGACCCTTGTTTTTAAAGCTATTCTTGCTAATCCTCGTTAAAACACTGCTAAGCAAAGATTGTGAAAATTCGCCCCGAATCATATCAAAAATTACATCTGTCTTATACAAATTTAATTTTCGCTCTTCAATTTTTTGTAACAAATGGTCAATTTCTTGGTATGAGAAGCCCAAATCCTCCTCATCGGTCTGCCCCTCAAAGAGATCTGCACTTGGTTTTTTGTGGATGATAGAGTGCGGAATCTCAAGATGATGAGCAAGTTCAAAAAGCTCTGTTTTGTAAAAATTGCCAATCGGATTGATAGCATAGGCTAGATCACCATAAATGGTGCCATAGCCCAATATGCGTTCTGTTTTGTTGCTTGTGCCAACAACTAGGGCATGTTCTTGTGCAGAGTAGTCATAGAGTATCATCATCCTTAGTCTGGCACACAGATTGCCAAAACGCTCTTTGCTCATTTTGGGGTATTTTTGCAAGATAGGCTCATAGTCTGATAGGCTGATAATATGGTGGGGGATGTCGAAGTGATTGGTAAAATCGCGTGCGTCTTGTAGATTCTCTTTGGAGCTTAGGCTTGTGGGCATTAGAAGTGCCGTGGCGTTTTTGCCAAATGCCATTTGGGACAATCTCCCGACAATCGCACTATCCAAACCCCCACTAAGACCATAAACGACGCGAGAAAATCCGCGTTTTTTGGTTTGAGTTTTCAAAAATCTAATCATCGCGTTAATGATTTGCTTGTGAGATTGTGTGATCAATGTATTCAATGTCAATCCTTTTGTTGCATATAAGTAGCATTGTTGCATATAAGTAGCAAATGGTTGGTGGATTATATCAGTTGTGTGTCTCACATTGTTTTTTTTAGCTAAAATTAAGAGTTTTTCTAAAATTTTTAGCTGAGTTTTTGTTGTTGGATTGGCAATGGAGATGATGATTGATAAATTTTTGGAGGACCAAAAATTGACAGAAGGAGTGTAGAGAGGATGTCTGAAAATCAAAGACGAGATTTTATCGGTATGGCTCTTGGTGGTGGCGTTGCCTTTGGTGCAGTGGCTTCGCTGATTGCAATGAAAAAAACTTGGGATCCACTTCCAAGTGTGGTATCTGCGGGTTTTACAACGGTTGATATTTCTGCGTTGCAAGAGGGGGAAATCATGACCGTAGAATGGAGAAAGAAGCCTGTATATATTCTTAGGATGGCAAAAGATGATCCGGATGCAGAAAAGTTTTTAGGAAAAAGGAATATCAAAATCGGTGATGCAATTTATACGATCGGAGTTCAGATCTGCACACATTTGGGATGTATCCCCGGATACGAATCAAGCAAAAAGGAATTTTTGTGTGCATGTCATGGAGGACGCTTCAATTCATCAGGGATCAATGAGCCCGGAACGCCACCTCCTGTGCCAATGGAGATACCACCATTCAAACTGATTGATGGCGGCAAAAAATTGCTTTTGGGTGAAGCTGGAGAAGAATATCAGCAACTTGCAATTAAAGGAGGTAAATAATGGCTGAAATCAAAAAGGCAAATGGGTTGATTGATTGGCTTGATCAAAGAATCGCAATCAGAACGCTTACAAAAGTTTTGATGACAGAATATTGGGTCCCAAAAAACATCAATTTTCTTTGGGCGATGGGTGTGGTGCTGCTTGTGCTATTTACAATGCTTTTTGTTTCTGGATTGTTTTTGTTGATGTATTACAAACCTGATACCAATCTTGCTTTTAATAGCGTGAATTACACGATTATGACAGAGGTGGCTTATGGTTGGTTGTGGCGTAACATTCACGCAGTCAGTGCGAGTATGGTGTTTTTGATCATTTATATCCATATGTTTGTAGGGATTTATTATGGCTCTTACAAAAAAGGAAGAGAGATTATTTGGATTAGCGGAATGCTTTTGTTTGTTCTCTTTTCTGCAGAGGCTTTCAGTGGATATATGTTGCCTTGGGGGCAGATGAGCTATTGGGCTGCTGTGGTGATTACCAATCTTTTTGGTGGGATTCCTTTTATTGGACCTGATGTTGTCGAGTGGATTAGAGGGGATTATAGTGTGGCAGATGCGACATTGACAAGATTTTTTATGTTGCATGTTTGCTTGTTGCCTGTATTGATTTTGAGCGTTATTGCGTTGCATTTCTATACTTTGAGGGTGCCACATGTGAATAATGAAGAGGGCGAGCATCTTGATTTTGAACTTGAAGCCAAAAAATATATGGAAGGACAGAAAAAAGAATCAAAAGTGATTCCATTTTGGCCCGCATTTTTATCCAAAGATATTTTTGTTGTCTTTATTTTCTTGACATTGTTCTTTTTCCTTGTGTGCTATAACTATGGTTTTGCCCTTGATCCAATCAACTTCGATCCTGCAGACAATCTCAAAACCCCCGCACATATTTATCCAGAATGGTATTTTTTGTGGAGCTATGAAATTTTGAGAGGCTTTTTCTTTAGTGCAGATTTTGGTCTTGCGATGTTTGGATTGGCTAATGTGATATTTTTCTTATTGCCATTTTTGGATCGCAGTCATGTCGTGGATCCTGCACACAAGCGTCCAGCATTTTTCATCTGGTTTGTGTTGTTGCTTGTGGATATGATTGTCTTGACAATTTTTGGGAAACTTCCTCCGGAGGGGGCGAATGTATGGGTTGGCTTCGGTGCTTCGGTGATATTTATCGGGTTGTTTATTATGCTCCCATTGATTACAAGATGTGAAAAAGGAGGTGTTAAATGAGGGAAATAAAGATTTTGGCGATTCTAGTTGTGATTGTTGGAGTGATTTATTGGGGCGTTGAACCCCTTGCTCACTCTGTGTTTCATCCCAAAAAAGCACCAGCAGATTATCAATTCAAAGATGTGAAAGATTTGCAGGTGATGTTGCCAGGCAATGCAGAATCAGGCAAGGTGCTTGTGGAGAATAATTGTGCAGGGTGCCATAATGTCACAACTCCAGAGAATGAATTGAAAGCGCGTAATGCTGATGGAGTTCAAGGACCAGATTTGAAAGAGATGGGTTATTTGTATGCTCCTGAATTTTTGAGTGCGTTTTTGAAAGATCCACTCAAAGTGGCAATGCTTGACAAAAAACTTGAGGGCAAAGAAGATCTCTACCAAATGAGTGTTATTGCCGGCACGCTTGATGATCAGCAAATCGCTGATATTGTGGCATATCTCAAGAGTATTGCTCCTCAAGAAATGAGCAACCGAGAGGTGTTTGTCCAAGCTTGTTCGAGATGTCACGAGATGAAATATGACGGAATCAATGGGCTCAAAGGGATTCAAGTAGCAACCCCATCAAAGCTTGTGCAAGAGTATCTTGGAGCACCCGCACCAGATCTTTCGATGATGTTTAGAAGTAAGGGTGCGCATTATTTGGAGCTATTCATCAATGATCCTCAAAAAATGCTTCCCGGAACCTCTATGCCACGCGTAGGATTGAGCGAAAAGGCAGAGAAGCAAGTCTTGTCTTATATGGAAGAAATCGCAGATCCCAAAAAAGCAGAGAGAGAGTCTTTGGGAATCAAGCTAATGCTTTATTCTGCCATTATGGCTGTGATAGCTTATCTTTGGAAGCGTAGAGTTTGGAAAGATTTGCATTAGCAAGAAATGGGGGTAGGGGGAATAAATGAGCTAGGATCTCATCCTAGCCTTGATTATTGGATATTTGTATAAACCGCCTGAACATCGTCGTCTTCTTCGATTTTGTCTAACAATTTTTCACTTTCAAGTATTTGTTCTTCAGTGAGTGTGATGGGATTGTTGGGGATACGCTGTAGATTGGCTTTGCACACTTCAATCCCCAAAGCCTCAAAGCCCTCATTGAGTTTGCCAAAATCGCTGTAATCACCATAGGCGATATAAGAAGTTTTGCCCTCGATCTCTACGCTCTCAAGCTCGTCCAATCCATAATCAATGAGTGCCAACTCAAGTTCTTCTAGATCGATTGTTGGATTCTCAAACTCAAAGACACTTTTGCGTGAAAACATAAACTCTAATGAGCCATTTGGCACAATTGAAGCACCTGGCGTTTTGTTGAAGTAGCTTTTGAGGTTGGCGATTGTGCGAGTGGGATTGTCTGTGGTGCATTCAATCATGATTAGCACCCCATTAGCCGCTTTGCCCTCATAGGTAATCTCTGTGAAAACGCCATCTTTGCCACTTGCGCGTTTGATGGCTGATTCGATGTTGTCTTTTGGCATATTTTGTGCCTTGGCATTGGCGATGGCTGTGCGTAGTTTGGCATTCATGTCAGGATCGCTACCACCCTCTTTGGCTGCCACGGTGATGGCTTTGGCAAGTTTGGGAAAAATTTTGCTCATTTTATCCCATCGTTTTTCTTTGGCTGCGCGTCTGTATTCAAATGCTCGTCCCATAGTTTTTATCCTTTAGATTGGTATAAGTTTTGATAGAGAATTTTATCACAATGTTTGCTGTCTGAAATTTTTTGTAGCCCCCATCAGCCTTGGCATTTTTCTATCCTTGCATAAATGCAGATTGCTTTTGGGAAATTATTCATAGTTTGCTAGAATTCAAAATCCATATAAATAACAAGACGAGAGATCAATGATTTTTGAAACCCAACAATATCAACAAGATTGTATCAATAACATCATCACACTTCTCAAAGATTTTGATTTTGACACACACGATACAGCAAGCCTAAAAAAGTGTTTTGAGCATTTCTACTCTCACACCCCTCAACCTATCCAAACCCTAAGCAATCGCAGAAATATTGATATTTTGATGGAAACAGGCACAGGCAAAACTTTCACTTATCTCAACACAATCTTTTTGAGCTACACAAAGAATATCATCAAAACAAATTCATCATTTTTGTGCCTAGAAAAGCTATCTTAGAATCCGTCAAGCAAAACATCAATCTCACTGGGGATTATTTTTCTCGGCATTACAACACACACACATCAAACCTTATTATTACAAGGCTCTGTTACAATAAACTATTGATTTTTAAACTTCATTTTGTTATAATCCCCAAATTTAAAAGAACCATACTAAATTAAAAGGTAATAAAATGACAACCAACAAAGCAGAGCTTGAAATCATAAAACAGCTTTTTAATGCTCTTAGTGATGATGATAAAAAATCCTTTCTAAAATCTCTTAAATCAAAAAAAGAAATAAGTAAAAAACTAAATTTTACAAGAGAATTAAAAGAATGCCCCCATTGCAAATCAACACACTTTGTAAAAAATGGTAAAGTGCAAGGCAGACAAAGATTTATGTGTATGGATTGCAAAAAAACATTTACCCATACAAATAACACTATTTTTTATGGTGTCAAAAAAGATATTAAAGTGTGGAAAAAATACATTCATTGTATGATTGAAAAATATTCTCTTAGAAAAACAGCTCAAATCTGTAATATTTCTCTTCCTACTGCTTTTGCTTGGAGACATAAGATTTTAGATAGTCTGCAAGAAATGATGAATACAATAGAACTCAATGGAATCATAGAAGCAGATGAAACTTTTTTTCCTTTATCATTCAAAGGCAATCATAAAAATTTTAATCTACCACGCTTAGCTAAGAAAAGAGGCACAGCAAACACTAAGCGTGGTTTATCAAAAGAACTTGTTTGCATACCTGTTCATCACGATGGGCTATCAGTTTGGAGAATCCCAAATCTTAGAAAACCAAAGCTCACAGATTTACAAAAGGTTATTCACAATAAAATTGCACAAGAGAGTATCTTTGTAACAGATGGTTTTAGAGCTTAAAATCTTTTTCAATGAATTAGACGATATGATAATGGGGAGAAGCAATAATGTTTATACAAAATAATATTGTTTTTGAGTATAAACATATTAAATCTTATAAAATAAATTAAAATTTCATTCAAAGTATTGCTATAAATGCAGATAAAAAATAAGGAAATGGATATGCTAGAAATAAATTTTAATGATCAAGGTGATATTTATAGTTATATAAGACAAAAATGGCTTGTTTCGAAACCTGAAGAAATAGTTCGTCAAAATTTCGTATGCAAACTTGTAAATGAATATGGTTATGACCTAAATCAAATGGAAGAGGAATTGTCAGTATCTAAAAATGTACGAGGAGGAGGCAATGCAAGAGCTGATATAGTCATTTGGCGAAGTATCGATGATAAAAACAATAGCAAGACTCCTCTTATTATCATAGAGTGTAAGGCTGATAATATTACGATTGATACAAATGATTATTATCAAGGCGAAAATTATGCAAGATATACAAATGCTCCATTTTTTGTGACACACAACTCAAAAGAAACTAGATTTTTTAAAGTCATAAAAGACAAAATGCCTGGACATACTATTGAGATTTCCAATATTCCAAAAAATGGTGATAGTGATAAACAAGTAGAAAGTTTATTAAACTCCCTTGTTGCTTTTAAAGAAGATGAATTTGCTAAACTGCTTGATAAGTGCCACAACATAATAAGAAGTGCGGATAAACTAGATCCTGCTGATGCTTTTGATGAAATTTCAAAAGTACTGTTTATGAAAGTGTATGTTGAAAGAGTTCTTTTAAAAAATGAACTTAAAGAGAATGTTTTTACTCTTGCATATATAGATAATATACAAAATAGTCCTATGGTTGCTCCAAATTCTACTGCCATAAAAACGCTTTTTGAAAACACAAAGAAAGGATTTGCAAAAGATCAAATTTTTCTAAGCACCGATGAGATTAAATTAAAAGAAACTACAACGAAAAAAATTATCAAAGAGCTTGAAATTTATAATCTATCACTTACTTCTGTAGACATCAAAGGTATAGCTTATGAGAAGTTTTTGGGCATTACATTTCGTGGAGAACTAGGACAATTTTTTACACCGCGAAGCGTGGTTGATTTTATGGTAGAAGTTGTAAATCCTTGTGAAAATGAAGTTTGTTGTGATCCAAGTAGTGGAAGTGGAGGATTTTTAATCAATATTTTTAATAAGATTAGGCACGATATTCAAAAGGATATTGTTAACAAGTATGAAAAATTTAAAAGAGATTTATTAAGAGATAAGGAAGATGAAGATATTACGAACGAACAAGCAAAGCGTTTGAAAGATGAGTATGACAAATTGCAAAAAGAACTAGACAATACAAAAAATGGTACAAGGCTTCACAAACTATCAAATCTTTGTATATTTGGCACTGATGCTTCGCCTAGAATGGCACAAACTTCCAAAATGAATATGATTATGCACGGAGATGGACACGGTGGTATCCACGAACACGATGGACTTTTAAATGTAAATGGTATCTTTGAAAATCGTTTTGATGTTATCCTTACAAATCCACCATTTGGTTCACAAGTGAGTAAAGATGATTTGATAGAGCCAGAGAATAGTGTTATGCGATTTGCTACTCAAAATGAACTAGCAGACAATCCAAATGAAAAAATAGTTCCAAAAGCCGAATTTTCCGAATATGTTAAAGAATATTACCAGAGATATGGTAAAGAAACCTATCAAAAAGCACAATTAAAAGTTCTAACAAATATTGGTAAGCCTATTGCTAGTCTGTTTGAGTTAAAACCAAATTTGATAGCCGATAAAACAGAACATTTATTTATAAATCGCTGTTTGGATTTATTAAAACCAAATGGCAGACTTGGTATAGTTTTGCCTGAAACGATTTTAAATTCAAGCGATACTGAATATGTGCGTAAATTTGTTGAGGGGCGTGCCTTTATAAGAGCTGTTGTATCACTTGGAGAAGCGACTTTTAAATCTAGCAAAGCAAGTGCAAAAACTTCTATTTTATTCGTGCAAAAGTTTAGCGACAATGACAAGAGAAAATGGGATAATTTAGTAGCACAACATACAGCTGATTTATACAATGAGAACACTAGCAAGATTTCAAATTTAAAAACTATCATAGACTATAAGGTAAAAAAAGGAGAAATAGCAAAGTTTGGCAAAGATGATAAAGCAAAAGCAAAAAAAGAATTGGCAATTTTAGACAAGCAGATTATTGACACTGCTTGGCAAAGAGCCAAAGAGAACTTTGATTATCCTATCTTTTTAGCTCACGCAGAGCATACGGGTATAACAAGTACAGGTGAAACAGGTAAAAATATAGCAAATGATTTAGTAGATATTAAAGAGAATGTTTATGATGATAAAACTAATAAATATGATGAAAAGATAAAAGAAAAAGGCATAGCAACACTATTTAAAGAGTTTATAAAAGAGTATAAAATCTCGTGGAGTAATTTTAATGAGTAGTGTAAAAGTTGTTAGATTTAAGGATTTTATTCGTTGGGATACTGGTTTTCATTTTGGAACACAGGATTTAAAATCTAAATTTAAGCTTGAATACTTAGAAAAAATTCTAGTACCAAGAAAAGAGAAAATAAAACCAAATGAATATGATGGTATAACACCAATAGTTGCCAAAATTCCATTTTCTTCATCACATATTGAGTTAAGAAAAGAATTAAAGACTAGAATGGATATGTATGCTGTATATAATGGAGATTTACTTGTGTCAAATATAAATTTTCATCAAGGTGCTGTTGCAATTTGCAGGGAAGGCAGAATCTATGCTTCTACACATTATCAGCCTTATATTATCAATGAAGAAATGATAAATAAAGAATTTTTGTATTTAATACTAAAACAAAGCTCATATTTAGAATACATAGCTACAAAACGAATCAAAGGTATAAAAACAGAGAGTAAATTTAACTTTATTAAAACCTTGCAAATACCACTTCCTCCGCTTTCTTTTCAAAACAAAATCATTAACGATCTAAAGGCAATGGAGAATGAAATTAAAATTTTGCAAGATGTAAAAATAGGAATTGAAAAAGAGATTAATGAATGTATTAGCAAGGTGCTAGAAATAGATACAAACACTCAAGTTTTAAATAAAACAGGTACAAAAGTCGTTTGCTATAAAGACCTAAAATTATTTGATTATAAAAGCAATGTGGTTGAACTAAACGAATTTGTAAGTTCATATCCAAAATATAAATTTAGTTATTTTTTAACAAGAAAACTAAATAGGGTTAAGATAATCGATAAAACATTATATAAAAGGGTTAGAGTAAAAACAAAAGCAAAGGGCTTATCATTGCGTGATAATGTTTTTGGTGAAAATATAAGAACTAAAAATCAGTTTGTAATCAATAAAGGGCAGTTTTTAATCTCAAAAATAGATGCTAGAAATGGTTCTTTTGGTATAGTTGATGATGAATTAGACAATGCTATAGTGACAGCAGATTTTTTAAATTTTGATATAAATAGAAATGTTGTTAATGATAAATTTTTGATTATGATTTTAAAAACACCTTACTATATAGAAATATTTAATTCATTAAGCAGTGGAACAACAGGGCGCAAAAGAATCAATGAACAAAAACTTTTAGATATTGATATTTCACTACCACTTATTGCAGAGCAAGATAATCTTATGTTAAGACTTACCAATATAGATAAAAAAATAGAAAAATTTTCGACAGAATTAAATTTGCTAAGAGAGAAAATTATAAATGATTTAAGCTCAAAATAACTTAAGAGGATTTTTTCTTATCAATTTTAATAGTTTTTTGTAAAGATCCTCTTGATTGTTTTTAGTATTATATCTAAACTCACATTCTTTTAAATGCAAATAAAAATTCTCTTTTTTTATTCCTTTAAATTGAAAAGTCTATGTTTTGCATATCCCCAGAAATTTTCAATTCCATTAATATGCTTTTTTCCTTTTGTAAATTCACTTTTGTAATGTTTTATTCTATAATGTTCTTTAGCTCCATAATCCACTAAACCATCATAAGCTTTCCCAAAAAGAGACAAAGTGGCGAGGAGAATATACTTTCTTTAAATTTGCTATTCTGCCTACTCAGGATAATAGAATCTTTGTAATTTTGCTTCTCTAATTTCTTTGCATTTTATGAATTGAAACCACTTTTTCAAACCATTTATTTGTTCTTTACTCAATGTGTAATGATTTCTTAAATGCGATTGAATGCTTTTCAAAAACTCTTTTTTTTCTTCAGCTACATATTCCATTGCTACTCCTATTTTGTATTCATAGGCATAACAAGTCAATAAATGGTTTAATCTAAATTTTGGGAGTTTCTTTTCTATATTTAAAATATGTCTAACAGCATCATCTAAAAGCTCAAGAGACTTCATGTATGTTTTGTAATAATTTTCAAGAACATCATATTTAATGCCATTAAATTCACTCATTACTTCTTGCCTTAAAAGCAAATAGGTTATCGCATCAGCTCTATCTTTATTTTTATTGACTGATTGATGATTTGTTTTATTTCCAACAGTTTTAATGTTTTTTTCAAAATTTACAAGAAGTGATTTTGTTAAGTCTGGAATAGTGCTCAAATCAGTATTTGTATATTGACTTACACACTCTTTCCCTGCATATCCAAAAAATTTACCTGTATCTTTATCAAATAAAAAATATGCCTTTCCAGATGTTAGCGTTCTATTATTACAAATAGATTTGGTATTTGGTGGAACAAAATCTTTTTTTCTTGCTTCAAGGTTTTTATATATCATTCTATCAGCCATTCAAGCATTTTTTTTATTGCATTGGAGTAAAAAGAGGCAATGATACTAATGATTGCCATGATAGTTAGTACCCAGTGATTCTTAATCTTCTGAATAAAATTAGCAAAAGCTGTCAGTGTATTATTTACTATTCTTTTTATTGTTCTTTTTATCTTGATAGTTCTGCATTTAATACGCCTAGAAAAGCGAGTTTCCTGCCTTCTTAAAATGCGTTCTGCTTTTACTAATTCCAACGCTTTTTCAAAACCACGCTTTTCAGCCCGATAAATCTTATATTCTCCTATCTTTCTAAACTCTTCAATTTCAGGGGAAGGAATAATCATTTCTCTCAATTCTTTGAGATCATTGCATTCGGATATGGTTTTCATCTTGTCTTGAATATCGGTTACTTCTTGTATCAACATTTCACGGTCTTTATTCTTTTTATAGTTTTCTTTAGCTCTAGCATATTGCGTTAAAATATCTTCATTTAAATATTTTTTAAATATAAAATGTAGATTAAAGATTGGATCAAAAATATCACATTCCACTTTTTCACCAAGATTAATTTCCAAAAACTCCCACAACTTTGTTGTAAAGAACACAAGCTTATTTGATAGAGGAATTTTCTTTTCACGCATAATTTCTTCACTCCATGCTATGCTATTTGTTAGACCTGTATCACTAATTAACAAAGCTTTGGAGCTAAATAAATATGAAGGATTATCTTTTCTAACCATACTAACAAAACTCAAAGATTTTAAAGAAAAATCAACTTCTTCCTCTGTTTTTCCATTCTCAATAAATTTATCTCGTGTTGTTATATCTTCAATATTATAATCTGCATTCTGTTTAAGTAATGCCTCATAGCTTAAAGAATAACGAGTGATATTAAATTCTTTTTTTAACCGATAAAAGAAATTTGATTATTCTGTTTCAATTGCACCATCATCCTCAAAATTACTCATCAAGTATTCCATAACAGATGTTGGAATGTAGTTTAAATTTTTATTTTTTTTGTGATATTTTGCTGCTTCAAAAATATCTCTAACTTCTTTTTCAACTATGTCAGTATAATGCAAGGGCAATAAAAGATATCCATATTTTTTAACCAATTTAAAAAAGGCATCAAAAATTTTCTTATACTCACCCTTGTTATATCCTGCAGCATGAAATAAAATTTCTGTATCAAGAAATAAAATAATCTTTTCTCTATTGTTTCTTTTTGCATCTATTTTATTTGATAGACCCTCATATAGAATCAAGCCTTGTTTCATAATCTCTATGTTTTCCTTAAAATTTTTATGTTCCTCCAAAATTTTACTAAAATCTAAAAGCCATTCTCGATCAATCTTGTTATTATCTTTATTACCTTCAAGCAAAAAAGAATAAAGATTTTTGTCAAAATTTCTATCATTTTTTAAAGGTGATATTTCTTTTAAAAAATTACAATAAGATTTGCGAGTTTCTTCAAGTTCAATTGAAGTTGATTTTATTTCATTGTTAACCACTTTATAACCAGTTTCATCTCTCTTAATAAACTTCTTTCCCTTTCTTTGAATTGCATCTTGAAGTGCAAAAATAGGAATGTCTAATCCAAATGTATCTTGAATTTTTTTATTGAGTTCTCCTAAATTAAAGGGTTTTGCCAAAAAATATTCACAAATTACCTGTTGACAAAAAATAAAAAGAATCTCATCCTGTTGTTTTCTTTTATTTAAAAAAACTTTATAGGTTGCCACAGAAGCCAAGAGGCTTTGAATATTATCTGTCATAATTTTTACCACCAATCAATTTTAATAAGTACTTTAAGTAAGATATTCCAACACAATATAGAGCATTTATATTGTCCCACATCAATATTTATAACATGATATACTACTATTTCTTTAGGCTGTTCTTCATCTGCAATTGCAAATCTTTGTTTTGTTTCTACCAATATCACAAAATCATTTTTTGCAAACCGTATGTCAGGTTTAAAATGTTTAACTGAATGTCCGACTAATTCTTCAAGCTCTTTACGCCCCCCTCCCCAACTATTTTTAAAGGCTTTTACATAACTATATTCACCATTTTCTATATTTTCTATTTGATAATCAGCCCCACTTGTATCAATAATTTTTTTTCTAGTCATTGTTTATTCCATATTATTTACGCTACCAAAAGTGGTATTGCTGATCTATTTGACACTTCTACACTCTGACTAATACAATTTGTATTTACTATATGATTAAGAAGTATTTGCTCTTTATCTCTTTGTGTCTCTTTTGCAAAATTCACAAAGTTATGATAGACAAGATAATTATTAAGATACTTTGTAGAAACTCCTTTGAAATTGTAAATTATCATAGCTTTTAATCTGCTGTGATAATTATTGATTGTTTGAATATTAAATGCTCCTAGTTTATATCTATTTCTAGGGATACGAATATGATTGAGATTCATATCAAGAGAAACTTTAAGATAGGCTCTAAAACCATCTGTTACAAAGATACTCTCTTGTGCAATTTTATTGTGAATAACCTTTTGTAAATCTGTGAGCTTTGGTTTTCTAAGATTTGGGATTCTCCAAACTGATAGCCCATCGTGATGAACAGGTATGCAAACAAGTTCTTTTGATAAACCACGCTTAGTGTTTGCTGTGCCTCTTTTCTTAGCTAAGCGTGGTAGATTAAAATTTTTATGATTGCCTTTGAATGATAAAGGAAAAAAAGTTTCATCTGCTTCTATGATTCCATTGAGTTCTATTGTATTCATCATTTCTTGCAGACTATCTAAAATCTTATGTCTCCAAGCAAAAGCAGTAGGAAGAGAAATATTACAGATTTGAGCTGTTTTTCTAAGAGAATATTTTTCAATCATACAATGAATGTATTTTTTCCACACTTTAATATCTTTTTTGACACCATAAAAAATAGTGTTATTTGTATGGGTAAATGTTTTTTTGCAATCCATACACATAAATCTTTGTCTGCCTTGCACTTTACCATTTTTTACAAAGTGTGTTGATTTGCAATGGGGGCATTCTTTTAATTCTCTTGTAAAATTTAGTTTTTTACTTATTTCTTTTTTTGATTTAAGAGATTTTAGAAAGGATTTTTTATCATCATCACTAAGAGCATTAAAAAGCTGTTTTATGATTTCAAGCTCTGCTTTGTTGGTTGTCATTTTATTACCTTTTAATTTAGTATGGTTCTTTTAAATTTGGGGATTATAACAAAATGAAGTTTAAAAATCAATAGTTTATTGTAACAGAGCCTATTACAATGATGAAAAATCTTTGAAAGCAATCATCAATGGCTATCTCAAAAACACTCAAGAGCTTTCTGTTTTGGTGCTGACTAATAGTGCCATTGATAAAAGTGTCAATCGCTTGAAGAGACAAGATGAGAATCTGTTTAGTGACAAAACACTTTTGCAATCCATTATGGCATTTCAGCCCATTTGTTTTATTGATGAGCCCCACTTGTTAAAAGGAGAAAAATTCAACGCAGTTTTTCAAGACTTCCAAACCTTGCATTTTCGTTTTGGTGCGACTTTTCCACAAGAGGAGGAATATCAACTTAGCAATCTTGCTTATTGCCTTGATAGTGCAAGTGCTTTCCAACGCTATTTGGTCAAACAAATCAATGTGCATACGCTTTTTGAAGATTCCCTTATGCCCAAACTGATTGATTTCAATAGCAGAAATGCCACTTTTTCTTATGTGATAGACAATGTCACTCATAAAGCAAGAGTGTCTTTTGGGGAATCTTTGGGACAAATCCTGCATTATCCACAATGGAACGATGTGGAGATTTTGAGAAGCAAAAAAGATTCGATTTTTCTTAGCAATGGAGCAACAATCCAAAAACTAGGCAATGCCTATCAACTCGATGATCATCAAATCAAACATCTTATTGCCAAAGCCATTGATTTGCATTTTGCAAAAGAGGAGCATTTGTTTTCTCAAGGGATTAAAGCCTTAACACTCTTTTTTATTCCACATATTGATGATTTTAGAGAAGACAAAAACAATCCCGACAAGAAACCAAGAATCAAAGCAATCTTTGAGGAACTCTATCTCCAAAAACGCAGGGAAATTTTGGCTCAATCCACTCTTTCGCCAACATACAGAGCCTATCTTGAAAAAGATTTTGACAAGGAAAACAAACTTTGTGTTGATGGTGGATATTTCAGTGGAGACAAGGGAAGTAATGATGAAAAAGAAGCTCAAGGGGTGAAGCTGATCCTAGAGGAAAAAGAACAGCTCCTCTCTCTTGATACCCCCTTGCGTTTTATTTTTAGCGTTTGGGCTTTGCAAGAGGGGTGGGACAATCCAAATATTTTCACCATTGTCAAGCTTGCAAGTTCCGCCTCACAGACAAGTCGTCATCAGCAAGTGGGAAGAGGGCTTAGACTCGCAGTCAATCAAAATGGTTCAAGAATCACGCATCAATATTGCAATGGAGATGACAATGCCTTTTATGATGTGAATGCTCTAGATGTGTTGATCAGTGGAGAGGAGGGCTTGTTTATCGAAGAATTGCAGCAAGAGGTTCAGGAATCAAGCTTTGCTTTCAATCAAAGGAGCCTTTCAAGAGGTATTCTCATCCACCAGCTAAAATTCTCTCCAAATCAAGCAGATGATTTTATCTACCATTTAAGAAGAATCAGCCAAGCTATCGAAAGCGACGAAAATGATTATCCAATCATCAAGCCCATTATCTCTGTGCTACAAGAAGAAAAAGAGGCTTTTATCGCTATGTTGGGTGAAGAACGCTATCAAACCAGCATAGAATATTTCAAAGCCTCTACCAATCGATACAAACAAATCAATGATGCCAACAAAAAACGCCCTGCTACAAAGATCAGAAAAAATCTTGCACAAGATTTCAAAGAGTTATGGCATACAATCAATCAAAAAGCAACAATCACTTACAAAGAAATCGCACTAGATTCTCTTATCGCAAGCATTGCAGATGCTTTCAACAAGATGTCTATCACACCCCAAAGCATAATGATCACTTCCAAACACCTCAATCCCCAAAGTGGCAAAATCGAATATCTCAAAGACGAAAAACAATGCGATCAAGTTTTTGCAAATCAAGCCCTGATGATGCAAAATTATCTTGAATTTGCCAAAAGTGAAAAACTCCCCCTCAATTTTTTGCTCAAACTCTATGCCAAGCTTGACTCAAGCAAACTAGCCCAAAATCCCAAACAGGCTTTGGGAGAGCTCAAAAAAATTATCCAAGACAACATCCACACCAATGTGATCTCAAGCGTTTCTTATGATTTTGCACAAACGCAAATCAGCAATACGGATTTGTTGTTTGATGTAGATGGCACACCCAAAAAAGAAATCTTGTGTGAAAAACTAGGGCGACATTTGGATGATGAAATATCTCCTGCCAATTATCTCTATGAGCAAGTGGTTTATGATAGCGATATAGAAAAACAAGTCATCACCAAAGATCCACAATCCATAGATGACTACACAATCAAGGTTTTTGCCAAGCTCCCCAAGTTTTCGATCCCCACTCCTTACAAAAACTATGAGCCAGATTTTGCCTATCTCATCAAGCAGGGAGAAAATCAAAGTATTTTTTTGATTTGTGAAACCAAAGGCTATGAGAGCGAAGAGAAGATCCCGCAACAAGAACGCCACAAAATCCAATATGCCAAAAAGTTTTTTGAAAAACTGCAAGAACACTTAGGCGACAAGATAATCATCAACTTCCAAACTAGAATCAATACACAAGAACTTAGAGATTTGTTATCTAACATCACAAAGGACAAACAATGATAGACAAAAATCAAGCACAACAAAAAGGATTGAACATCATTGAGAGCAAAGAGATAAATCCTCTCCAAACAATGCTTCAAACCCATTTCCCACAAACCATAAGCGAGGGGGCAGTCAATCTCAAAGCGATCGCCTCTCTTTTGGGTATAAGCGAGCGACTCACTCAAGGCTATGAGCTCAATTTTGTAGGCAAAGGCTTAGCCAATGCCCTTTATAATTCAAAAGTCGAGCTTGAGCTAAAAATGGATTGCTCAAAAAGCAAAAACCCTCAAAACACTCAAAACTCTATCATCATAGGGGATAATCTTGATGTGCTAAAGATTCTCAAATCAGCTTATTATGAAAAAATCAAAATGATTTACATTGTTCCTCCCTACAACACCAAAAATGATAATTTCATTTATCCTGATGATTTTAGGACAGACTACAAGACAATCTTGCGTGAAGTGGGACTGCTCACAACTGATGATGAAGGCAATGAAATAGAGAGCAAAGAACTCCAAAGCTTTAGAAATATCACGGGCTCAAGAAGCCATAGTGGTTGGCTTAGTTTTATGCTACCAAGATTGAAACTTGCTAGAGATTTGCTTAGAGATGATGGTGTGATTTTTATTAGCATTGATGATAACGAACAGGCAAATCTTAAGATTCTTTGTGATGAAATTTTTGGGGAAGAGAATTTTGTGGCAGATTTTATTCGCAAAACAAAAAGCACTACCAATGACGCAAACACAGGATTAAACTATCAACACGAATTTTTGCTTTGCTATGCAAAAGACAAGAATCTTGTAAATTTGTTAGGAGGGCAAAAAGACTTAAGCAAATATAAAAATCCAGATAATGATCCAAATGGAGCTTGGGTATCAAGTGATCCGAGTGCAAAAAGTGGAGATATGAAAACAGGATACTTTGCAGTTAAAAATCCATATACAGGAAAGGAGGATTATCCTCCAGAAGGAATGTTTTGGCGTTTTTCTAAAAATACTCTACAAAAACACATTGATGCAGGAAGGATAGTTTTTAAAAAAGAACATGGTGATAATGAAAGAGGTTTTATCTATAAACGCCATTTAAAAGATCTAAAAACCACATTAAAAACTTTTGACAGCCTTAGTTTTGTAGATAATAATTTTATGAATCAAAAAGCCACAAAAGAACTCAAAGCCTTAGAAATGGCAGAAGCTTTTTCTTACCCAAAAAGCGTAGAGTTTATTAAAACAATTCTTAATCATTCTACAAATGATGATTCTGAAATTGTTCTTGACTTCTTTGCAGGGAGTGGCACAACAGCCCAAGCCGTTATGGAGCTTAATGCCGAAGATGGAGGCAATCGCAAATTTATCTTAGTGCAACTTCCTGAAATCATTGATAAGGACAAAAGCAAAATAGCCTATGATTTTGTCAAAAATGAATTAGGCAGAAATGAGCCAAAGATTAGTGATATCACTATAGAGAGAGTCAATCGTGCAGGAGATAAGCTAAAAAGTGAGGGTGGTTTAGATTCTCAAAATGTAGATACTGGCTATCAAGTCTATGAGCTTGTATCCAAACCAAAAATCAGTGATATGGGCAGTATCATCCCTCACAATGCCAACAATACTCCCTATGACATTGCACGCAAGCCTTTGCATATCCCTTTGGGAGTGATTGTTGAAGATAGGCTTTTTGTATGTGAAGATATTTTGTGCGTTGTAGGGTTGGATAAACAAACAGAACAAGCGATTTTGGATGATGAGGATAGGCTGATATTCATTGACGGGTGGAGCGATAGTATCACTTTGGAATCTTTCCTTAATCTCAATATCCCCAATAATGATAGAGTGCATATAGTGTATTGAAACAAAGAGATCATCCAAGATAGCGGGTCTCGCTCAATGGAGAAGAATGGCAGGTGCTTTGATTTGTGCAAAATAAACTCTAGATTTGTTAGAATCATCGCTTGATTATGTGACAAAGGTAAAAGATGACAGAAATTTATGCTGTTGCTTTGATTGATGAGAGAGAGGGGCGGCTAGAAGAGGCATTGAGGGGGTATCACAAATGTATAGCGATGGGTATCAATGCTCAAGAGTCCAAAGTCGCGTTGGTGCGATTGAAAAAATGGCGAAAATTTGCAAACTGCAATTCCAAAAGAAAAAAAATGTTTGAAAGTGCAGGGACATTGGAAGAAATACAGGAATTTGAAAGGTGGCTATTGAAGTGAAAGAATTAAAAGATGTGATTTTGGAAACGCTCTCACAAATTGATGACAAAGAAACGCACAGAGGGCAACCGCAGGTGTTTAATCAACAAAAAAAAGCAGAAAAACTAGAGACAGCAAATCAAGATCGCGAAATCTTATCTGCTGCCATTATTGATGAGAGAGAGTTTCTACTTGCCAAACGCGAGAAACTTTTGGTGCTTTTTGAGGGTTTGCTCTCCCCTCAAACCCAAAGTATGGAGAAAAAATTTGAGCTTGTAGTCCGTTATCTGCAATATTTGCTTAGCGAAATTGACAAAAGATTGCAAGAGATTTGATGTGTATTTGATATAAAGTAAAGTTTTTATTAACTTTATTCCAATAAAATCTCCCCACTTATCTAGCTATGATAAGCAGATAAGGTTTCTCTCCTCTCTTTTGAATATTTTTAGGTATTTTAAACAATAAAAAGGGTTTCTCCTTTGACCCTTTTTATTTTGTTTAGATGACTTTTTTTGATATGATTTCCTAGAATTTACTCAAATGATTTTGGATTGCTGTAGGAGACAGATATGCTAGAAATTTTGATGATTGAAGATGATGTAGAGCTTGCAGAACTATTAAGCGAATATTTGAAGCAACACGATATGAATGTGACAAATTATGATGAGCCTTATACAGGAATGAGTGCAGTAAATACAAAAAAATACGATCTGCTGTTGCTAGATTTGACATTACCAAATCTCGATGGGCTAGAAGTGTGTCAAAAGATTGTAAAGCAAAAAAACATTCCTATCATTATTTCATCGGCTCGTAATGACATCAATGATAAAACAAAGGCTTTGGAAATGGGTGCTGATGACTATGTGCCAAAACCCTATGATCCCCAAGAGCTTGTAGCACGGATTCACGCAGTTTTGAGGCGTTATAGTGCAAAAATGCAAGAAGAACAGAAAAAAAGCCCACAAGGCGTGTTTGAAGTCAAAGAGCTTAGCCGTGAGATTTATTTCAAGGGACGCAAACTCGAGCTGACCAAAGCTGAGTATGAGATCATGTCTTTGTTGTTGAGCAAAGTGGGGCAAGTGTTTTCTAGAGAATCAATTGCCATTGAGACAAAATCAATCAATCCAGAGAGCTCCAACAAAAGCATTGATGTGATTATCGGACGCTTGCGTGCCAAGATCGAAGATAGTCCAAAAGCTCCGCAATATATTATTTCCGTGCGTGGAGTAGGCTACAAGATCGAAACGCATTAGAAATGCTTCGCGTTTTTGGACATACCTCACTTTTTACCAAAATTGTGGGGTTGTTTGTTTTTTCATTGGTTTGTTTTGCGAGTTTTTTGTTTTATTTTATTAACGATCAGATTGAGCAAGAGGACCTTAGAGAAGAATTGAGGTATCGCTATTTTATCAGCACCATTGGTGCAAATATCAATGTCAATGGCAATATCAAAGTGATTTATCAGTATCTAAGAGAGTTTGGTTTCATCCAAGTAGATGAGCCTGAAGTCAAAGACAAAATGCTGCACGCCAACAAACTCCCCCCGTTTTTTCAAGGTTTTGCTGCCAAGACTTTGAAAACAGAGCAGGGGATTTATATCCTAGTGGAAACACCCACCAATGCAGTGCTTTATCGCTATTCCCCAGAAAAATCCCTATTTCATTTTTATGTGATTAGTTTTGTGGTTGTGGTGTTGCTTTCTTTTATGTTTATTTTGCTTCTGCGTGCTTTGTTGCCCCTAAGGGTTTTGCAGACGAATATTAGAAAATTTGCTGATGGAGATTTGGAGATTTCTTGTCGTTTGGATCAAGATGATGAGATTGGAGAATTGGCTCAAGAGTTTGATAATGCGGTGAGCAAAATCAAAGCACTCAATGATTCTAGGACTTTGTTTTTGCGTTCTGTGATGCATGAGTTGAATACCCCAATTACTAAGGGGCGTTTGATTTCTGCGATGTTGAAAGATGAGGTGCTCAAGGGTCGATTGAACTCTATTTTTGAGCGATTGGGGAGCTTGATCGGAGAGTTTGCTAAGTTGGAGCAAATGAATTCCAAAAACTACAGAATCAACAAAAAAGAGTTTTTGTTGCAAGAAGTGGTAGATGAGGCAAAAAAAATGCTGATGATTGATAATGATGAGCAGGTGATTTTGCAATCTCATAATGATTTGATCAAGGCAGATTTTGAGTTGTTTGCATTGGTTTTGAAAAATCTCTTTGACAATGCGATCAAATATGGGGATGACAAAAAAGTGATTGTGGCGACACAGAAGCAGAATTTGGTGGTAAGCAACAAGGGAGAGGCACTAAAAGCTGAATTCAAAGAATATTTGAAGCCTTATTTCAAAGAAAACAATTCGCAAGGTTTTGGCTTGGGGCTTTATATCATCAAGAATGTTTTGGAATCCCAAAGGTTTAGTATCGATTATTATCATCAAGATGGTATGAATTATTTTGTGATTGAGGATTGTGTCGTGGAGAATTTTTGTAAATTACCGCCAACAAAGGAGAAAGAATGAGATTAAGACGCACAAGAATGCACCCTGTGATGCGTGATATGGTGAGGGAAACTTCTTTGGATATTGCAGATTTTATGTATCCCCTTTTTGTGATTGATGAGCAAAATGTCAAAAACCCAATTGCCTCGATGCCTGATGTGTATCAAATGAGTATTGAATATTTGCTAGAAGAATGTCGTGAGCTTGTGGAGTTGGGGATTTATAGTGTGTTGCTCTTTGGTATCCCTGCTTACAAAGACGCAAAGGGGAGTTCGGCTCTGGATAATAGTATTGTTGCACGGGCAACACACGCGATCAAGACAAGATTCCCACAGATGTTTGTGGCTGTGGATCTGTGTTTTTGTGAATACACTGATCACGGGCATTGTGGGATTTTGGATGGGGGGAGCGTGGATAATGATGCGACTTTGGAGATTTTGGGCTTACAGGCTTTGCATTTGGCACAATCTGGAGCTGATTTGATCGCCCCTAGCGGAATGATGGACAAAATGATTGCACATTTACGCAAGGTGCTTGATGAATCAGGTTTTTATAACCTTCCGATTATGAGTTATTCGACAAAGTTTGCAAGTGCTTATTATGGACCCTTTCGCGATGTGGCACAATCTACACCAAGCTTTGGCGATCGCAAGACTTATCAAGAAGATGGTGCAAATCGCAGAGAGGCACTTAGAGAATCTCTCAATGATGAAAAAGAGGGGGCTGATATTTTGATGGTGAAACCTGCTCTGGCATATTTGGATATTGTGAGAGATATTCGTGAGGCGAGTCTGCTTCCTTTGGCAGTTTATAATGTGAGTGGAGAATATAGTATGCTCAAATACGCAGGAAAGGCTGGGGTGATTGATTATGAAAGGGTTTTGCTTGAGACGATGATAAGTTTCAAGAGGGCTGGAGCAGATATTATCATCAGTTATCATAGTAAGGAAATGGCACATATTCTTAAAACAAGGTAGCAAATAGTAAAAAGTTGCATTTTTTTTAACTTTTAATCCAAGTATTTAGCATAACATATTGCATTGAGATTATAATTTTTGCCAAAGAATTTATAAGCAAGGAGTTTGAATGCAACATTTAGAAGGCAGAGAATACAATGTGTTTGATGAAGTGTTAGCCAAAGCAAAGGCAAAGGGCAAAATCAGAGTCGCTGTCGTGCAACCTACCGATGAGACAAGCTTGGGTGGGGCGATTGATTCTGCAAAAGCTGGATTGATCGATCCTATTTTAGTCGGAGAGAAGCAGAAAATCTTAACAACAGCTGAAGAATTGGGTGTTGATGTAAGTGCATTTGAAATCATTGATGTGGTAGGAGATAAAGAATCAGCGGCAAAAGCTGTGGAGTTTGCCACACAGGGAGTTGCAAAGGCTCTGATGAAGGGCAATCTACACACAAATGACATTATGGGTGCAGTTGTCAAGAGAGATGCGGGGTTGCGAACTGACCGAAGTATCACTCATACTTTTATTATGGATATTCCTGCGTATCACAAGGCTTTGTTGGTTGCTGATGCAGCGATCAATATCGCCCCTGATGTGAATGTCAAAATGAGTATCATCAAAAATTCAGTAGAACTAGCTCATAAGCTTGGGATCAAAGTGCCAAAGGTGGGGCTTTTGAGTGCTGTAGAAATGCCTTATGAAAAGATTCCTAGCTCTATGGAGGCATTTGAGCTAACCCAAAGAGCAAAAGATGAAGTGAGTCAAGCGATCGTGTATGGTCCTTTGGCATTTGACAATGCGATTTCTGCACTTTCGGCAAAAATCAAAAAAATCGATTCAGAAGTTTGTGGCGATCCTGATATTTTGATTGCCCCACAGATTGAATCTGGAAATATTTTGTTTAAAGCTTTGGTGTATTTGGCTTATGCTAAGGTCGCAGGAATCGTGCTTGGTGCAAAAGTGCCCGTGATTTTGACTTCAAGGGCTGATAGTGTTGAGGCGAGAGTGGCTTCATCTGCGTTGGCAGTTTTGGCAAGTGAGTAGAGGAGATAGATGATGAAAGAAATTATATTGGTTATCAATGCTGGGAGTTCAAGCCTAAAGTTTAAAATTTTTGATTTGAATCACGAGGCGATTGCCTATGGACAGGTGGAGGGGATTGATTTGGCTCCAAGCTTTAAGGCGAAAGACGCAGATGGCAATGTGATTGCAGAGTATGCTTGGGGACGCGAGGATGCTCACAATCATTCGATGGTTTTGGGGTATTTGGTAGATTGGATTACAGGGACTTTTGAAGGGTATAGATTGAGGGCTTGTGGGCATAGGATTGTGCATGGAGGGACATTGTTTAATGCTTCAGTGTTGGTGACGGATGAAGTGGTAGAGCAGATTGAAAGCCTTATCCCACTTGCTCCATTGCACCAACCCCATCATTTACGCGTAATCAAACTAATGAAACAACGATACCCCGAACTTCCTCAAGTCGCAGTGTTTGATACGGCTTTTCATCAAAGTATGCAGGGCAATGCTACGATGTATGCTATTCCTTATGAGCTTTATCAAGAAGGGGTGCGTCGCTATGGGATGCACGGCACCTCGTATGCCTATATCGTGCATAAACTTCAAGAAAGTCAATCTGCTTTTGCAGACAAAAGGCTGATTGTAGCTCATATCGGCTCTGGTGCGTCTTTGTGTGCGATCAACAATGGCAAATCTGTGATGACCACGATGGGGATGACTGCTCTTGATGGTGTTTGTATGGGGACAAGACCCGGAAGCATTGATCCGGGTATTTTGTTGTATTTGATGGAGAACAAAGGCTATGGTGTCGATAAGATCCGTGAGTTTTTGTATTACAAAAGTGGTGTGGGCGGTTTGTCTGAATTGAGTTCTAATTTTTATACATTGGAATGTGAAATGGCTCAAAATGAAGGGGCAAAACGCGCTTATGATTTTATGACTTATCGCACGGCAGAAGAGATTGCAAGATTGATGGTGAGTTTGGGTGGAGCTGATGCGATTATTTTCACTGCCGGTGTGGGTGAAAATTCTGCATATTTTAGGGCTGAAGTGTGTAGGCAATTGGAATATTTGGGAGTGAAGATTGATGCACAGAAAAATCAAAGTCGCAATGATGAGGTGATCAGTGCCCCTGAGAGCAAAATAGCGGTATTGACAATCCCAACGAATGAAGAATTGATGATTGTCCTAGATACTATTGCACTGACACACGCATAAATTTGCTAGCGGCGTTCTCAATCTTTTAGAGCAAAGTGCTTGCGACATACAAACAAGCACTTTGGGATTTGAGAATCAAATCTTGCTGGGTGGAAAAAGTAGGATAATCTTTCAAAATCTCTCGTTCTTGTGGGCTTAGCCCTCCCTCCGGACCAATCAAAATAGGGAGATCTACTTTTGTGAGTGCTGTGCCACCAAAATCAAACACCCCGATTTTTGGATAATGTGCCAAAACATCATCAAGGTTTTCTAGGATTTCTATGTGCATTAAGTTGCTTCTGCCGCATTGCTGTGAGGAATAAATGAGAATCTTGTGGATTTTGTTGCAATCAAGCTTCTCTCTTTGGCTGAAATGTGCAAAAAACAAAGTCAGCTTCCCAACCCCCAATTCATTGAGCGATGGAAGGATTTTGTAAAATTCTTTTTGATCAAAAACTGCCAAAATCAAGTGTGTGTATCTTGTGGGAATGACGGGTTTTGGCGTTTTGTCTATCAGAGTGATCGTGGCTTCTTTGCGTGTGATAGATTGATGTTGGTATCGATAGAGAAAGTCATCTTTGAGATTGCGTAATGAAAGTGTTTCTTGTGTTTTGGTGCGTCTTGATTTGTATAGATGTTGATAAGTTTCACCCTCAATCGTGAGTTGGGTGGCTCCAGCATTTTCGTGGTAGATGAATTGCATAATCAAATGCCCCAAAAGACAATGGCAAAGAGCAACAAATCAAGGCTATAGATTTTTTTGCAGAATCGAATGTAATCAAGCATTGCTTGTTCATTGGTCCGTCTTGCGATTTTTAGCCGTTTGATTCTTGTGATTTCTGCGATTAGGACAAAAAGGCAAAAAAGAGACATAGCAACAATGCGTAAAGAAAAGAATACTTGCTGCATGAAAATAAGTGTCAAGCCACTAAAAATAGCAACGCTTAGTAAAAAAAAGATCAAAGGCATATAAAACCATATTTTTTTGTTGAGGGTTGCAAAGTTTTTGATTGTATAAAGGTTGAATAGGTTGAGGACAAAGGGTAGGGCAAAAAATGCACTAAAAAATTTGTGATAAAAAGTGAGCGATGAAAAAGCTTGAGCGATTAGATTAAGCTCGTTCATTTGATTTCCTTGTGCTTCTTGCATAGAGATAGATAAGGGCAAAAACAAAGAAAACACTTCCAGCGATTTCTTGATATATCGTAGGCACACTGAAAGGCAGGATAGGAGCGTCTGTGCCAAGATTGGCGACAATATATCCTGCAAGTAGAATCCCCATCAGACTTTCTCCCACAATGAGCCCTGATGCTAGCAATGTCCCTCGTTTTTTGAACGATTCTTGATCCTGTGCATTGTTTGAAACTTTTTTTGAGGCAATGTAAGCCAAAAGTGCTCCAGTAAAAATTGGGATTGTGATAATTGGTGGGAGATAGACCCCCATTCCGATTGCCAATGGGGGCAGAGAGATTGATTTTTTGGATAGCAGGAAGTTCAAGAAAATGAAAAATATGCCAAGCATAATCCCTAGATTGATATAGTGCCAATTAAGGGTGTTTTTGAAAATCCCATCAGCGATTGTTGCCATCAAAATGGCTTGTGGTGCCGAAAGTGCATTGGCATTGCTCATCCCTTCTCTTGGTAGATGATCGATAAATCCATACGCATCGTATAGGAGGTTTAGGACAGGTGCGACGACTGAAGCCCCCACGATACAACCTATCATCAAGACTACTTCTTGTTTCCACGGAGTTGCTTTGACAATCGCACCGGTTTTGAGATCTTGCAGATTGTCGTTGGCAATCGTGGCAACTGCAAAGACAACAGATGTCGCAAAGAGGCTAAGTGCGATAAAAAATTGTTTGTCTTGCATGGGTAGATTGAGCAAATGCGTAAGGAACAAAACGCACAGAGAGAGGAATACAACGCCAATAATGCCGATTCCTGAAATTGGAGAAGAGGAGGAGCCGACAAGTCCCGCCATATAGCCACAAGTGGCAGAAACCAAAAAGCCCACAAAAATAGATGCGAGACTCATTATGATGACAAATGTCCATAGTGCAGAATGCGAAAATGAAGCCTGACTGATGAAGTGGTGGAAGGTGGCAATAATCAAAAGAGACACACAGATAAAGCAAACAACGAGGTATTTTGCGGGTATATCAGAGCGACTAGAGAAATGCAGAGAGTTTTTGAGTCCTCTAATTGTTGGTTTGAGAATAGTCAAAAAAGTCCAAATCGCTGATACGCCAATAAGTCCAACCCCAATAAATCGCACATCTTTTGCCCAAATTTGATTGGCGATTGTGGCTAGTTCTTGACCTGCGTGCAATGCTTCACTGCTAAGAAGTGGCACAAGAATCCCCCAAGTCAAAAAAACACCCACCAAAATCGCTATCCCAACACTAATGCCCACAAGCCATCCTGCCCCAATCAAAGCGAGAGAGAAGCCCATTGGAATCTGAAAAACAGCTTTCCCTGCTTGTAGGAAAATACCAAATCCATCAGAGGTGACTTTCAGCCCTTGTGCAAGAAAGATCGAAAGGCTAGAAAGTGTGGCTCCACACAGCATTTCTTTTGCCCCGCTATCGCCGTCTTTTTCACCGAGTTGCAACACTTCAGCAGCAGCAACGCCTTCTGGATAGGGGAGTTTGTTTTTTTCTACAAGTTCGATACGAAAAGGGATGGTAAAAATCACTCCCAAAATCCCACCACAGGCACAGATTGCAAATGTTTGCCAAAAATGGAAATGATTCCAATATCCCACAAAAAAGAGTGCAGGGATGATAAAGACAATCGCAGAAAGCGTTCCTGCAGCAGAAACTTGCGTTTGCACAATGTTGTTTTCCAAGATATTGTTGTTCCCCAAGAGTTTGAAAAAAGCCATTGCAAAAACTGCAGCAGGAATTGATGAGGCAAAAGTTAGTCCAGCTTTGAGTCCTAGATAAACATTTGCAGTTGTAAAAATAATCGTAATAAAAACCCCCAATAAAATTCCACGAATCGTGATTTCTTGGCACCTTTCCATCGATTTCCTTATGTTTGCTTGATATTTTGTTTTGGAGTATAGCAGATTATTGAGATAGAATAAAACAAGCATTTCTCTAAAATATTAAGTTTGGTTGAATGTTTGTGGATTTGGGACAAATGATGATTTTGTTTTTTGAGTATTTTGGTGTATATAAATTTCAAAAAGTTAAAAATTCATTTCATTTTTACAAGATTTTTGAGCTATATTTCCAAATGTCATAATAAAACTAAATCTAACAGAAAGGTTGGCAATATGAAAAAAGAAACACACGAAAAAACACAGGTTAAGGAAGTTGGATTGCACGAGGCGTATGCACAAGATCCACAAAAAGCGGATTTGGCAATCTTTGGACGCGAAGTAGATCCTATCACGCGTAGAGGCTTTTTGCACAAATCCTCATTGTTGGCAATGGCTTCAATTTTGGGTGCAAATATCCCATTTGCTTCCAATATGCCCGGCGGCATTATCCCTGCATTGTTGGCAAATAGCGATACGCCCTTTAGCGTTCCTGGCAAAGATGGCTTGATCTATCTCAACGATCGCCCTGTCAATGCGGAGACTCCACCGCAATTCTTGGATAGTCCTTTTACAGAGCCAAAGTATTTTTTCATTAGAAACAATGGAACTCCTCCTCCTCTTGAGAGTATCGATCCAAAGACTTGGAAGCTAGAAATTGCTGGAGAATCTTGCAAAAAGCCAAAGAGTTTCACAATCGATGAGTTGAAGAAAAAGTTCAAGCACTATACTTATGCGTTGGTTGTGGAGTGTGGCGGAAATTCTCGTAAAGAAGTTGTCCCTGCAACCAAAGGTAATCAATGGGAAAATGGAGCAGTGGGCTGCGGAAGATGGACTGGTGTGAGATTGAGAGATGTTTTGGAGTCTTGTGGAATCAAAAAAGACGCAGTGTATATTGGCTACTATGGTGCAGATTTGCGTTTGGATGGCAATACAAGCAAAGAAGTGATTTCTAGAGGTGTTCCTATTGCTAAGGCTCTTGAAGATGAAACACTGATTGCGTGGGAATATGAGGGGCAAGATATTCCATATATGAATGGCTATCCTTTGCGTCTTGTGATTGGTGGAGTTCCTGCTTCTGCATCTGGAAAATGGTTGAAAAAGATTGTTGTGCGTAACAAGGTGCATGATGGAGAGAAGATGAATGGTCAGTCTTATCGTATTCCTTGTAAGCCTGTCGCCCCCGGTAGCAAGGTCGCTGATAAGGATATGTGCGTGATTGAAAATATGGTTGTCAAATCATTGATCACTCACCCTGTGTCAGGTATCAAGAGCAAACTTGCCAATACTCTTGAAGTGCGTGGTAAAGCTTGGGCAGGAGATCGCTCTGTGAAAGAAATGTATGTGAGCATTGACTTTGGCGAAACTTGGCAAAAAGCAAAACTCAAAAAACCACTCAATCGTTTGGCGTGGCAAGAATGGAGTGCTTCAGTGAAATTCCCTGAGACTGGATATTACGAAGTGTGGGCAAGGGCTGTCAATGACAAAGGGGTTTCTCAACCAATGGTATTGCCTGGATGGAATCCTAGAGGTTATCTCAATAACGCTTGTCACAGAATCGCTGTTGAAATCATTTAATTGAGGTGCAAAATGAATAAAAAGATTTTGAGTCTTCTCCTTGCGGGGAGCTGTTTGTTGCTTCAAGCAGATGAGCCAAAAATAGATCCAGAGACAGGACTTAAGATTGCAAAGGGGTTTGAAGAAGTCAAAAATAATTGCACGATTTGTCACTCTGCAAATTTTATTGTCCAAAGCAAAAATACCAAAGAAGAATGGTTAGCAACGATTAGATGGATGCAGGCGACACAAGGATTGTGGGAGTTTGATCCACAAACCGAAGAGACTATTTTGAATTATTTGGCTGTGAATTATCCTCAAAGCAATACTTCAAGAAGGCGTCCTCAACTCAAACCAAAATATCTTCCAAAACCTTAATCATATTTGAGCTATTTGTCTATCAAACAAATGGCTCAAAAGTCTATCAACTTGAGCTAAAATCAAAAAATTTCATTTGGAGTATTGTCTAAAACCCTTTCTTTAAATATAATCATAAAAAATAATTTTGGAGTCAAAAATGGTAACCCTCAAAGAAGCTTTGAGTCTAGATGAAGCACAATTAAAGGACATCAAAAAAGAGATACAAGCAAAAGCTGAACAATCTAAATTGAATGCATATATTGGCAAGATTGAGGCAAGTAGAGATACAGGCATTCCGATTTTAATCAAAGACAATATCAATGTGCGTGGATGGGAGATCACTTGTGGAAGCAAGATTTTGCAAGGATATATTGCTCCTTACAACGCAAGTGTGATTGAGAGATTGCATCACAATGGCATGTGTGGATTTGGTCGTGGAAATATGGATGAATTTGCAATGGGAAGCACTTCTGCCAATAGTGCCTATGGTCCAACACTCAATCCTTGTGATATCTCAAGAGTGCCTGGAGGGAGTAGTGGGGGAAGTGCAGCCGCAGTTGCTGGTGGATTGGCTATTGCAGCACTTGGAAGTGATACGGGTGGATCCATCCGACAACCTGCTGGGTTTTGTGGTTGTGTTGGCTTGAAGCCTACCTATGGTCGCGTGAGCCGTTATGGTTTGGTTGCATATAGCTCAAGTTTGGATCAAATCGGACCGATTGCCCAAAATGTCGAAGACACTGCGATTTTGTTTGATGCGATTTCTGGAGAATGTAGCTTTGATTCTACAAGTGCAAAACAAGCACCCACGCAAACCGCCTCAAAGCTTGATGCAACCAAACGATTCAAAATCGCAGTTTTGCGAGATTTCTTGAAAGATGCAACACAAGACATTCAAGATGCTTATGAGCACACAATCTCTGTTTTGAAGGAGATGGGACATGAGATTGTTGAAAAACAAATGCTTGCAACAAATTATCATATTGGTGCTTATTATATTATCTGCACCGCTGAGGCGAGTTCAAATCTTGCACGATTTGATGGTGTGCGTTATGCACATCGAGCACAAGACATTCAGAATCTACAAGAGCTGTATATCAAGACACGCTCTGAAGGTTTTGGCGCTGAGGTAAAAAGGCGTATTTTGCTTGGAAATTTTGTATTAAATAGTGGATCTTATGAGGCTTATTATCTCAAGGCTCAAAAGGTGCGCAAATTGATCAAAGAGCAATACGATAATATTTTTGCTGATGCGGATTTGATTTTGTGTCCTATTGCTCCAAGTGTTGCCCCAAAGTTTGGTAGCACAAAAACAGCTCTTGAAATGTATCTTAGTGATATTTATACTATTTCTGTAAATCTTGCAGGATTGCCTGCTATTTCCTTGCCTGTCGGGCTTGGAGAAAATGATTTGCCAATAGGTATGCAGATTATTGGCAAAAGCTTTGATGAGCAGAGTGTGTTGGACGCTGCGTATGGTTTGGAACAGAAAATTGGACAAATAGGAGTTAGAAAATGAAAATTGTGCAACAGGCTTTGACATTTGAAGATGTATTGATGATCCCTGCGTATTCTGAAATTTTGCCCAAAGAGGTGAGTTTGCAGACATATTTAAGCCGTAATATCAAGCTCAATATCCCATTTGTCAGTGCGGCAATGGATACGGTGACAGAGTGTCGCACGGCAATCGCAATGGCAAGGGTAGGGGGCATTGGTATCATTCACAAAAATATGGACATCGCATCACAGGTCAATGAAATCAAAAAGGTCAAGAAAAGTGAGAGTGGTGTGATCAATGATCCAATTTCACTCAAAGCAGATTCTACTCTTTTGGATGCCAAAGGTATCACAGATAATTATAAAATTTCTGGAGTTCCGATTGTCGATGATTATGGGATTTTGATTGGAATCTTGACAAATCGAGATATGCGTTTTGAGACAGATTTGAACAAAAAAGTGAGCGAATTGATGACTAAAGCTCCATTGATTACTGCACAAGAGGGGATCAGCCTAGAGGAAGCCAAAGAGATGATGCATAAGCATCGTATCGAAAAACTACCCATTGTGGATAAGGACTATGTGCTCAAAGGGTTAATTACGATCAAGGATATTCAAAAAAAGATTCAATACCCTCAAGCAAATGTGGATGATTTTGGTCGCTTGCGTGTTGGCGGTGCGATTGGTGCAGGTCAGATCGATCGTGCTAGAGCATTGTATGAAGCTGGGGTTGATGTGCTAGTGTTGGATAGTGCGCACGGACATTCCAAAAACATCATCAAGACATTGGAATCAATCAAGCGTGATATGCAGGTTGATGTCATTGTGGGGAATGTCGTGACAGCTCAAGCGACTAGTGATTTGATACAGGCTGGAGCCGATGCGATCAAAGTGGGGATTGGTCCGGGAAGTATTTGCACAACAAGGATTGTTGCGGGTGTGGGTATGCCTCAGATTTCAGCGATTGCAGGGTGTGCAGAGATTGGTCATAAACACAATGTGCCCATCATCGCAGATGGGGGTATCAAATATTCAGGGGACATTGCCAAAGCTTTGGCTGTTGGAGCCTCTAGCGTGATGATTGGGAGCTTGCTAGCAGGAACTGCGGAGAGTCCGGGGGATTTGATGATTTATCAAGGGCGTCAATACAAAAGCTATAGAGGGATGGGGAGCATTGGGGCAATGAGCAAGGGTAGCTCAGATCGCTATTTCCAAGAGGGGACAGCTCAAGATAAACTTGTGCCAGAGGGTATTGAGGGTAGGGTGCCATATCGTGGAAAAATCGCAGATGTGATGCATCAGCTTGTGGGGGGATTGCGAAGCTCGATGGGGTATTTGGGAAGTCAAGATATTGCAACAATGTGGCAAAAGGTAGAGTTTGTGCAAATCACTTCTGCAGGGCTAAGAGAGTCGCATGTCCATGATGTCGTGATCACACAGGAAGCCCCAAATTATCACGGATAAAAATGAAATGCATTGTTTGTGCAAAATGGAGCTTTAGGCTTATTTGCACGCAGTGTCTAGATCAAATCAAAATCACACCTAGCACCCGTCTTGTCGATGAGATGAGTGTGTATAGTTTTTATGCTTATAGTGATGTGGAATTGCTCATCCATTACAAGTATCAAGCTGTGGGGGCTAGGATCTATCATATTTTGGCACACAAAGCAAAAGACTATTATCTGCAAAATATTTCTGCTCCACTATCTGATGTGTATGGGGTAGGGATTGATGATTGCGTGGATAAGGGGTATTCTCACAATGGGGTGATTCTCAAAGCATTCCAAGAAGTCGGCATTTGCCCTATCTATGGGCAATTAATCGCAAAGAATCAGATTCGATATGCTGGTAAAACACTGCAATATCGCAAAGATCATCCCAAAAATTTCCAAAGCAGTGTGAGCGATAAGCAGGTGGTTTTGTTTGATGATATTATCACAACAGGCACGAGTCTCAAGGAAGCCAAGCATTTGCTAGAAAAACAAAACAATCAAGTTTTATTTGCTTTGACTCTGTGTAATGCGAGACTTTAGTGTGTAGATCATTAGGCTCAACAAAGTGTATAAGCAGCCAAGAGCCAAAAGATGTTTGAAATAAGAAAACACTTCTTGAAAACTTGCATTCATCTCATTAAGTCGCAGGAGTGCATTCACGCCTTGAAAAACTGGGATGAATTGCACGCAGAAATTGATGGGTGCAGGTATGGCATAAGAGGGCCAAATGAATCCAAGCAAAAACACAAGTGGTAATGAGCAAAGCAAAATAATCATTGTCGCTCTATATGGCTGTGTGATCAATGAGGCAAAAAAGTTTCCAAAAGAGACTATGGCAAAAATAAAGGCAAGGGCAATGAGCCAAAAATCTGCAATATCTGCTTGACGCCCTACACCATAATAAGCAAAGCCAAATCCAAAATAAAAAGCAAACAGCAAGATTGCCAAAATCGTAAAGATGATACTGCGTGCTGTGACAAGATACAAAATCTTGTGCAAAGGGTTGTGTATGTATGTCGCACCAAAAATCCCCATCCCCACTAATAGCATTTGGTGCAAAATCACAATAAAAATTGCAGCGAGTGCATAATTGATATAGCCCAAAGAGGGATTGAAAAGTGGAGAAGATTGAAGTGTGATCAAGTCTTTTTGGACACTTAGGTTTTGACTACTTTTGGTTCCAAAATCCCCATATAACACTTTTTGTTTTTCTTTGATGAGGGGATTGAGTGCTTGGGTGGAATGATGAAGTCCATTGATGATAGAGCCATAAATCAAAAAATAAGAAGAATTAGCCAAAAATGCTAGACTAGGGGAGCTTTGCAGGTAGGCATTTTTTTCAAAACCTTTGGGGATATACACAATGCCAAAAATCTCTCCCCTCTCAAGCATTCTTTGTGCTTGGATGAGTGAAGTGGAATATTGATAGATCTCTACCTCTGAACTTGCATCAGCCAAAAAGGCTAGTTCTTGAGAGAGTCGCGTGTTGTCTTTGTCAATGATGGCGATTTTTTGCGTTTTGATGACATTGTTTTCGTATGGGCTAGGATAGAGTAGGAAATAGGCAAGGGGTCCGACTATACATACCATTAGGACAGAAGCATTGGTAAAAAAACGCTTGATTTCATCAATCAAAGTGTAGAAAAAGTTCATTTTTGATTCCTCAAAACAAGGAGTGATATTGCAATGATCCCAAAGAGCAAAAAAGGCGTGTTGGTCGCAATCAATCGCAACGCCTCTTGCACACTTCCCCCATAGTTGGCTTGTTGGATATAAAGCTCCAAATAGTGGCTAATGGGTAGAAAGTTGCTCCAAAAAAGAGAAAAGGTATTCATACTATTTGTGGGAAAAGTGATCCCTGCAAATGCAAAACTAGGGGCACTATAAACGCTAATGATACTGATTGCCCTTGTGCTTTGTTTGGTAAGGACGAAAATAAACAGCGTAATGGCATTGTAAGCTAGAATCAAAGTCAAAGCCCCGACAAAAAGTAGTTTCCAATCCCCTCGCATTGGAAGTTGCATCACAACGACAAAAAAGAACATCATCATACACCAAATGATGAGATAGAACATCGTGTTGTTCAAGACTTTGGCAAAAATAGCACATAGCAATTCGCGTGTTGGCACTTGGATCTCAAAAGATGTCCGAGGATCGCGTATCATCGCATTGAGCATTGAACAGCAAACCAAGATGACAAAAGAACAAGGCAAGATCGCAGTGAGTAAAAATTGTGCGTAACTACTATCTGGATTGTAGAGTGCCGTGATTTGTTCAGAGATCGGGACAGATTTGCTCAAGGCTCCTACAAAGGTTTTGTTTTCTACAAGATTTTTTGCCATTTTGAATTTGACATTTTCTGTTCCGATGATTTGCAAAACTTTGGATTGCAGGGTTTTGGCGACAAGCAAAAATTGTGCATTATAAAAAAACGGAATAGGAGTTTGTATCCCTTTTTTGATATTGCTTTGCAAATGCTCTGGAATCACAAGAAGTCCGAAGATTCTTGCATTGGCAAGATCTGATTTTGCATCTTCCAAATTTGTATAGTATTTTTGGATAGATATAGCAGGGGAGGCATTGAGGGCAAAAATGATCTCTGATGAATGGCTTGAGTGGTCTTCATCGACAATGCCGATGGGCATTTGTTTCAAGATACCATTGCCAATAGCAAAATAAAGCAAAAGTGCAATGAGTGGTGCTGGTAGGATGAGAATCAAAAGGGAAAAGGGGCGGTGAAATAGGGAGTGCAAGTCCTTTTTGATTTCTCCAAACATCTGTATCACCAAGATTGAGTTGTGGTTTCTTGAGGTTGGCTGATACTTTTGGGGCTAGCGTTGTGTTTTTGTATCACAACACTCATTCCGATTCTTAGGTTTTCTATAGGTTTGGTGGGTTTGGCATTGATTTCAAAAGTGCGGATGTCATAACCTTTGTCTTGAGTGCTTGATTTCCAAGTGGCAAAATCGCCCATCACAGAGATAAAAGTCACTTGAAATTCTGCATAAGTGTCAAGAGCAGGGATATAGGCTTGGAATTTTTGCCCTTTTGGATAGTGCTTGAGTTCATCCTCTGTGATATTTAGCCTCAAATAAGCTTCACTCATATCTGCCAAAAGCACGACAGGGAAACCACTGGGGGCCAATTCTCCCTCGTGCAACAAAATATTGCTCACCTCTCCATCTGTTGGAGCCAACACCTGCGTGTCTTTGGCATAAGCTTCCACTTCTGTCACACTACCTGCTGCGGCTTTTTCTTTTTCTTCTAGAGCCTTTTTGGTCTCTTGTGTCGCACCCTCAAGGGCTAGTTGGTATTGTTGATAGGCAGTGTTTTCTTTGAGTTTGGCAGCTTCAAAGTTCGCATAGGCTTCATCACGCTTTTGCAAACTCACTACGCCACTTTTGTAGAGATTTTCCACACGCTTGTATGTTTTTTCAGCAAGTTCTCTTAGAGTTGTGGCAGAAAGCCATAAATCTTTGGCAGAGATGATTTGCTGTTCTCTAGCACCTTTTTGAGCTTCTGTGCTGAGTGCTTTGGCTGCTTCATATCCAGCTTTGGCTTGTTGGAGTTTTGCCTCAAGTTCGGGAGAGCTGATGACATAGATCAAATCTCCCTTTTTGACCATATCTCCTTTTTTGACTAGCACTTCTTGGATTCTTCCTGCAATTTTGGAAGACACATTGTATTCGCGTGTCGCTATCTGCCCTTGCAGAATCTCGGGTTTGGGTTGATAGGCTTTGTAAAAACTCATAGAGAGCCAAGCAATCAATAAAACAATACTAGCTAGTAGCGTCAAGATAACGATGATTCTTTTCATTGTTTCTCCTTTTAGTAATCTTTGAAATCTTGGGTTTGATCACATAGTGCCGTGATTTTGGCGATACTCAAGATGTATTTGTAAGCAATGCTTTGCTGTTCGATTTTGGCTTTTGAGAGTTGGTTGCGCGCATCTATGACTTGGGTGCTTGTAGCGATACCTTGCTTGAAAGCCTCTTCTTGCAATCTTAGATTCTCTTCAGCAAGGGCGATTGAGGATTTTAGTGTTTCATAAAGTTCTCTTGAATGCAAAGCCTCTTTGTAAGTTTTTTCGACAAGCAAAGAAATATCTTTGATTGCTTGGGTTTTGATTTTTGCAACTTCTAGTTGTGCGATTTTACTTGCTTGGAATTTTTGATAAGAGCCTTTGTTGTCTAGCAATGGCATACTCGCTTGGATCCCCACAAACCAGCTAGGCAATGAGCGTCCGATAATCGAATCGTGTTGATGATAAGAATAATTTCCAAAAAGGGTGAAATGTGGAATGAAACCAGATCGAGCCATCGCAAGAGCTTCTTTGGCTTGTTTTTCTTTGATATCTACCATTTGCAATGCAGGATAAGAAGCTAGAGTGCGTTTTGTGATTTCTTCAAGGCTCAAGTGTTTGGCATTGGGTTTGATCGTGAGTTGGGAGCTTAGAGTGTAGTCATCGGCTTTTGGGTTAGAAAGCAAGGTTTTGAGTGCAAGTTGTGCAAGTTCTAGCGAATCTTTGGCTTTGAGCGTGTCGTTTTTTGCCCTTTCATAGGCTACTTGTGCGGCTAACACTTCGATTTTGGCGATTTGCCCTTGTTTTTTGAGCTTTTTGGTATTTTCTAGATGTAGCTGATGTCCGCTTTCTATGCTTTGAAGGGTTTTTAGCACTTCTTGATTGAGTAATACTCCATAATACACATTGGCAAGTTGCTCAAATGTGGATAGCTTTTTTAGCCTTAGTGCTTCTTGTGCGTCTTTGAGGGCAAGTTTGCCCAAGGCATTGACTGCTTGGATCGCACCACCCATATAGATTGGATAAATTGCACGAATGGAAGCTGTGATGATGTGTTGATTGCTAAGCTCTAGTGGTTGGAGGCGATCTGTGATTTGGTTGAATATGGGGGCGATTGTTGGAGGGATTTGCTGCGGAAGGTTTGAAGCTACATCTTTGACCATGCTTTTGAGATCAAGCTCGATTGGTTTGCCAAGATAAGCATACCCCGCACTCAGGGTGATATTGGGTGCATAGAGCATTAGGTTGGCTTCACTCATTTTTTCTGCCTTTTGCACTGCAAATGCACCTGCTTGGAGAGAATCATTGTTTTTTAGGACTCTCTCCCAAGCTTCTTGGAAGCTCAAATCTGCTCCAAAAGCAAACTGAACAACAAGACCAAGAGATAGATAGAATTTGTAGCTCATTTATAAATCTCCTTGATTGGGGTATGTCAGAGGAAAATATTCTGCAATGATTTGCAAGTATTCATCAAGCATAAAGATATTTTTCAATCCAGATTCGACAAGTGAGGAGCCATATTCTGCGGCTTGTGCACCGCCATTGCATACAAGTAAAATGGATTGATTCTGATGTTCTTGACAGAAAATGCGTAGTTTTTCAAGTGATGAAATGTTTAACGCCCCTTGCATGTGAGGGGTGTTTTGGAAAACTTGAGGCTCTCTTACATCGATAATAATGTATTGATTTGGAACAAGAGAGTGGAGCGAAACCTTTTTGGCTTTTGTGGTGTGGTTTTGATCTCTTAGGATCTTTTTTAGAATATCTTTTCCCATTGTCGTGTGTCTGTAAAATTCCTTTAAATTTCAAAAATTAGCAATGTTTGTTTTGCACTTCTACCCAAATCTTAGATTAAATGAAAAATTTAATTTTATACTAAAAATCTTAATTTTATCGGTTAATGTATTACGAAATAAAACACCCTAAGACTGCCAAAGTTTCATCAAAACTATCAAAAGCAAGCAAAAAAATCTGTTTTTTTGCTTAAAATATCAATACAAAAAAGCCAAAGAATAATCGGAGTGAAAATGTCGCAAAACCTACTAGATCATACAGAAGTTGTGGATGTAAAAATTGATGATTGTATTAAGGATAGTTATCTTGACTATTCGATGAGTGTGATTGTGGGAAGGGCATTGCCCGATGCAAAAGACGGATTGAAGCCTGTGCATAGGAGGATTTTGTATGCAATGCACGAATTGGGTGTGGGTTCAAGGGCGAAATACAAAAAAAGTGCAAGGATCGTTGGAGATGTGATTGGTAAATACCACCCACACGGTGATAGTGCAGTCTATGAAGCATTGGTGCGTATGGCTCAAGATTTTTCTATGCGGCTTGAGCTTGTCGATGGGCAGGGGAATTTTGGCTCTATTGATGGAGATAATGCTGCTGCGATGCGTTATACAGAGGCTAGAATGACACAAGCTAGCGAGGAGATTCTAAGAGATATAGAAAAAGACACGGTGGATTTTGTGCCAAACTATGATGATACGCTCAAAGAGCCTGATGTGCTTCCTAGTCGTATCCCCAATCTTTTGATCAATGGCTCAAGTGGGATTGCTGTGGGAATGGCGACTTCTATCCCGCCTCATCGCATTGATGAGATTATCGATGCCCTTGTTTATATGATTGAGCACAAAGATTGTGAGCTTGAGGAGCTGATGGAGTTTATCAAAGGTCCAGATTTTCCAACAGGGGGGATCATTTTTGGCAAACAAGGCATTATGGAAGCTTATCGCACGGGGCGTGGGCGTATCAAAGTAAGAGCCAAAGTGCATATTGAGCAGACCAAAAACAAAGATGTGATAGTGATTGATGAAGTGCCCTATCAAGTCAATAAAGCTAGGCTTGTGGAGCAAATCTCTGAACTTGCTAGAGAAAAGGTGATTGAAGGCATTGCTGAGGTGCGAGACGAATCTGATAGAGATGGGATTAGGGTGGTGATTGAGCTCAAAAGAGACGCGATGAGTGAGATTGTGCTCAATCATCTCTACAAATCCACAACAATGGAAAATACTTTTGGGATCATTCTATTGGCAATCAACAACAAAGAACCCAAGATTTTTACTCTCATTGAGCTTTTGAAGCTCTTTATCTCTCATCGCAAAACCATTGTGATTCGCAGGACAATCTTTGAGCTTGAAAAAGCAAAGGCGAGAGCTCATATTTTGGAGGGTCTCAAAATCGCCCTTGATCATATCGATGAAGTGATTGCCCTCATTCGTGCAAGCAAAGATACTGAATATGCCAAAAATGCCTTGATGTCGCGTTTTGGTCTGAGCGAGTTGCAAAGCAAGGCGATTTTGGAGATGAGGTTGCAACGCCTCACGGGCTTGGAGCGTGATAAGATCGAGCAAGAATATGCCGAGCTTCTAGCTCAAATTGAGTTTTTGAATGCGATTTTGCGTAGTGAAGAGAAGCTCAATGAAATCATCAAAACTGAGCTTTTGGAAGTCAAAGACAAATTTAGCTCACCGCGTAAGACTGATATTGAAGATGATTATGATGCGATTGATATCGAGGATCTGATACCCAATGAGCAAGTGGTCGTGACAATGAGTCATCGTGGCTATGTCAAACGCGTCCCACTCAAAGTCTATGAAAAACAAAATCGCGGAGGCAAAGGCAAAATCAGTGGCAACACACACGATGATGATTTCATCGAATCATTCTTTGTGGCAAATGCACACGATACGATTATGTTTGTCACCAATAGAGGGCAATTGTATTGGCTCAAGGTTTATAAGATCCCAGAGGCAGGGAGAACTGCAATCGGAAAAGCCGTTGTCAATCTCATACAGATTCAGCAAGATGAAAAAATTATGGCAACTATTACAACAACGGATTTCAATGAAGATAAATCATTGGTGTTCTTTACCAAAAACGGAATCGTCAAAAGAACAAACTTGAGTGAATATAGCAATATCCGTAGCGTTGGGGTGAGGGCAATCAATTTGGATGAAAACGATGAATTGGTGACTGCCAAAATCATCACTCCTAATGTCAAAGAGCTCTTTATCGCTACTTATGAGGGAATGTGCATTCGCTTTGGTGTGGATGATGTGCGTGAGATTGGGCGTGTGGCACGCGGTGTGACAGGCATTAGATTTAAGAGTGGGGGAGATTATGTGGTAGGGGCTGTGAGCATTGGAAGCGATGGAGACAAATTGCTCACGGTGAGTGAAAAAGGGATTGGCAAACAAACCAACGCAGAATCTTATCGTTTGCAAAGTCGCGGTGGTAAAGGCGTGATTGTGATGAAGCTCACTCCAAAAACCGGAAAGCTCGTGAGTGTAGTGAATGTCAATGATGAAAATATGGATTTGATGGTGCTTACAAGTGGTGGCAAAATGATTAGGGTGGATACTCAAGCGATCCGTGAGGCAGGACGCAACACAAGTGGTGTGAAGATCGTCAATGTCGGCAATGAAAAAGTCGCTTATGCAAGTCAATGTCCAAAAGAGGCACAAGAAGACGAGGTTTTTGAGGGTGAGGAGTAGTGTCCTTTGGTGCTTTTTGGGTGTGTTTGCAATGGCAATAGAGGGGGAGTTTATTTTGAGCTATCGTGCCAAGATGGTGAATGATTTTTTGGAGGGTGAGGAATATAAAGTTTCAAGGGTTTTAAGTCCGAAAGGCAAACAGGGGTTGCAAAATGGAGACTTTGAGATTGTCAAAACTTGCAAGATTGTGACAGAAGAAAATGCAGAGGGTTTGAGCGGTTTGCAAAATATCCTCAAACGCAATCAAGACAAGATTCTTGATTGTTTGTATGGTGGGGAAGTTAGTGTCGATGATGAGGTGGTGACACTCAATTTGCAGGCAAAAAGCAAAACGATTTTGAAGATCCCACCTGTGCGTGTGGTTGCAATATTTGAAGGTGGGGTATTGGAGCTAAATATTTTAGATGAGGTGCCCAAATGAAAGTAGCAGTTGTAGAAGATGATATCAATTTAAGAAAGGCGTTAGAAATTGCACTCAAAGATTACAAGGAGTTTGAGGTCGAGCTTTTCAAAGGTCCCAAAGATGCACTCAAAAAGCTTGATGAGAGTTTTGATTTGGTGGTGACTGATATCAATATGCCACAAATGGATGGGTTGGATTTCCTTCAAGAGCTTGGGGGTCAATATGAAGCCGTTGTGATTACAGCAAATGCCTCTGTCAATAATGCAATCAGGGCGATTCGTCTTGGTGTGAAAGATTTTTTAACCAAGCCATTTGAGATCGAGGATTTGGTTGATGCAATCAAACGGAATCAAAAAATCCAAGAAGTCGCCAAGCGTAAAAATGTAGGTGCAAAGATCGAGCAAAATGCGTTTGTCGCCTCATCTGCAAGTTTGGAAGAGGCTAAAGACAAGGCACTAAAAGTTGCTCCAACTGATGCTAGTGTGATGTTGCTTGGGGCAAGTGGCGTGGGCAAAGAGGTTTTTGCAAACTTCATTCACAAAAACTCTTTGAGAGCTTCCTCTCCATTTGTGGCGATCAATATGGCAGCAATTCCAGAAAATCTATTAGAATCTGAACTTTTTGGTTATGAGAAAGGTGCCTTTACCGATGCAACCACTCCCAAAAAAGGCTTGTTTGAAGAAGCAAATGGGGGGAGTATTTTTTTGGATGAGATTGGGGATATGCCTATTGCCCTTCAGGCGAAATTGTTGCGTGCGTTGCAAGAGCAAGAGATCACAAGACTTGGCAGTGCCAAACCTATCAAGATCGATGTGCGTGTGATTTGTGCAACAAATGCTAACCTCAAAGAAAAGATTCAGAATCATCAGTTTAGAGAGGATTTGTATTTTCGCCTAAGCACGATGCCTATTCTGATCCCAGAATTGAAAGAACGGCAAGAGGAGATTTTGCCTTTGAGCGTTTGGAGATTGAAACAAGTGTGTGAGCGTTATGGTTTTGAATCCAAAAGCCTCAGTCAAGACGCACAACAGGCATTGTTGGAATATCCTTGGCCCGGCAATATACGCGAGTTGTTGGCGGTGATTGAACGCGCAGCGATTTTGAGTGATGGGGAGGAGGTCACGCCTCAGGATTTGTGTTTGCAAATACGGCAAGAGGTGTTCTATGGTCAAAAGGACTCCTCGCGTTTGGAGGATTTGGAGAAAAGTTTGATAGGAGAAGTGCTCAATGAATGCAAGGGGGATTTGCAAAGGGCAAGTGAAATGCTTGGGATGAGTTTAGAGGTGTTTAAGAGCAAAAAAGCAAACTATGGATTGTGATTGGATATTTGGTTGAGGGGTGGATCAGTCTGTGAGATTTCCCATCGCTTGACTTTGTGCATTGGCAATCAATGGATTGATGATCTGATCCAATCCTCCACCAAGCATAATCTCTTCTAGGCTGTATAGCGTGAGATTGATACGATGATCTGTGAGGCGATTTTGGGGGTAATTGTAGGTTCTGATTCTCTCGCTTCGATCCCCGCTACCCACTTGCACTTTTCTGTTTTGTGCATTTTGGCTTTGTTGTGCTTTAATCTCTGCTTCATAAATCCGTGCCTTGAGGATTTTGAGTGCTTTGTCTTTGTTTTTGTGTTGAGATTTTTCATCTTGCATTGACACGCTAATGCCGGTTGGAATATGCGTGATACGCACAGCAGAATCTGTAGTATTGACACATTGCCCTCCGTGTCCTCCAGCCCTAAAAACTTCGATTTTCAAATCATTAGGATTGATGACAACTTCCACATCATCCACTTCAGGCATGATCGCCACTGTGACTGCTGAAGTATGGACACGCCCTTGAGATTCTGTTTCTGGGACGCGTTGAACGCGATGTGTGCCACCCTCATATTTGAGCTTGGAGTAAGCCCCATTGCCTTTGACTAGTGCAATCACTTCTTTGTAGCCACCCACATTGTTTTCACTTGAGCTAATGATTTCTACTTTCCATTTTTGCAAATCTGCATAACGACAATATGCTTTGAACAAATCTCCTACAAAGATTCCTGCCTCATCTCCCCCTGTCCCTGCACGAATCTCAAGATAGATGTTTTTGTTGTCATTGGGGTCTTTTGGTATCAGTAGGAGTTTGATCTCTTCTTTAAGCTGTGTTTTGGTTTCTTCTAGGCTTTTGAGTTCTTCTTTTGCAAGTTCTCCCAATTCTTTATCTTCCAACAACATTTTGTTATCTTGGATTGATTGCAAAGTAGCAATATACTCTCGAGCCTTGTCTGCAATGATGGCAATATCGCTTTGCTCTTTGCTAAGCTCTGTGAGTTTTGCGATATTGCTAGTGATCTCTGGATTCAGAAGTAGTGCAGTGATTTCTTCATAACGAGCAATGATGGGTTTGAGTTTTTCTACAAGCATACGAACAATTCCAAGTGAAATGAGTTGAAAGTTGTCGGAGGGGTGTGCCCTCCAAAATTATGCTGATTGAAGTGCTAGGCGTTTGACATAGGCATTGAGACGACTAACCTTGCGAGAGGCTGTGTTTTTTTTCAAAATGCCTTTGCTTACAAATTTGTGCAATTCTTTGTTTGCTACCTTTAAGCTCTCTTGAGCTTTGCTAAGATCTTTGGCAACTACAGCTTCTCTAATCGCTCTGATGATGTTTTTCATTCTAGTGCGATAGTAGCGATTGCGTTCAGTTCTTTTGAGCGTTTGTCTGATTCTTTTCTCTGCAGATTTATGATTTGCCATTTTGAGCCAATCCTTTTTAGTAAAATTATAAAATTTTGTGAGGTAGAATTATGCCTTATTTATTTTAAAAGTAGTTTAAAAATTAAGTTTTTTGGAGAATGCAAATGAAGATTTTTGGAACAGACGGGGTTAGGGGTAAAGCAGGGGTTGATATTACGCCATTTCAAGTGTTGAAACTTGGAATTTGTGCAGGGGTATTTTTCCGTCGCAGTTCTGTGACAAATAAAATTTTGGTTGGCAAAGATACAAGACGCAGTGGATATATGATAGAAAACGCACTTGTTTCTGCTCTCACTTCTGTCGGCTATGATGTGATTCAGGTGGGTCCGATGCCAACTCCTGCTGTTGCATTTTTGACAGAAGATATGCGTTGTGATGCTGGGATCATGATCAGTGCAAGTCACAATCCTTACGAAGACAATGGAATCAAGTTTTTTGATTCCAAAGGCAACAAACTTGATGTGAGGGCTGAAGAAGAGATTGAAGCACTTTTTGATGATGAGGCGAAGCTAATGCAATACTTTGTGAGTGATCGCGAGATCGGAAGCTCAAAGCGTATCGATGATGTTTTGGGGCGTTATATCGTGCATATCAAAAACTCATTTCCCAAAGATTTGAATCTTCAAGGGGTCAGAATCGTATTGGATGTTTGTAATGGGGCTGCTTATCGTGTCGCCCCTATGGTGTTTCAGGAATTGGGTGCTGATGTGATTGTGATCAATGATGAACCCAATGGATTCAATATCAATGAGCAATGTGGGGCTTTGTATCCACAAGGTTTGGCTAACGCCGTGAGGGAGTATCGTGCTGATATTGGTTTTGCATTTGATGGCGATGCGGATCGGCTTGTCGTGGTGGATGAGAAGGGGGCAGTGATCGATGGAGATAAATTGCTGGGTGCATTGGGGGTGTATTTGCAGGAAAATCAGCGATTGCAGGGCGATAAGATGGTGATCACTTTGATGAGCAATTTGGCTTTGGAGGAGTTCCTCAAATCCAAATCCATAGAAGTAGAGCGATGTAATGTTGGGGATAAGTATGTTTTGCAATCGATGAAAGAATGTGGATGTTGTTTTGGTGGTGAGCAGAGTGGGCATATTATTTTTTCAGAATATGCAAAAACAGGAGATGGCTTGACAAGTGCATTGCAAGTGATGGCAATGGTTAAACAGGGTGGCAAAAAAGCTTCCAAAATGTTGGCACCTTTCAAGCTCTATCCGAGTCAATTAGTCAATCTCGCTGTTGCCTCAAAACCACCACTTGAGCAGATCAATGGCTATGCTCAACTACTTCAAACCCTTGATGCACAGAGAGTGCGTCATCTGATTCGTTATTCTGGCACAGAAAACAAATTGCGTATTTTGTTGGAATGCAAAGATGAAAAAGGGTTGCACAAAATGCTTGAGGAGGTTGTGGAGTTTTTCCGTCTAAAATTAGGAGAAGTGCAGGAGTAGATATGGAAGATAGAGAGTTGAATACACAGGCAACGGAGCGTATTTTTTTGTGTCCTTGCAATGTCTGGAAAAACATCATCATATACAGAAAAGAAGTATTGTGCTTTGTGTTGATAGCGGGGGTGGCGTTGATCCTCGATCAGTGGATCAAGAGGTTGATACTCGGTGGGTTGCGTTATGAAAGCGAGGTGATTTCGATTGTTTATGCATTAAATAAAGGGGTGGCTTTTTCGATGTTGTCCTTTTTGGGAGAATCTCTGAAGTGGATTCAGTGTGTTTTGGTTTTTTTATTGACTTATGTGTTTTTGGCTTCACAAGATTTACTCAGTCGTTATTACATCGCCTTTGCCCTGTTGGTTGGGGCAGGTGTGGCAAACCTATCAGATCGCTTCGTGTATGGTGGCGTCGTGGATTATATCTATTGGCATTATGGTTTTGAGTTTGCGATCTTTAATTTCGCAGATATTTGTATCAATCTTGGCATTGCTCTCTTGCTTTTGCTGATTTTGTGTTCAAAAAAGAAAGTAGCTAATGTATAATTGTCGTTTTTTGAAAAATCCAAAGATTTAAGGAATAAATGTTGCAGATTGGCATTGAATATGATGGCGTGGTTTTGGACCTCCAAACCGCTAGTGCAATGGGTGTAAGTGGGAAGGAAATTTTATTTGACAACTCTCCTCAAGCTTTATCGATTATTAGGCATTCTTGTGCACATTTGATGGCTCAAGCGATCAAGGCTCTTTATCCTGAAGCGAAGTTTTTTGTCGGACCTGTCGTAGATGAGGGGTTTTATTATGATTTTGAAGTTGGGAGCAAAATCTCTGAAGAGGATTTGCCAAAGATCGAAGAAAAAATGAAAGAACTTGCCAAAAAGGGTGCAGAGATCACCAAATACTCTTTGCCTCGCGATGAAGTGATCGTAAAGTTTCAAAACGATGATTTGAAGCTTGCGGTGATTTCGCGTATTGATTCTCCAACTTTGAGTATTTATCAACAAGGCGATTTTCAAGATTTGTGCCGCGGTCCTCATCTCCCAAATACCAAACTCCTCACGGCTTTCAAGCTAACCAAAATCGCAGGAGCTTATCTAGGGGGCGATGAAAAAGCAAAAATGCTTACTAGGATTTATGGCATTGCATTTGCAGACAAAGAAGCACTCAAAACTTATCTGTTTCAACTTGAAGAAGCCAAAAAAAGAGATCATCGCAAATTGGGAACTGAGATGAAACTCTTTGGGTTTGATGATGAAGTTGGGGCTGGGTTGCCTATTTGGTATCCCAAAGGTGCGAGATTGAGACGCAATATTGAAAACTTGATCACACAATCCCAAATCATTCGCCATTACGAGCCTGTCAGAGGACCTGAGATCCTCAAAAGTGATGCTTGGAAGATTAGCGGACATTATGCAAACTATGGCGAGAATATGTATTTCACAACTATCGATGAGTCAGAGTATGGAATCAAACCGATGAATTGTGTGGGGCATATCAAAGTCTATCAAAGTGCGATTAGAAGCTATAGGGAGTTGCCTCTGCGATTTTATGAGTATGGCGTGGTGCATCGCCACGAAAAAAGTGGAGTGTTGCACGGGCTTTTGCGTGTGAGGGAATTCACTCAAGATGATGCCCATATTTTCTGCACCCCTAGCCAAATCAAGCAAGAGGTGGTTTCTGTCGTGCAGTTTGCTCAAAGCATTATGCAAACTTTTGGATTTTCTTATGAGATGGAGATTTCTACCAAACCTCAAAAAGCCATTGGAGATGAGGAGATTTGGGAAATCTCTACCCTTGCGTTGAAAGAAGCTTTGCAAGAGTGTGGCATTGATTATCAGATCGATGAGGGCGGAGGGGCGTTTTATGGACCAAAAATTGACATCAAAATCACTGATGCGATCGGGAGAAAATGGCAATGCGGAACGATTCAAATCGATATGAATTTGCCCCAAAGATTTCAATTGGAATATGTCGATGAGGACAATGAGGCTAAGCAACCAGTGATGATTCATCGTGCCTTGCTTGGCTCTTTTGAGAGATTTATCGCGATTTTGATCGAACATTTTGGCGGAGAGTTGCCTTTGTTTATCGCACCGACACAGGTGATTTTGATCCCTATTTCTGCAGAACAATACGCGTATGCTGATGCTTTGCGTAATAAGATGTTGAGATTTGGTGCTTATTGTGAGATTTTGGACAAAAATGAAACTCTCAACAAACGAATCAGAACGGCAGAGAAGCAAAGAGTGCCACTCATCGTTGTTTTGGGTGAAAAAGAAGTCCAAAATCAGACATTGTCTGTTCGTGATCGTCATCAAAAACAACAATACGAGCAAAGCGAAGAGGAATTTTTGAAAACTTTGGAGAACAAAATGAAAGAGGTTAGCTTTTGAGTAAAGAAGAAGTATTGCTAAATGAAGAAATCAGATTGAAGGAAGTGCGATGCATCGGTGAAGATGGAGAGCAGTTTGGGATCATAAGCTCAAGAGAGGCTTTGGAGTTGGCGGTGGGACAGGATTTGGATTTGGTGTTGATCTCGCCAAATGCCAATCCTCCAGTCTGCAAGATTATGGATTATGGGAAGTATCGCTATCAAGCAGAAAAAAAACAAAAAGAAGCACGCAAAAAACAAAAGCAAATCGAAGTCAAAGAGATCAAACTCTCTGTGCAGATTGCCCAAAATGACATCAATTACAAAGTTAAACACGCTAGAGAGTTTTTGGAAAATGGCAAACATGTGAAGTTTCGCGTATTCCTCAAACAAAGGGAGTTGAGTATCCCGGGCGTTGGGCTTGATTTGCTAAAAAAAGTCGAAGAAATGCTTGAAGACATTGCGATGACTGAAAAAGAAGCCAAGCTTGAGGGGAGATATGTTAATATTCTATTCATTCCAAAAAAGAATAAATAGAATCATTAAATTTTATGAAAGGAGAAGAAAATGCCAAAGATGAAAACCAATCGTGGTGCAGCCAAGCGTTTCAAAGTCAAAAAAAACCTTGTCAAACGCGGTAGTGCTTTTAAGAGTCATATCTTGACAAAAAAAGATCATCAAAGAAAAGCCAATTTGAATGCACCTAAGTATGTTCATGATGCGAATATGGATTCTGTGAAAAAGCTTTTGTGTATGGCTTAATCCAGTAGAGAATAGTGTCCCCCTATTAATAGGGAAAGTTTGATAAAAATATCACACCTTAATCAAAGGTAAAGGAGAAAAAATGAGAGTAAAAACAGGGGTTGTCCGTAGAAGACGCCATAAGAAAATATTAAAACTTGCAAGAGGTTTCTATAGCGGGAGAAGAAAGCATTTCCGCAAAGCAAAAGAACAACTTGAAAGAAGTATGTATTATGCTTTCCGTGATAGAAAGCAAAAGAAAAGAGAGTTTAGAAGCTTGTGGATTGTCCGTATCAATGCGGCTTGTCGTATGCACGACATCAGTTATTCCAAATTTATGCACGGCTTGAAACTCGCCAACATTGAACTTGATCGCAAAATTTTGGCTGATATGGCAATGAACGATTTGAGTGCATTTTCAAAGATTGTAGAGGTTGCCAAAAAGGCTCTCTAATCTTTAGAGACCTTTGGGGTGGAGGGTCTTTTTAGTTGAATCTATTGCCAAGATGGGAGTGATGATGAATATCTCAAGCGTGATTGTGTATGTTCAGGAAGATTTTCAACAAGTTTGCGATTCGATTAAAAAGATCCCCCAGTGTGAAGTTTGTTTGGAAGACGCAGAGCGAAAAATCGCGATTGTAGCGATTGAAGCCAAAGAGATTGCCGAAGAAGTGCAGGTGCTAGAGAAGCTCAATGCGTTATCAGGGGTTTTGAGGGCAGAGATGCACTATAGCTATAGTGAGGATGAGCTAGACAAGGCAAAAGAGCAAATCCAAGGCAGTGTTTCAGAAATCTTGCAGGAGGATTATCCTGCAGAGGCTGTAAGATATAGCGGTAGCGTGGGGTATTATGTCACCAAAGAAAGAGATGAGTTTGAGAAATGACAAAAAGGGCAAAGGGGGATTGAGGCGTATTTATAATGCGTTTTTTTACTCTCTTAGTGGCTTGAAATCCGCTTGGATTGATGAGTCTGCTTTTCGGCAAGTTGTGCTTCTATCGGTTTTGGGGATTTGTATCGCCCCATTTCTCAGCACTTCTTGGGTTGAGTGTGTTTTGTTGGTTTTGTCTTGCGTGTTGATGATTATCTGTGAGTTGATTAACTCTGCGATTGAAAATGCAGTAGATTTCACAAGTTTGGAACTCCACCCATTTGCCAAAAAGGCAAAAGATATGGGAAGTGCGATTCAGCTTTGTTCTATTGTGTTTTTTTTGTTTGTGTGGGGGAGTTTTTTGTTTTGTAGGGTTTGGGGATCTTAGAATCAGCCCAAATAAGCAGTGGTTGATTTGTTTGTGAATATTTACAATCATTGAATTGCTTGGGTTTTTGGAGGTTTTGATGCTTTGGATTCTTATTGGAGCTATATCTGAGGTGGTTTGGGCTTTGGGTTTGAAATATAGCACGGGAAATGTTTGGGAAATTTTGGGGATTGGAGTTGCTTTGGGCATTTCTGCTTTTTGTCTTGTGCAAGCTTGCAAAAAAATGGAAGCTAGTGTGGTTTATGCTGTATTTGTGGGGCTAGGAAGTGCGTTTTTGACTACAATCGATATGTTTATCAATAGCTTAAATCTCTCAAAGCTTGTTTTGATTGTTGTTTTGCTTTGTGGGGTGATGGGTATCAAGTTTCTTGACAAAGGCGTTGCAAAATGAGCTGGTTTGCTTTGGTATTGGCAGGTTGCTTTGAGGTTGCAGGTGTTTTTGTGATGAAAAAACTCTCCTATGCTAAGGGTGTTAGGCTTGTATTGCTGTATGTGGCGATGTCTGTCACTTTTGGAATATCTTTGGCATTTTTGGGATTTGCAATGCGAAAAATCGATATGAGCGTCGCCTATGCAATTTGGACAGGCATAGGTGCAGTAGGGGGCGTGATAATGGGTGCCTTGATCTTTAAGGAAACTTTGAGCTTAGCCAAATGCTTCTGTTTGTTTCTCATTATTGCCTCAGTTGTCGGCTTGAAGCTTTTGGATTGATGGGGTTTGTTGGCATTTGCATTCATATATCCAGAAAAGGAGGGTGGAACTTTTGAAAAACCTTGAAAAATCCTTGTTTTTTGAGTAAAATCCGAGCTTCCTTATTGACACTTGAATATTTTGATTCAAGTAAATCACACACGCTAATTCTTCAAAAGGTTGCCCATTGGGTTAAAGAGCGTGGAGGAAAAACCAAAATAAACTATAGGAGAAGCCATTATGGTTACGATGAAAGACTTATTGGAGTGCGGTGTTCATTTCGGACATCAGACAAGGCGTTGGAATCCAAAAATGAAGAGATTTATTTTTGGTGTGCGAAAAAACATTCATATCATTGACTTGCAAAAGACAATCCGCTATTTTCGTTACACTTACAACATCGTAAGAGACGCTGCAGCAGAGGGCAAGACAATCATGTTTGTCGGCACAAAAAAACAAGCAAGCGAAACGCTTAAGCAATATGCAGAGAGCGTGAATGTCCCTTATGTGAATTATCGTTGGCTTGGTGGGATGCTGACAAACTTCAGCACAATCAAAAGATCTGTAAGAAAGCTTGAAGTGATTGAAGAGATGGAAGCAAGTGGGCAGATTGATTTGCTCACCAAAAAAGAAAAATTGATGCTTCTACGCAAAAAAGACAAGCTCAACAAATATCTTGGCGGTGTGCGTCATATGAAAAAAGCCCCTGATATGATTTTTGTCATCGATGCAGCAAAAGAAAAAATCGCAGTCGCAGAGGCTAGAAGACTAGGAATCCCCGTCGTGGCACCTATTGATACAAATTGTGATCCTGATGTCGTAGATTATCCAATCCCGGGAAATGATGATGCGATCCGCTCTATCCAGCTTTTCTGCAAAGAAATGGTTGAGGCAATCACTGAGGGGCGTGCAATGAGTGGAAATATCGAGATTGAAAATCTATCAGAAGTTGCACCTGCAAGCGAGCAAGAGAAACAAGAAGTGATCGAAGAAGCGGTTCAAGAGCTTGGTGGCAAAATGGAGGATAGTGAAAATGTCTGAAATTAGTGCACAATTGGTCAAAAAACTTCGTGAGATGACAGATGCAGGGATGATGGACTGCAAAAAGGCGTTGGTGGAGGTTCAAGGCGATCTCCAAAAGGCTGTGGAATACTTGAGAGAAAAAGGCTTGAGCAAAGCAGCCAAAAAAGCAGATCGTGTTGCGAGTGAGGGAGTGATTTCTGTCAAAGTGGCAAACGATTTTAGCAATGCTGTAATGCTTGAAATCAATAGTGAAACAGATTTTGTCGCCAAAAATGAGGGATTTGTCGCTTTGGTCAAAAAAAGCACAGAGATTGTGGAGCAACACAAAATCGCAGATGTTGAAGCACTCAATCAAGTGAGTGTTGAGGGTGCAAGCTTTGATGAATATCTCAAAGGACAGATTGCAAAGATTGGTGAAAACATCGTTGTGAGACGCTTGGCAAATGTAAGTGCAAAAGGCAAAGGCGTGGTCAATGGCTATGTCCATAGCAATGGACGCGTCGGTGTGATCATTTCTATCGCTTATCACAATGACAAAAATGCCTCCGCACTTGCAGAGTTTGCTAGAAACCTTTGTATGCACGCAGCGGCGATGAAGCCTCAATATTTGAGCTACCATCAAATCGATGCTGAGTTTATCGCCAAAGAAAAAGTTGCCTTGATTGCAGAGCTTGAAAAAGAAAACGAAGAACTTGCAAGACTTGGTAAGCCGTTGCACAAAATCCCAAGCTATGTGAGCAGAAATGAACTCACTCCTGAGGTTTTGAAAAAAGCCGAAGAGGATTTGAGAGCTGAGCTCAAAGCACAAGGGAAGCCAGAAAATATTTGGGATAAGATTTTGCCGGGACAATTGGAGCGTTTTGTTGCAGATAATACATTGATCGATCAGAGAATGACTTTGCTTGGTCAGTTTTATGTAATGGATGACAAAAAAACAATCGCACAAGTGCTTGAGGCAAAGAGCAAAGAGCTTGATGATACTTTGGAGATCACAGAGTATGTCAGATTTGAGCTTGGAGAAGGGATCGAGAAACAAGTGTCAGATTTTGCTCAAGAAGTGATGGCACAAATCCAATAATGCCTCTTCTTAGTGCAAGGAATCTAACTCATAGCTTTGATTCTTTGCTATATGAGGGGGTGTGCTTGGATTGCAATGCCAAAGAGAGCATTGCGATTTTGGGGGTGAGCGGAAGTGGAAAATCCACAATTCTCAATCATTTATCAACTCTTTTGCCACCACAGCTTGGAGAGGTGGATTTGTTGCACCACAAAAACATCTACACTCTAAAACAAGAAGAACTGCTAAGCATTAGGCGTTTGGAAGTTGGGATCATTTTTCAAGCACATTATTTGTTTCGTGGATTTAGTGCAAAAGAGAATCTAGAAATCGCCAAAATTTTAAGTCAGCAAGAGCTAGATGAGGGGATTTTGGAGAGAATGGGGATTTTGCATACGCTACATCAGCAAGTCGGGCAGTTGAGTGGTGGGCAACAACAGCGTCTCTCTATCGCAAGGATTTTGAGCAAAAAGCCAAAAATGATTTTTGCTGATGAGCCTACAGGAAATCTAGACAAACAAACCGCCGAGGTTGTGATGGATATACTTCTAGAATTTTTGGAGCGTTTTGATTCGGGGTTGGTTCTAGCAACGCACGATGAGTTTGTGGCATCCAAATGCACGAGGCAGTTTTTGTTGGAAAACAAAACCTTTAGAGAATTATAAGGAGATGAAATGCAGATTTTGCACAGCGTGAATGATTTTAATGAGGCAAAGCAAGTGATTGTTGGGGGTGTGAATTCCCCTGTCCGTGCGTTTAAGAGTGTTGGAGGGATACCTCGCTTCATCGATAGAGGGGAGGGGAGCTATCTCTATGATGTGGATGGCAATCAATATCTTGATTTTGTGCAGAGTTGGGGTCCTCTGATTTTGGGGCATTGCAACCAAATGATCATCGAGGCAAGTATCAATGCCTTGCAAAATGGTTCAAGTTTTGGCGCACCAACCGAGCTTGAAACGGCATTGGCAAAAGAAATCATTTTGCTTTATAACGGGGTGGATAAGATGCGTTTTGTAAGCTCTGGGACTGAAGCGACAATGAGTGCCATCCGTTTGGCACGCGCTTATAGCGGTAGAGATGACATCATCAAGTTTGAGGGGTGCTATCACGGACATAGCGATAGTTTGCTAGTGAGTGCTGGTAGTGGGTGTGCGACTTTTGGAAGCCCTAGTTCTCCCGGTGTCCCCCAAGATTTCTCAAAGCACACTTATGTGGCGAGGTTTAATGATCTAGATTCTGTGAGGAGTTGTTTTGAACTAGGCAACATAGGTTGTGTGATTATTGAGCCGATTGCTGGGAATATGGGGCTTGTCCCTGCAGAAAACGAGTTTCTTGTGGGGCTAAGAGCATTGTGCGATGAGTTTGGGGCGGTGTTGATTTTTGATGAAGTGATGAGTGGCTTTCGTGCCTCTTTGAACGGAGCTCAAGGGTATTATGATGTTGTGCCTGATTTGGTGACTTTTGGCAAGGTGATTGGCGGGGGGATGCCACTTGCAGGGTTTGGCGGAAAAGATGAGATTATGAAGCTTTTATCGCCCGTTGGTGATGTGTATCAGGCAGGGACTTTGAGCGGTAACCCTGTCGCCGTGAGTGCGGGTCTTTCGGCGATTTGTCAAATCAAAGCAGATGTGGGGCTGTATGCTAGATTGCAAGATTTGGCTTCAAGGTTGATGGATGGGTTTGCACAAGAAGCACAAAAAAGAGGCATTGCATTGCAAACCTGTGTGCGTGGCAGTATGTTTGGATTCTTTTTCAATTCCAAAGAGGTCAAAAATTTCGATGATGCTAGGGGGAGCGATACACAATTTTTCGCTTCCTTTCATCAAAAAATGCTTGAGAGAGGGATTTATTTGGCTTGTTCGGCATTTGAAACGGGGTTTGTTTGCTCTACGATGACGCAAGAGGAGATTGATAGGGCGATTGTGGCTTGTGGAGAATCTATCGAGGAGATCATCAATGAATGAAAAAAAACTAGAACCAATTACGCGTGAGCCAAAATATGGCAAGGTGGTGTCTGCAATAAGTGGGCTTTCTCTAGGGGTGTCTATGGTGATTGCGGTGTTGCTTGGCGTTGGGTTGGGGATTTGGCTCAAAAGCTTGACAGGGTGGGGTTGGATTTTGTGGCTTGGCGTATTGTGGGGCGTTGGTGGAGCTATTTACAATGTGTATTTGGCTTACAAAAAGCAACAAAAAGCAATGGAAGATTTGCAGAATGATCCAAAATACAAAGAATACAAAGAGCTTGATTCTTAGAATCATCATCACGCTTCTGTTTGGAGCGTTTTTTGGGGGGGTGCTGTCTGTGATATTTGGAGACATTTCAGGAATCTTGAGCTTTGAGATTGCGTTTTGGAGTTTCGTGGGGGTTTTTGCAAGTGTGTTTATGGGGATAAAACCCAAACTCCAAACAGCACTAGATTCTCAACATCCAAACAACGATGAAGAAGACAAACAGATCAACAAAAAGATTGCCTTTGGGCTTAGCCTAAGCTTCTCACTATTGCGTTTGGTGGCTTATGTGCTATTGGTGCTTGCTTTGATAGGGTTGCTTGAATGGCAATGTTTTGATCTGTATTGCTATATGGCAGGATTGTTCGTGTCTTTGATATTGATTGTCGGACATTTGGGCTTGGAGATGTATAAACGCTAGTTAGTGGTTTGTAAGAAGCCATTAGCGATGAGTGCCTTGACAACTTCTGCAAAGATGGGTGCGGCGGTTTTGCTTCCATAATAGCGACCTTCATCGACATTTGGATCAAAGACAACAACACCAATGGTGTAAGATCTCTTTTCATCTTGAGCAAATCCGAAAAAAGAGCTATTGTATCTCTTGGTGTATTTCCCATCCAAAAAGATTCTAGCTGTCCCTGTTTTGCCTCCAGTGAGCACTCCCTCTACTCCTGCTTTTTTCCCTGTGCCATATCTCACGATGTCTTGCAGGATCGATTTGACTTCTTGAGCATTTTGAGAAGAGATGACTGGGATTTTTTGTTTGACTTGTTGGAATGGCACATAGCGTTCTCCCCCCCTGCTGATGTAGTTGATTGTCGTGGGAGTGACTAGGAAACCGCCATTGCTAAAACTTGCATAAGCTCTCAAGATTTGGATAAAAGTCGCACGGAATCCATAACCATAGGAGGTGCTTGCTTTGTATGAGCCTTTGAGTTTCTCAATATTAGGCAACACTCCTGTTTCCTCAGGACCCAAATCGATATTTGTCGCCGAGCCAAAGCCATAGTCTTTGAGTGCGTCATAATACTCTTGTGCATTGAGGTTTTGCGTAAGTTTGATCATTCCGATATTGCTCGATTTGATGAGAATGTCGTGAGGGGTTGCACTTTTCATCGGATGATCATCGCGGATGATGTGTTTGCCGATTTGATAGATTCCATTGTTGAGATCAATAAGTTGGTTGTGTGGGATAAGATGTTTTTGCAATAAAAACGCATAGATGATGGGTTTGATGATACTTCCGGGCTCAAAAGAAGATTCGACAATGTTGTTGTTTAAGAAAGGATAATCCTCCTTTTTGATGTCTTTGGGGTTGAAGCGACCTGAACTTGCAAGAGAGAGGATTTGTCCATTACGCGAATCCATCACTCCCACCAAAATCTCTTTGGCTTGGAATTGTTGATTGAAAGCATCGATAATATTTTCGATTTTGGTTTGCAGTGTGATAGGGATAGAGAGGGTGATGTCAAAGCCATCTTGACGCTGTGTCTGTGTAGAATCCTTGCTTTTGATGATATTAAATCCAACATCACGCAGACCCTCAAGTTTCCCATTTTCTTTTGGCTTGAGATAGACTTCTGCAGATGATTCTATGCCTTGAATGCCTTTGACTTTGGTGATTTCTTGATTGTGGAGTTTTTGTGTGTAGCCAATGAGTGGCTCCATGATCTTGCCATAAGGATATTGGCGACTATATCCACTCAAATCCACAGAGAAGCCCATTTTTGGGTATTCTTTGCCATTTTCTTCAAATCCTTTGAACACTTTGTAGCTATCAAGTTTGTAGTGCAAGAGTTTGAGATTGGCTGCTGTGGGGGCAGAGATATTATAAGAGAGAGTGACATACCCCTCTCGTTTGAGTTTTTGGAGAATCTCAGCTTTTGGAATGCCCGTGTAGATAGAAAACAGATTGACAAAAAGCTCTTTTTTGTCTGGATCGATGTTTTTGGGATTGAGGCTTACTTTGTAGAGTTTTTCGCTTGTTGCTAGAGTGAAGCCATCGCGGCTATAGATATTTCCTCGTGTCGAATAGTCAGGTTTGGTGATATTGAGAGTGGGCGTCCTCCTATCTTGGAACACACGAAACCCAAAAAAACCCACCAAAACCACAAAAATACCACAAAGAATGAATACTAGCCAACCTAGTGCTTTGATATTTTTATCACCATAAGTTTGATTAGGCATTGATCAAACTTGGGTTCTCAAAATCTCTTTGTAGGCGTTAATTGCTTTGTTTCTCACTTCTAGCATTACTTTCATACTTGTTTCAGCTTTTCCGATAGCAATGGCGGCTTGATGCAAATCTTTGATCTGCCCTGTTGCCATATCTCCTAGTGCTTTTTCTGCGACTTTTTGCTCAGCATTGACTTCATTGATGCTGTCTTTGAGCAAGTTCTCAAAAGTTTTTGCCTTGTTTGGATCTACCTGTGGAGCTTTGTTTGGAGTGTTGTTTTGTGAGATATGAGAAATATCGTTTTTGATGATTCCAAACTCATTTGCCATTTTTTATCTCCTATGCTTGAAACATTGTAATCGCATTGCTTGCCATCGTTTTGGCACTTTGGAATGCTGAAACATTCGCCTGATACGCCCTAGTTGCTTCAATCAAATCAGCCATTTCAACAACGGGATTGACATTGGGATAAGCAACATATCCATTTGCATCTGCATCTGGATGACTTGGGTCGTATTTTAGCTTAAAATTCTTATCATCTTGCACAATCTTGTCAATGATGACGCTAGAAATAGGTGGTATTGCTTTTTCATTTTTCAATTCCTCATTGAGTGGATCTTCATAAGGCAAAAAATTCTCATTTTCTGCAATTTTTTGATTGAGCATTTTGTCAAAATTGATCGCTTTGAAAACCACTTCTTTTCTGCGATAAGGTCCGCCCTCATCGGTGCGTGTGGTGTTTGCGTTGGCGATGTTGGATGAAATAGTATTGACACGCACTCTTTGAGCTGAAAGTCCATAACCACTAATATCAAAACTAGATAAAAAAGCCATTTGTTACTCCTTAAATATTTTTTGTCGAATCGATTGCATAAGTGAAAATCCCCTTATGCTTTTTGAGCGCACTCACAAGGGCTTGATACATTACGCTATTTTTGCCCATCTCGCTTGTTTCTACATCCAAATCTACACTATTGCCATCATTTCTAGCCATGTGCCCATCTCTAAAAAATATCGTTCCACCTTTTTTCATATCGGTGTATGGGGTGAGATGAGCAGAGTCAGTTTGTGCCATTTGAAGCTCTAGAGAGCGTGAATGCCCAAACTCCTCATTCATAGATTGAGCAAGATAGCTTTCAAAATCTATATCTCTTGGTTTGTAAAAAGGTGTATCCACATTTGCAATATTGCTTGAGATCAGATCTTGTCGCATTGAGCGATAGTCTAGTGCCTTGTGGGCGTATTTATAAACTGGTGAGATTTCATCAAAAAGCATCGAAACTCCTTTTTGGATTTTGCAAAACTCAAGCAAAAGGCATTCCATTTTGTATCCAAATTTCAAAGAATTGCACGATAGACAAAACATATCTCAATGGATAAAATTGTAGGTAAAATTCCACTTATCAAAAGGGTGGTGATTAGGGGAAATCATATTTAGGAATGTTGATGCAAAAAATACTTTTTTATTCTGTTGCGATTTTGTTATGTCTGGGGATCATTTTTTCGTATTCTTTATCTACCTATGTGTCCGCTGTTTTTGATAATCCTCAGGCATTTTTGTTTCGTCAGTTTGGTTCTGTGGCTGTGTCGTTTTTGGTGATTTTTATCATTGCTCATTGTGATATTGATAAGTTTTTTTATTGGTTTGGAAGATTGTTGATGTTTGCGTCTTTTGGATTGATGTTGTTGATTTTTGTGGGGAAATCTTTGGATTTTGTCGTAAGTGCGGGTGGAGCGACGCGTTGGATACGCGTTGGACCGATTTCTCTTGCACCGCTAGAGTTTTTCAAGGTGGCTTTTGTGATGTTGATGGCAGATAGATTGGCAAACAAATTTGTAATCGGTGCAACGCACACACTGCTCAATGAAATCAAAAATTTTGCTTTTTATTTCTTTGTCATTGCGGTTTCGTTTATTGTGATTTTGTTGGGTTTGAATGATTTTGGGCAACTTGTGGTTTTGAGTATGGTTTTTTGCGTGATGTTGTATTTTTCTGGAGGGAGCAAGAGGTTGATTGGCTGGATTCTTGGGCTGTGTGCATTGTGCGGAATGTTGGTGATCATATTCAATCCGACACGCAACGCGCGTTTTGGAGACTGGCTCAACGGGTTTTTGAATACCCTCTCTTCCAATGCCCATACTGCATCTACAGAGCCTTACCAAATCTCTCAAGCTTTGAATGCTATCCATTATGGAGGATGGTGGGGACATGGGATAGGCGAGGGGATTTTGAAACTCGGCTTTTTGAGTGAAGTGCATACGGATATGGTTTTGGCTGGGATTGCTGAAGAATGGGGGTTTGTCGGTTTTGCTTTTGTCGCACTTGTTTTTGCTTTTGGGGTTGTTGTGCAGATTCTAAGGATTGCACGACGCACTACAAACAAAGCGTATTATGTGTTTTGCATTGGCTCTGCTTGTCTTCTTGCTTTTTCTTTTTTGATGAATGCCTTTGGTGTGGCTGGAACCCTTCCTCTCAAAGGGATTGCCGTGCCGTTTTTGAGCTATGGTGGAAGTGCGATGCTTGCCAATGCCATCATCATCGGCTTGGTGCTTGCGATTGCTAGGCAAAACTACAATCGATCTACTTATAAAACCGATTCTTGATGCGTTTGTGTGGGAACTCTGACATTTGAGTGATTTCTTTGAGCGTTTGGCTCTCTACCACATTTTCATAAAATAACTCTTGTCTAGCTTGTTTGATAGCTTCGCTTTTTTGGCACCCCTTTTTGTTGCCAAGCTCACAAGCTTTTTCAAAGCGTTCTTGTGCACCGATGAGGTTTTGTGCTTTTTGAAAAACAATCCCCATTGCCATAAAATAACTCTCACATGAGCGATCGTCTTTTTTTTGGCAACCTGTATGAAATAGCTCGATCGCTTTGTAAATGTCTTGTTGTGTCCCCCATCCGTGAAAATACATCACGCCCAAATTGCGACATCCACGCAAGTCGCCATTGTCACAAGCCCTTTGCAATACTTCAAGTGCATAGGGGTAATTTTTTTTGAGTCCGACACCACTAGCACTCATTATGCCCACTTCATAGCATCCCAATGCAAGTTCTGATTTGCAAGAATAGAGCAAAAAAGAAGAGGCGTATTCATAGAGTTCTTTGGTAGCTGATGGGGTGTTGTAATAAGTGTATCCTACTTCAAAACACGATTTGCTTACGCGTCCTTTGAGGCATTGTTCGCTTTTGAGTGCAAGTTCCTCTGCAGAATCAATCAGAGAGGGTTTGTATTTGTTGGGCTTCTCTGTTGAAGTTTGTGGGGCGGGAGGATCTTGAGGTGTCTCTTGTGTCTGAGAAACTTCTTGTTCCTCTTGTATCGATTCTAGTGTTTGCACATCAATAGGTGCGTCTTGTGCTAGAAGTATTGGGGGCAGTAGGGTGATCCACAAAAATAAAGCGATTTTTTTCATTTCAATGTCCTAATAGATTGATTTTTTTGTAACCATCACAACCATTCTGATTGCCCAAATCACAAGATTTGCCATAGTAGGTTTTGGCAAGTTTGTAGTCTTGTTTGCTTCCCTCGCCATTTTCAAGCATCATCCCAGCACTCAAACAAGCACTGCCACTTCCATATTCACAAGCTTTGTAAAAAGTGCTGATAGCTTTGAAAAAATCTTGTTTGATTCCTACGCCAAAATAATATTCTGCTCCAGCCAATGCACACCCTTGTGCATTTTTGTATTGACACGCTTTGGCATATTGATTGAAAGATTGTTTGAAATCTTGTTTCACTCCAAGCCCCCCAAAATACATCAACCCCAAGTTGAAACACGCAATGCTGTCTTTTTGTTTGCAGGCTCGTTGAAATAAGTCAAATGCACCTTTGTAATTTTTTTGCACCCCAATGCCATTGACATACATTGCACCCAAATTGCGACATTGGGTCTCATCGCCATTTTTGCACTCTTGATAGAAAAGTTTGGCAGCTTGATAGTATTGCCCTTGTTTATAGAGAGTGATTGCAGAGTTGGCATACACCCCACAAGCCAAAAGAAAAAAACCAATCCAAATTTTCATTGAGATGTATCCTTGATGAAATTATTATCTTAAATCGTCATTTTGCGGGCTTCTTAAAGCCGAATCATCTCGATAGGCTTTGCGTGTATTGAGGAAATAGTCGCCATTGTAGATCGAGTTGCGTTCGTTGAGATTGTTGCGAATGTCAATCTGTGTGTTTTGGTTGATGATGGGCATATTGCGTGGGTCATAATCGGGGTTTGGTATAGGTCCTTGATTGCTAAATTCGGGGATTCTGAGTTGGCGTGTATTTTTGTAGCCAAAGGTGAAACGCACTCCTGCATTGATCCCATAGGTGATATTGGTTTTCCCAAAAAAGCTTGTGGTCGCTTCAAAATGAAGCCGTGCAGAATCATTCAAAATGAGATTGGTCCCAAACTCAATCACTGCCTTGATGTCACCTTTGTGTTGGTATGTGATAGGGTTATCCCCATCATCAAGCAACACATTCCCACCCGTATTGACTTCATAGATGAGTGAGCTTCCAAGATGTACATCTCCTTTGATCGCATAGTCCAAACTGCGTCCGAAGTTCAATCCCGCCCTCAAAATCACAGGGGTGTAGTAGTTGAGGTGGGCATCGATTTTGGTGCCACTCAAATCATAAAATGTCAAATCATTATAATGCACATACCCGCTTAGGATTTGTGCTTCAGGTTGCAAAAAAAAGTAGTTGCGTTTGGAATCACCTAGCTTGAATTTTTGTCCAATCTCAGCACTCACCAAAAATTTGTGATTGGTATAATCCCCCTCATTGCCACTGAGAGCAAAATAATCTACGCTATAAGCACTGATCGTGGCGACATATTTTGCCACGATGTCAAAATAAAAATCATTTCTTGCCAAAAATGTGTCATAAAAATTGAATCCGATATTTTTGAGACTGCCTCTGTAGCTGTCATTTTCAGGGGTGAGTTCTGTGTAATTGAAGGCAAAGCCTATGAAGTTTTGCCCTTTGAGGCTTAGGCTGTTTTGATCATATCCTGCCCAGACTGAATAATAATTGTCATCAGTGGCAATGCGTGCTTGGTTTTCTTCGCTTGAGAGTTTTCCAAGAGAATATCTTGCCCACAAACCTGAAACCCTTCCTATATCTCTCAATTCCCCAAGCCTTTGGTTGAGTGTGTCAAATTGTGCAAAAATAGCGCGATATTGGCTTTGCAAAATAGAGGAGATGACTTTTGTCCCGAAGTTTGGACCTGTGTTTTGGGATTTGCCGATAATCCAATCAAACCCTTGCCCATTGGCTGAAGGCACTTTGATGAGATCGGTTTTGTAAGCTTGTGTTCCGACATTGGTTGTGCCTCCCTCAAAAAGTGCCGTGCTTGTCGGATCGGAGATACTTGCCACTACGATTCGTTTGCCACTCACATCTTCGCTGAAGTTTTTGGGATCATAATACACTTGCACGATATGCCTACCCTCTGCTTTGGCGGAGACAAGCTTGTCGGAGAGTTGATGAACGACATCAGTATAGACGCGGAAAACCCCATTGCTTCCTTTGAGAGAGTCAAGCGTGAGTGTCCTAGTCTGCGTTTGATTGGGCAAGATTGGGGCTGTGTTGGTGAGGATCATTCCGATTCTTGGGATAGCGAGATTTTTGTTTTTGGTCATATCTACCATACTGATTTTTGTGTTTGTGCTGTCTGCGAGCATAAGCTTGGCGTTTGCGACATTGCTAGAGGGGTTGGAGATAGAGAGGGAGCGGATTTTGGAATCATCAGTCATCAGCCATCTCCCGCCATTCCCCGCACTTGCTAGAGAGATTTCTCCTGCAGCGGCGTTTGCCTGTGTGATTTTGCCCACGAGCATACCGCCATTGATTCCGATTTGGAGAGTTGAAGTAGGATCAGGAGTGATGTCAAAATGGATTTGTGCATCGCCCAAAGCCCCCACAATCGCTTGGGCAGTGTTTTTGAGTTCAAGCTCTCCTTTGATGATGGCTCTGGTGTTGGCGATCAGTTTGAGGGTCGAAGTGTCTTTGGCGGTAAGTTTGGTGATCTCACTATCTGAAGCATTGAGGGTGGTGATTGTTAGATTGTTTTGTCCGATGACATTTAGGGATTTGATCGTGCCAAAGGAATGGTTGAGCGTGATGTCTAGTTTGCCTTGAGTGAGTGTCATCTCCTCTGAATTGATTGTGGAATTTTCTGCATTAAGCTTGAGGTTGCCATTGACAGAGGTTTTGGTATTGTTGAGCGTGGAGGCATTGGTCAATGTGAGCAAAAATTCAAAATCTTGTTTGGGCTGGTTGTTGTGGTTGATTTCTCCCTCGATGATTGAGGCATTTGCAGTGATTTTGGTCTGTTTGGTATTGGTGGTTTGGATTTTGCCTTTGAACAAAGAGCCGTTGCTTAGGCTGATTGTTGATTGGTCATTTGTGGAAACCCAATCGCCTATGATAGAGGAGGATTCTAGTGTGGCTTTGAGCGTGAGATTTTTGGTCGTGAGATCGCTAGTCATTGCAGAGTGATTGGAAAAGTTTAGAGTGAGGGAGCTTGGGTTTTCTTGCTTGATCGCACCTGTGAGTTTTGAGCCATCAAGTATGATCGTCGTATCTGAATTTGCTCCTTGATGTGCAGTGGCAGTGATGTCACCATTGATCGTGGATTTGTTGAGGGCACTGATGGTGATTTTTGTGCCGTTTAGGGCGATGTTTCCTGTTTGGGTAGAGTTGTTTTTGAGCGTGAGGAGATTGTCTGTGCCACCTGTGATCTCAAATGTCCCAAGCGTTGAGAATTTGTCAATGGTGAGGTGGGATTTGGCAGTGTTTCCGCTAAAGGTTGTTTTGCCTTTGATGTGGGATTGGTTGGCGAAGGTGAGATCAAGTGTCCCTCCTGTCTGTGTAAAATCTTTGAGTATAGTAAGCCCTGATAGGGGGAATGGGGCACCAGTTCCTCCGGGGTAGAGGGCTCCGCCATTGGTGAGGGTGGAGTTGGTGCTGATAAGACTACCTTTGATTTGGCTTCCTAGCCCTTCACCGCCGATGAAAGCTTGTGTATCATCAAAGGTTAGATTCCCTCCGATTGAACTTGCATTGCTGATTTTGAGCTTGAGTGTGGGATCTTTGGGTCCATTTCCTTTCATCTTGAAATACCCCCCCACTTTTGTCCCATCAAGTGTCATCAAGGTGGTCCCTTTGAGAATATCAATATTGCCTTTAATAGTGGAGTCAAAAAAATGGAAATGAGAATCAGCTTTTACCAAAATCAGATTCCCGCCTATTGTGGCTTGGTTAAACTTGCCCTCGACTTTACCATTTTCGATATGCACATCGCCCCCGATCGTGCCTCCTTGCCCAATATCAAGCTCTAGCTCATTACCCGGATCTGTTGAGGTGACATTGCCTGTGATTTTGGATTGGTTGAGGACGGAGAGTTTGCTACTTGAGTGATTGAGCGTGAAATTCCCATCAAGTATGGTGAGATGATCTAGTTTGAGGGAGTTATCTTTGCCTGAATTGTTGATAGTGTAGTTTTTGAGTTTTGATTCGTGATCAAATGTGACTTTGGAGGCAGTTGCATTGTTAATTGATGTATCTTTGGCGAAATTGCTCTTTGTGTCAAATTTCACATTGGAAGTTCCGCCATTTTGCGAAAAAGTTCCATGCAATGTCAAACCTTTGATCCAACCTGACAGATCCCCTTCGTTTTGGGTGAGATCACCTTTGATCGTTGCTCGTGGGTCTTTGGTTTTGCCATTATTTAGCTTTGTGAGTGTTTTGTTGAGCAAAACACTCCCTTCTATAGTTGAGCCTCCGCCAAGTCCTAGCATAAGGGTCCCTCTGTTTTGTGTGAGAGTGCCTTCTAGTTTGGAGTTTGTATCAAGAGTGGTGACAGATTGTGCATCATAGTTAGTGATTGAGCCTGTGATAGTGGAGTTTCCATCGAGCAACACCTCCTGTTTCCCATTGGTCTGAGTGACAGATCCCGTAAAAGTCGAGCGATCTTGAGCGAATAGGTGTGTGCCTTTGGTGTTTTGAGAAATGAGATCCCCAACGATTTGAGAATTCTCTTTGATTTTAAACGATCCTGTGCCACCATTAATGATGATACCACCCTCAAGGCTTGAAGCGTTGCGTAAATCCATCCAAAATGCGTGATTGTCAGAAGTGATCCCACCTTTGATGATAGCTTTGCTCATACCATAGATATCTGTCGCATACGATCCTGCTACGCTTTCATCAGGGATGTGTTTGTTGCCATCCCTTACTGCGATACCACCTTCAATCGTTGTGTTATCTATGGCGATATAGGCTCTCTCGATTCCGAGTTGATTGATCCCGCCTGTGATTGTGGAGTTTTGAAAAAGCGTGTTGAGCGTTTGTGCTAGATGATCGATACGATAGCCTTGATCCAATTCAACATGTTTGAGTTCCACTTGGTGTTGGATATTGCCAGTGCGAATGTTTGTGAATGCAATGCCTTGTTTGATTTTGGTGTTTGTGGCGTGGAGTTTGGTGAGAGTTCCTTGTATTTGACTCACTCCACCTTCAATCGTGGTGTCCTGTAGAGTGGCTTCAAGGGAGCCGTTGGTTTGGGTGATGTTGCCTGTGATAGTGGAATTGGCAGAAGTAGCGAGCTTTGTGGTGCCATTGGAGTTTGAGAGACTTCCGGCAAGTTTGGAGCTTGAGAGGGTGGTGTGTAGGGTGGCATTGGTCGCAGTGATTGAACCCTGTATCTTTGAATCATTGGATTTTATAGTAAGTGCTCCATTGCTTTGGGAGGCACTTTTCATCGTGGAGCCCTCAATGAGTTCGAGAGTGGTGGTGGAATTGCTTCCGATATAGTCTTGCATTTTTGAACCGACTTTGAGATTGATGGTGTTGTTCCCACCTGTGGTGGAGAGTGTTTGCAGGGTGCTATTATAAAAATGGATGGTTGTTTTTCCTCCACTAAGAGTTGTTGTTTTTTGGAGATCTGAATACCAAAAAGCAATATCTGCAGTTCCACCCGTGCGGATGAAACTTCCCTGTAGCTCCATTCCTTTGAGAATCCCAATCAGATTTCCACCCTCCGTGATGATACCCCCTTTGATTATCGCACTTCGTGTATTGGTAGTCTGCGTCTTGTTTGACCAAAGTTTTGTTTCGGTTACCCCCTGTCTTGAGGTGATGCTACCTTCAAGATTGCCATCAATTGTGGCTTCAAGTGCCCCTGCAGTTTGGGTGATATCCCCTTGCATTTTGGAGCCTTTGCCAATCGTGATGGTGCTAGTGCCATCGTTGCTGATACTGCCTTTAAGCGTGGAGTTTCCTTCAATCGTAGTAGCGAGTGTGGTGTTGCTCCCTGCAAAAACCCCCAAAGGACGCCCATTTTGCCCTGCAGTGAGTTTGAGAGTTGAGCCACCTTTGAGGTGGAAGTCGATTTTGTTGGCTATGTTTTGAGCATTGGCGATACTCAAATCAAGATCAAGTGTCCCATTATTGACATTGAAAATCGCTCCAGCATTGGGATTGAATCCAAACATTGTCGTCTTTACTTGATTTGTCCCAGTAGAATCAAGAGTGAGGAATCCACCACCCTTGAGGATGTAGTCTGCAGTTTGATTCCCAGTGAGGGTTTCAGTTTGTGCAGTGTCAATGGGTTTCCCCATTCCCACGCTCACAAGCAATACAGAGAGACCCAAAGCGATGTGTGTTGGTTTCATTGATCATCTCCATAGATTTCGATCGCTTGATCTCTTGGGGTGGTGCGATAGGTGCGTTGTATCTCTTGCTGTGTGATAGGGGAGGGTGCTGCCACTTTGGGAGATAGGGGGACGACCTCTCGCGATTTGCCTTTGTAGTTTTCGTTGATATCGTGGGTGGTATATTGGCGGATTGTTGGGAGATTACGCCTTGTGTATTCCGGTGGAGGCGTGGGTTCATAGGGATTATAAACCATTGGAATCTTTGAGAGCAGATTGTTTTTGCGTCCAAAAGTGAAACGCAAACCAAAGTTTGCATTGTAAGTGGTGTTGTAAGAACCAAAAAAGCTTGTGTTGAAATCTGCATAGATTTTCCAAGCGTCTGTGAAACTTACATCAGCGTGTGCGTTAAAAGTCATCCTAAAATCTCCACCTTGCAAAAAATCCAACTGCGTTGAATTGTCCTCAAACTCAAGTCTTCCACCACTATTGACATCATAGACAAGAGAGCTACCGATTTTGAGATTTGTGATGATCTCTTCACCAAACCTCTTGCCAAAAAACAATCCCGCTCGAATGATCGCAGGAGCATTGCCACCTACGCTTGAGTGGATTGTCACATTGGATACATCGACAAAATCCAAGCGTGTTTCACCCACCCAGCCACTAGTGATTTGGAATTGTGGTTGTAGATACATCGCATTTTTGTCGTGATCCAAAAAGAAATCATACCCTATTTCACCGCTAACCAAAAATTTGTGATTGTTGAATGCAGGTTTGTTGTTTTCAAGAGAGTAGTTGGAGATCTCAAACGCACTTTGAGTGAAAATGTATTTGGCTAAAAAATCAAAATAAAATCCACTATTGGCTCTAAATGTATCATAAAACCCAAGTGCATAGCTTGAGGAGGTGCCGGTGTATTCTTTGTTTTCTGTGGCGTTGTTGGTGTAGTTTGCAAAGATTCCCAAGAAATTATGCACGGTTAATCCCTTGCTGTTGTAGTCCGTGCCTGCCCATATAGAGTAGTATTGGTCATTGGTGCCTATGCTGTAATCTGTCGCGGCTTTGGTGGCTTTGCCAAAATATCCACGCACCCAAATCCCTTTGTCGCGTTTGATATGTCTCAAGTCCCCAAGTCTCGCATCAAGGTTGTCATACTCGATCGAGAAATTGCGGTATTGGGTTTGCAAAATAGAGGCAATGATTTTGCTTGTGTAGCTTATCCCTGATTTTGTCGCCTGTCCGATGATCCACTCAAAGCCCCCACCTTGTGCGTTTTCTTTGATGATTTGTGTGTCATAGCGGGTGAGCCCCACATCGCTTTGGGTGCCTTTGAAGCTCACAGAGGTTGCAGGATCTGTGACTTTGGCTACGACAATGCGTTTGGCACCGATGTCGCCAAAAGTATCGGGGCGATAAATCACTTGCACAAGATGACTGCCACTTGCTTTTTGGGTGAGGACTTTGTCTGCAAGGGAGGTGCCAAGATCTGCATACACTCTAAACAAGCCATTATCTCCTTTGATGTTGTTGAGCTTGAGTGTCCGTGCATAAGTCTGATTTTGTCCGGGTGGTGGGATAGGTTGCCCTGCTTGTGGGGGTGGGGGAGTGGGAATCATTTCTTTGCCCACTCTAGAGGAGCCTAGGGCGTCGTTTTTTTCGAGGGTGAAATCCACCATACTCAAAGCCCCTTTCAATGCAGGGGTGAAAATCGCTTGAGATTGGATGATGTCTTGTGCATTGCTGATTGTGAGCTCTTCGATCTCAGAGTCATCAGTCACTGCCCATCTCCCGCCCATCCATTTGCCGTTGGGATCTTGCTCGTTTTCAAGGGTGACACTTCCGATGATTTTTGTCGCTATCTGTTTGATACTTCCTTGCAAAATCCCCCCCTTGATTTTGACCTCAAGTGTGCTTGTTTGATCTTTGATCAAAGTATCAAGATTGATATTTCCGTGAGCTGTAGCTGTGTAGGTGGCTTTGGAGTTGTTCAAAGTGACTGAGCCAGTGAGTTTTGCATTGTCTTTGACTATGAGATCAAAAGTAGAGCCTGTGGATGTGAGTGCAGTGATTTCATTGAGGCTTGAATCTTGAGAAGTGATCTTGAGTTTGGTGTTTGTGGCAGATAAATCTTTGATATAGCCTTTGGCATTTGTAAGCTTGAGATCAAACTCTCCTTGAGTGATATGCACCAAATCAGAGTTGAATGTCGAGTCATTGACTTCAATGTTGGAATTGATTTTGGTGAAATTCATTTTTCCTGAATAGGTGGATTGATTGGTGAAAGAGAGGTTTGCTGTAATGTTTTGAGTGTCGGCTGTGTGTGTGATGTCTGCGTCAAGAGTTGAAGCTTGGATATTGGCTTGCAGGTTTGCATTTTTTAGAGTGATTTTGTTGTTGGTGTTTGCAGCAAGTGTTGATCCTTTGGTAAGAGTGAGTGTGAGAGATTCTTTGGTCTGAGAGATAGCACCTGTGAAATTTGAGTTTTCTAGCGTGAGGTTTGTGGGGGCGTTTGTGGCTGTGATTGTGGAGGCTAGGTTGGATTGGTTTGTGGCTGTGATGTCAAGCCTCCCTTGATTTTGCGTGATGTTGCCTTTGAGCTCGGAGCGATTGAGTTTGAAAGTTGTGGTGCTTTTTGTGGCAGTTGTGTCTCCTTTGATAAGTGAATCTAGCTCTGCACTCAATGTCGCTTTGGTCTGATTGAGTGTGATGTTGCCCTTGATGAAAGAATGATTGATGAGATTAATCGTGTTATCGTCACCTTTCGTGATAGTGACTTTGTTGGTGATACCCGAGTTGTTCCTAAAGGTCAAATTGGCACTTGTGGCTTCATTGATTGTCGTGGCTCCTTTGAAATGGGAGCGATCATCAAAGAGGATCGTGGAAGTTCCTTGCTCTTGGGTGAATGTGCCTTGCAATGTGACGCCACTGATGTTGCCTGTGAGTGTTGTCTCTTTTGAGAGGAAGTTGCCCACTATAGAGTTGTTTGCAGGGGATCCTGTGAGGTGGGCAGTAGTGCTTTTGAGCGTGAAAGCTCCTCCAACTTTTGAGCCATTGCTCAGATCAAATTGGAATTTGCCATTTTCTACTTCTACTTTGCCTTTGATTTGTGAGGCATTGAGTTTGATTATATTGTTGCTTTTTACACCTTTGGCAATGAGATCTTGCCCGATACTGCTTCCTGCGACAAAGGCGATGTCTGAAGTTGTGTCTATAAGCTCGACTTTGCCTCCGATTTGCGTGTTGGAATTGGTGCCTGTGATCCCTCCGGTGTTAAACTCGATATTGCCTGTGATGTGGGAGGCTTTGGTGTCAAAATCTAGAGTAGAATCATTTGTGCCTTTGATGTTTCCTGTAATCTTTGAATCTAGCATTTGCAAAAAACCCTTTGCTTTGTCTGTCAGCGTGAGATTTCCTGTCATTGTGGTGTTGTTGAGCAGTTTGAGAGTGTTGTTTTGCCCTCCAGAGATAGTGTAGTCTTTGAGCGTGGATTGATTGAAAGTGAGAGAGGAGGAATTGGCATTGGTGATTTTGGTCTCATTTTGGAATGCAGAGTTGGTGAAGCTCACTTCTGAAGTGCCACCGGTTTGGGTGTAGATCCCTTTGAGTGTCAAGCCATTGATTGCCCCTGTGAGTGTGCCGTTGGTTTGCGTGAAGTTCCCACCGATTTGATTGCCTGTGCCTAGCCCTGAGAGTGTGGTGGTGGCACCTGTTAGATCCACTTTGCCTGTGATTTTCCCCTCATTTGAGAGATCTAGTCCCAAAGTCCCGCCATTTTGAGTGAGATTGCCTTGCAAAGTGGCGTGGTTGATACTAATCGTGCCGGTGGTGTTGGTGTTGGTGATATTGCCTTGAAATTTCGAATCTTGCCTGATGATAATCTCTTGCTTGTTGTTAGTTTGAGTGAGATCGCCGATAAACTCTGAGCTTGTATCAAGTGTGAGTTTGAGATCTGCGTTGGTGAGTTGCATTTGGGTGCTTTTGATTTGAGAGTGGTTTTGTGCGGTGAGGTTGAGAGAACCTCCAGCGATTGTGATGTTGCCCTCAATTTTGGAGCGATCTAGGAATATTTTGGTTGTGTTGTCGGTGGCAGTGATGTCTCCTGTGATTTTAGAATCTTGATAGAGTGACAAAGATGTATTGGCGTGCTCTAGGGTGATGTTGCCTGTGATGTGAGATTGTGCATTGAGTGTGCCAGTTACCCTGCCTCTTGTTTGGCTAAAAGCATTTGCTGCGGTGCCTTTGGTGATCGAGGAGTGATTGAGGGTAAAGTCAAAAACGCTATTTTCTGCTTTGAGTCCCCCCTCTATGCTTGAATCTTGGTTGAGGTTGAGGGAGCCTGAGGCAAGACTAGTGAGAGTGGCACCTTGCTTGATTGAGGATTTGGTGAGGTTCCCTGTGAGATTGCCTCCTGTTTGAGTGTAGCTACCTTGAAATGTTGAGTTTTCTGCATTGAGATTCATCGAGCCGTTGGTTTGGGTGATATCGCCACCCACCTCTGCGTTTTGGGCAGAGATCGTGGTGTTGCCAGAGTTGCTGATGTTTTGTTTGACTTTGGAGCTATTGAGGGTGATAGATAGGGTGGAGTTTGTCCCGCTGACACTTTGTATCTCTGAAGCACTTGAGGCGTTGATAGAGAGTGTGCCTCCGTTTTGGTTGAAGTTTTGGGCAGTGGATTTGGTGAGTGTGATTGTCTGATTGCCACTAGTGCCTTGGAAGTTTTGCATTTCACCATCAGAGAGGGCGATGGAGTTGGTGCCATTTTGGGCAGTCACTGCACCATTGATTTTTGATTGTGCAAGAGTGAAGTTGGCACGTTGGGTATCGATGAGGTTGATTGCTTGAAAAAGTGTTTTGGTGAAAACAAGCTGTGAGGTTCCTCTTGTTTGTTTGAACTCTCCTTTGATCTCCAGATTGCTAGAGGTGCCTGTAGTCTTTGCATTGGTCAGAGTGATGCTTTTGGTTGTGGAATCTGTGGCATAAAGTCCAAAAGACGCATTTGTCGCAGTGATTGTGTTGGTATTGCCATTGGTGATACTGAAAACCATTGAGCCGGTGTTTTGTGAAATATTTCCTTTGACATCTGCTCCGGTGATTGTGATTTTGTTTGTGCTATTGTTGGTTCCTGTGATGTTGCCACTGACTTTTGTATCGGTTTTGAATACCAAACCCCCTCCACTTTGTGTGACATTGTTGATTGCTGTTCTTACAAGTTGAATGTTGTTGTTGGAGTTATCACCTTTAAAATCATTGAGATTTTTCAAGCCTATAATTTCAGCTTTGAGTGAGCCTGTGTTTTGTTTGATGTCACCATTATGAAAATCGCCTTGCAAAATAGTGAGGGTATTAGTGGAATTATTGGTCCCTTCAAATCCACCTGTGAAATCTGTCTCGCTTGAGCTAAGAGTGAGAGATCCACTATTTTGTTTCACTCCTCCTTTGATACTCCCTTTGGTCGTAGTAATCGTGTTGGTGGAATTATTGGTCCCTTCAAATCCACCTGTGAAATTTGTCTCATCTGAAGTGAGCTTGAGAGATCCACCACTTTGTTTTACCCCATCTTTGATACTTCCTTTGGTTGTTGTGATGGTGTTGGTGGAATTGGTCCCTATGAATCCTTTTGTGATATTAGATTCGCTCATTGTGAGATTGAGCGTGCCATCATTTTGGTGGTAATGTCCTCCCACATTTGTTTTGGTAAGCGTGACATTTGCAGTTCCTGCTCCACCTATGACATTGCCTGTGATTTTGCTCTCAGTAAAATCAATAGTGCTAGTGCCTGAATATTCTAGATTCCCCTTTAGCTCTGTTCCTTGCTTAAAAGTGACTTTGTTTGTTGTCCCTTGGGCGATGAGGTTTCCAGCGATGTAGGCAGTGTCTTGGAAAGTAATGCCTGTGCTTCCCGCTGTGATTCTGATGTCGCCTGTGATGTTGGATTTGTTGCCAAAAGCGATCGTAGAATCCCCATTGGTTTGGGTGATATTGCCTGTGATTTGGGCTTGATCTGTGGCGGTTAGTGTGGTTTTCCCCCCTGCAATGCTAGTGTTGCCTGTCATTTTGGAATCTGTATCAAATGTGATGGTGGTATTTCCATCAGTGGTAATACTGCCTTGAATTTGGGCTTGATCTGTGGCAGTTAGCGTATTTGTCCCACCTGTGAGGGAAATATTGCCATTGGTGACTTTGGAGCCACCTTTGAAAAGAATCGTAGAAATGCTGTTTTGTGTGCTGATTGTTCCGTTTAGAGTTGCAGTGTCTTGAAAAGTGATGTTTGCTGTCCCCTGCGTAGTGGAGATCCCACCATTGACTTTGGAGCCACCTTTGAAAAGAATCGTGGAGTTGCTGTTTTGTGTGCTGATTGTTCCGTTTAGAGTTGCAGTGCCTTGGAAACTCACATCTGTTTTTGCTCCTGAAGCAGAAAAATTACCCTGTATTTGAGCTTGACCTGAAGCTTTGAGTGTGCTTGTCCCCCCTGTGGTGGAGGTGTTACCGATGATTTGAGAGTTATCGTTTAGGGTAATATCAGATTTTCCAGTGATTTGCAGATTGCCTTGTATCTGAGCTTGTTTGGAAGCCTGTATCGTGGTTGCTCCACCTGAAGTAGTGATAGCCCCCACTATCTTAGAATCACTACCCAAAGTGATAGTAGAATCCCCTTTTGTTTGAGTGATATTCCCTTGGATTCTTGAGTTGTTTTGATTGAGCGTGATAGTGCTTGTGTTGCCAAGATCAAGATTTCCACTAATATCAACCTGCTTATTTCCACTGATTGTCAAAGTGCTTGAGTTGCTAGTCTTTATCGCAGTGTTGCCCCCTGAAATCTTGATACCACCATTAAAGGTGAGATTTCCACCTGTAGCTTGAAAAATTGTAGCAAGTCCATTGCCTTGCACTTCCACGCTAGCAGTTGTAGTCAAGCCTCCACTTTTCACCATAAATGCAGGGAGATTTGCAGTTGATCGAACATCAAAGATGATTGTTCCTGTGCCATTGATGTTGGCTTGTGTGTTATAGCACGCCACGATCCCACACGCCACTTGTGTGGTTGGATTGCCTTTGATCGTTGCCTTGACTACTCCATTTGCGATTGTAATGTCAGAATCAAGCACTAGCTTTTTGGGTGGTTGGGGTGGTTGAGGCGGTTGAGGTGGAGGCGGTGGATTGTGATTGATGTCAATCGTATCTCCATTATTAAAGTTTGTTTGATTCCAATCAGTGTATTGAGCTCCCATCAGCACACTAGAGGCGACAATGCTAAGCGTGAAATAAGTCTGCAGTTTCACTGATGAGCCTCCCAAATCATTTGGAGTATTTTAGTGTTTTTTTGTTTGGCTTTCATCGATTGTTTTCTTTTGATGATGGGATGTAACTATCTCTTGAAGTGGAGCGATCTTTTGGGGGTGTATCAATCCTCAAATCGCCGTTTGGTTGGTTGTTGCCACTCGCTCCACCTTGTGAGCTTTGCTTGAAGGTGCGTTGATTTCTGATACGATCGATATTTTGCTGATGATGATACATGTTTTCTACTTCATCATCGCGTATGATCGGGATATTGCGAACATTTGGCTTGTATTTATAATGCACTTTTAGGCGATTGGGGTCTGCAGATGGTGGGGGTGGTGGGACATAGCGTTCCCCAAAACTCCATCTAATCCCTGCATTAAACAAATAATCATTGCGATAGATTGCCAAAAAACTCGCATCAAACTCAAGATAAAAGCGTAGATATTCTTCTAGAAATAGATTAGAAGCCAAGCTCAAGCCCACATCAAAATCGCTTGAGAATTCTTTGGTGAGCTGACTTCTAGTGTCTTTGAGCGTGGTGGCAAATCCATTTTTGAGGTTGTAAGTGAGGTATGTCCCTGCTTTGACATCCCCTCTGAAGCTTGAGTTCCACTCATAGCCGAAATTCAAGCCACTTCTGCCAAACAATGGGAATCCAAAATGATAAGGAGCGGTGATTATTTCATCGTGAGTGTCTTTTGTCGTAAAAGTCGGGACAAAAGTGACCCCTGCATTGAGCTTGATTTGAGGCTCTAGGAAGAAAAAATCTAGATCATTATGGAGCTTGATTTTGTATCCGATTTCTGCACTTGCAAGGAGCGTGTGGGAGGAGGTGCTTGAGGTGCCATTGAGGTTTGCTCCATTGAAGTGCAAATCCCCTTGATTGTAGGCATAACGCAATAGCAAATCATAATAAAAACGATTGGCAAAAATCGAGGTGAAATAAGCGTTACCACTGAAGCTCTGAAAATCCCCTTGATAGATTCCATTACGGGTTTGGAGCATTACAAAATCCAAGCCTCCACCCCAAAAGTTGTAGCTAGGTTTGGTGACGACATTGAAATCATATCCTGCAGAAAATGTCATAAAAAAGTCTTGCGTAGGGAGTAGGGAAGTGGTTTTTTGCAGTGCATTTTGTCCGATGTTGTAGCGGAAATAAAGCCCGTTATCTTTGTGGTAGTTGCGTAGATCCCCAAGCCTTAGGTTGAGCGTTTGGGCAAATATTGTGTTGAGTCGTGCGTGTGTGTTGAGTGCGGTAAGCAACGCACTAGCGAGGGTGCTTTCTCCACTCTCTTTGATACCAGCGATGATCCAGTCAGTCGTAGCACCTGTGGCATTTTTTTTGAGGATTGTTTCATAGTCTAGGAGTCCTATTTGGGTTTTCACCCCCTCAAAGACTGCTTTGGAATCAGCCTCTTGGATACTTGCGACGATGAGGTTGTCCTGCTCTGTGATGTTGCGAATGATGTCTTGTGTGAATGTCGCAGGATTGTAGAGAAAATGCACCTTGTGGGTTCCGTTGGCACTTTGCAGATTGATCATATCAGTTTGTTTTTGGGCGACATCTGCATAGAGGTTGAAATCCCCATTGCCCGTGAGTGTTTGAGCTTCTAGTGTCTTTTTTTTGTAAGGACTTTGGAGTCTAGATCCATTGCTATCTTGCGTGAAATCAATAACGGATTGTTTGATGTGTAGATTGCGGATGTGGCTGCTCGCACGCATGAGCCAAGCGGATTGATTGATGAGATTGAGGTCGGATCGAGCTATTGTTTTTTTGGTGATTTTCCCATCTAGCAGGGAGGAGTCAAAGAGTAGGGTGGATTCTTTGGTGGGGTTGGTTTGATTGAGATCAAGCTGTGCAAACGAGTTTCTAGCCTCAAAACTAAGGGTGGAAGCGTCATTTAGAGTGATGATACCTTTGTAGAAAGATCTAGGATTGCTTAGAGAGAGTTTGAACTCTGTGTTTCCACCGATTGTGATGTCCCCTGTGAGCTGTATGGTTTTTGAAGCACTATCCCCACCTTGATTGATAGAGATTTTGGAAGCACCACTTGTGTGGAAAAGTGTTTTGTTTTGATTTTGGCTTAGGTCGATGAATAGGTTGGCGTTGTCTAGTGTGAGGTTAGAGGCATCGATTTTGAAAATCGAGTCAAAATTGCTTGCGGGGGTGGCAGTGATAGTGAGGTTTGAGGTGATTTCTAGAGCTGCTTTACTTTTGAGATCAAAAACTCCAAGGGCGGGTTGAGTCTGCACTTGAGAATCAAGATCAAAAACAATATTCCCGGGATTAAAAGTGAAGCTTTTGCCGTCTGCACAAAAAATCAATCCACATTTGTTTGCCCACTCTGCACCATTTTGCAAGGTGAAGTGGATATTGAGCGTAGCTTCAGGACTGATAAAAGTGATATTGTCTGTAAGGATGTATTTGTCTTTGTTGGCATCGGAGCCATCATAGGTGAAATGCCCATTGAAATCCTCATAGATTCCGACTTTGATGTCACCCCAGTCATTGATTGTGAGGGCGTTGAGTGTGGCACAGGAGATGAGTATCAGTAATGATTTATTTGCCATATTTTCTCTCTAGCTCTCGTTTGTTGTAGTCATAGATTTTTTGCAATTCTTTTTGTTGCAGTTCAGGGAGGTTGCGATTTTGATAATTTGCTTCATTTTCTTCGGTGTCAATATATCTCATAGCCTCCCTTTCTTTGCGTTTTTGTGTGTCTAGCTCTAGCTCCTCTTTGACATTTGGTCCATTGCGATTGTCTTGTGTGTTGTAGATTTTGTTTATATCAGATTCTTTGAGATAATGCAATGCTTGCCACCTTTGACGCCTTTGGTTTGCGTCATTGAGTTGATTGAGCTTGACTTGCTCAAGTGTGCGTGTGTTGCTAGGTTTGCTTGAGTGTTTGGCTTTGGTCCCACCCCAACCAAAACGCACCCCCACACTTGCGTCAAACCCCGGCTCATTGTATCCGAAAAACTCCCCTCTGATTCCTGCATACATTCCAAAATGGGCATTGAAAAACACATCAGTCTCTAGTGTCAAATACAAGCGATGACTTTGGAGATACTCAAGTGCAGGGGGAAACTCTTCAAAGCTCCTATCAAAATCATAAAAAGCCCCTAGCCTCACATCCCCCCTCACTATCCCTCCAAAGTGTGTGCCGATATAGCTTCCTGCTCGGAGATTGAGCAAGGTGAGTGCAGGGATCTCTTGAGATTGCGTGGTGATTGCCATTGAGGCTTTGAGAGAGGGCAGGAGAAACCACGATTGCCAATCCCACAGATAGCCTATCTCCATAGAGCCATAGCCAAGATGTTGGGTGTATGTCCTAGCGTTGAGATCTTGAAGTGTGAGGTTGTATTGCAGTGCCAAGTCGATATAGAGGCGATTTTCAAAGACTAAACTATCATAGAGCAATAACCCCAAAGCGTTGCCTACACCCCCAAAGCTATCAGCACTTGTGTTGATGTGGGCATATTGCACCCCAAGCCCTAGCAGATTGTCTCCAATGCCTAGCCCAAAGGCATAATCATACCCCCCAGAGACTTGAATGCTTGAAACTTGCATTTGGGTAAATATATCTGTGGCTTTGAGCGTGTGCTGTGCGTAGTTGGTTTTGAGCCATATTTGGTGCTCTAGAGGATAGCTTTTGAGTGCGAGTAGGTGAGGGTTGGGGGCGTTGGTGTGGAGTTTGATCAGCTCATAGCCTAGCATTGCTATAGAGGAATGGGGAGTCTGTGCAGAAGCATAGAGCAAAGATGAGAGCACAAGGCTTGTGTAGATTCTCATCTAAAGCCTTTTTGCAATCGGTTTTGGATCTCTCCCATAGAGCGGTTGGAGTTTTGGGGTGTGCGAGGGGCGAGATCAGGGGGAGTGTCTTGCTGATACCTCGTGCTTGGGATTTGGATCTCTTGAGGATTGTCTTGGAAAGTCGGCGGTTGCTTTTGTGGAGCTTGAACTCTTGGTTTGATAGAGGGTTTGATTGGCTCCAAGGATTGCGTATTGCCATCATCAAATGGTTTGGAATCAACATTGATTTTTGGCGGGAGGGTGTAGCGTTTTCTTGAGCCATTGTAATTATCCAAAATGCCTTGTGTGTCGTAGTTTTGCACTTCAGGGATTGTGCGTCTATCTTTGCGATAAAAATCATAAGTTGGCGGAGTGTAGGGGGCGATGTAGGGTAGTTGTGGGTGTAAGCGTCCGAAATTGATTCTCACTCCTGCATTGATTGTAAAAGTAGAATTGATATGCCCAAAAAATGAAGTATCCACATCAAAATACAATCTCCAATATTCATTCAAGATGAGATTGGTTCCTGCGTTGATTCTCCAGTTGAAATTGCTACCTTGCGTAAGTGTCATTTTGTCCAAAAAATCCTCCAGCCTCAGATCCCCACCGCTTTTGACTTCGTATTCAAAACTTGTGCCTAGATATACATCGCCCTTAAGGTTGTTACCATCAAATTGACGCCCAAAACTCAATCCTAGCCGTGTGTTGATAGGCGTATTGAAATCAAGTTGCGTATGGATAGGCTGATTACTCCAATCATATAGAGTGTGGCTTGTGCCACTGCTAAATCCTACGATGAGCTGAGCTTCAGGCTTGAGATAATAAAAACTTCTAGCAAAATCAGGCGTTCGTATCGGAAGCTTGAATTTTTTGCCAGTCTCCAAACTAAACAACACATTGTGATCAAAAAAATCAGGATAATTCCCTGCCAATACTTCTGAACGGATAGAGAGGCGATTGTTGGTGAGATAGTATTTCAAAAACATATCAAGATATACGCCAGAGTTGGACAAAAATGTATCATACACCCCGATAGAATAAGTCCTAGAACTTGCATAATACGCCTCTCCACTCTCATCGACCCCATCTGCGATCCCGTGATTCCTAAAAGCCGTGCTACCTAGTGCGATTCCCACGAAATTACGCCCACCCAAAACATCGAAGTTTTGATCATAGCCCAAAGACACATTGGTGAATTCATCCCACGCTCCGATACGCTCAGAACTTGCTTTGGCATTGAGGCGTCCGTATTTGGTGCGTAGCCACACTCCATGCACGCGTGCCATCTCTCTAAGCTCCCCAAGCCTTAAGTTGAGCGTATCACTCTCGAAGCGGAATATCCTGTATTGGGTTTGATAGAGTGAGTTGAGCAAACGAGAGAGATAGGAGTTGTCTGCTCTTTGCACATCTGAAATGATCCATTGCCACCCTGTAAATTTTTGGGTTCCACCTGCTTGAGTGGTGTATTGGAATTGTTCTTTTTTGAGGTTGGTGATGTAGTTGTAGATCCCCACAGGTGTCACAGCTCCGACAAAATCAGGGGTGGGGTTTGTGTTGTATTGTTGAGCTACGATGATTTTGTCTGCTTCGAGATTTTTGTTGAGCAAACCTTTGTCAAAATTTTTGGGATTCCAAAACAGCTGAATGTAATGGGTGTTGAAAACTTCTTGAGAGTGGATCAAATCCGTGGCGATGTGTTCTTTTTCATTGGTGATTGGGTTAATAACTTCTGTCCAGCCTTTGCGATTGAAAACCCCAAACATACGGAAAACCCCGTTGTTTCCATTGAGTTGATTGAGTGTGAGGGTGTAGCGGTTGTTGGTATCTATGGTGGTGGATTCTCTTAGATTGCCATCTTTGTATCGGAAATCAACAGAAGAGAGGTTTTGGAGGGCTTTGAGATTATCGGTTGTGATGAGGGCTTTGTCATTGTCGATAGTGAGGAGATTGATTGTGTTGCTTCCATTGATGATCCAAATGCCTTGATTTTGCAGCGTGATATTGCCTTGAGCTACGGGGTTTTGGGCAGTGTATTGGAAATCAGCTTCAAGGGTGGAATGATTGACATTGAAGTTGAGGGTTGTGCCTTGTTGTGTTTTGATCTCTGTTTTGATTTTGAGAGAGGAGTCGCTTGAGAGGCTAAAATCTATCGTGGGTTGCTTGTTGCGATTGTGGGCAGTGAGTTTGATCTCTGCATGGGCGGAGTTGCTGAGTTTGAATTTTGTTTGAGAATCACTAAATGCGTGGATGTCGCCTTTGAAAAATGAGTTGGCATTGGCTAGATTGATCGCTGTGGTGCCTGCAAAATTTGCAATATCTCCAGAGAGTTGCACTAGCACATTGCTAGAATCAAGTGGATTGACACTGATGTCTCCTGCTGTATCAAAGAGCATTTTTGCGTCTCTAATGCCGTGAGTTTGTGGTGTCCTATTGTTGAAAACTCCTATCGCCTTGGAGAGATCGATCACAAGGTCGTTTGTAAAAGTCAAAGTGCCAGCATTAAAGAATACAGAATAAATCTTGCTATTTTCCACTGCAGTGATATTGACTTTTGCTTCAGAGGTGAGAGAGGAGCCTCTATCAAGTTTGAAAATCCCACGAGCACCATCTCCCGTGCTTTGTGTAGAGTCGATAGTGATATTGAAGCTCCTATTCCCTAGCCATTTCTTGCCTGTATTGATTTCATAGATTGGTGTTTCTTGCACTATGGAGTTTTTGATATTGGCTATGACATTTAGGTTGTTGTCAAATTGGATACTTCCATTGTATTTGGGGAATTGAGCTGCAAAATTATTGCCTATTGCCTTAAGCGTAAGCGTGCTATCCTCCCAAATCACAAGTGGATCTGTGATGGTGGGGAGGTTTGGTGGCTGTGGTGGGGGATTGTTGGCTTGATCCAACTGCCACCATTGCGTTGCATTGACTCCATAAAGAGCTTGAGCCAAAACAATGCTAAGGAGGGAGGATTGCAAAAGTGTTTTCATCACTTCATCAAAGCCTTCAAACTCTCTTGTGGATTTTTCCCCTCTATGATACTGCTCACCTCTGAAGCGATTGGGGTGTAGATCCCTTCTTTTGTGCTGATTTGTGTGATCGCCCTAGAGCTTCTCACGCCCTCTGCGACTTCCCCAAGACTCGCTAGAATCTCATCGATTTTTTGGTTTTGTGCGAGTGCGAAGCCGACGCGATAGTTGCGTGAGAGTGTGGAGCTTGAAGTGAGAAACAAATCCCCAGCCCCACTTAGCCCTAGAAATGTCTCCATTTTTGCCCCGAAATGCTCTCCGAAGCGGCACATCTCCACTAGCCCTCTTGCAAGGAGAGAGGATTTGGCATTGTTGCCTAGTCCCAGTCCATCGCAAATCCCCCCAGCGATAGCGATGACATTTTTGTAAGCCCCTGCGACCTCTCCGCCGATGACATCAGGGCTCGTGTAGGATTTGATGAAGCTAGGCATCAATTCTGCAAAATTGCGTGCCAAATGGAGATTGTGTGAGTGGAGCACAAGTGCACAAGGCAAACCTTGCAAAACCTCTGTGGCAAAACTAGGACCTGCAAGGTAGCAGAGATTGAGCGGGGAGAAATGCTCTTGGAAAATATCGCTCACAAAAGCCCCGCGATCCTCCTCGATGCCTTTGCTTGCAGAGAGGATTTTGGCTTCTTTGGTGTCGCGTATATCAGCTAGGGCGGGGAGAAATGTGTCATCAAGCCAAGTCCTTAGCACGCTTGTAGCGATAGCGATCACATAAAAATCGCATTGCAGAGCCTCTCGGATAGAAGTCTGCTTGATAGAGTTTGAGGGTAGATCAAGCTCTCTGCGTGAATAAATCCTCACTTCATTTTTAGACGATAGGGCGTAAGCAAGTGCTTTGCCCCAAGCTCCACCACCAAAAACTCCAACTTTTTGCATATCTCACCTTTCTAGAAAATCTAATTATAAACAAACAAAAAAAGTTCCACAATTTTTTGAGTAGTGGAATGGTTGAAATTTTGGATTTTGATCTGGCTTTATTGTTTTATAATTGCATTGCTAAATCTCGACTTGAAGCTTTTCCTAAACTCTATTTAAGATTGGAAGTTTATCTTTTCGAAAGGATACAATCTTGTATGCAAGTTTTTGATGAATGGCTGATCAAGTTGATATATCAATTTTGTAAGGAATCAACAATGGAAAATGCAAATAGACAATCTAGTTCCTACCGCAATTGTGCGGGGGGGGGCATTATGAAGCCCTACAAGCCCATCATCGCCACTTCGTTGGCTCTAGCTCTTAGTGTAAGTGTGGCAAGTGCGACAGATACACCTTGCAATGATAGCAGTAGTGGAATCTGCTACAACACCGATGGTGGAGTAGCCTTTCAAAGCACTAATCAAGTCACAATTGATGGAACAAGCACTTTTAATCAATTAAAAGCAGGCGGTAATACTCTTGATAGTTTAACGCTTAAATTTCAAAAAAATAATCCTACACCACCTACTTTTGCATCCAACACACTCACGCTAGGTGGAGACAAGGCTCAATTCAAGCTTACTAATAAGGGCAATGGACTCCAATTGGGAGATAGTGGGCAAGGCACTCTCACCATTGATTTTGGAGCAATACCTTTTTCTACCCCACCCTCTCGCAAAGCCACTCTTGTGTTTGAAGGCATTACCGACGGAGTTGCTCTCAAAGGCAATCTTAATATCAAAGCTGGTGACTATCGCACTCTTAGTGATGGCGATAAAGTAGAGGCGACTTTTAATGGCGATATGATAGGCAATATCAAAATTGAATCTCAACTCAGTGGAGGACTATATTCCCAATTATCAACAAATTTTAATTTTACAGGAGCTTCAAGTCTTAAGGGAAATTTGGAGACAATATCGATAGGAGAGCTTAAAAATCGCAAACCTAGAGAGCAAAATTTTGTGTTTGACAATGGTGGGATTGAGGGGAGCATTATCACTAGCGGAGGTTTGGTAGAGGGTGGTAAGCTCATAGGTAGAACAGATTCGCATGATTACACAAAAGTCAATATTACCTTCAATGGAACAAATAACTCAATCAAAAAAGGAACAAGTCAAACTGCTGAAATCCGAGCAGAGGGTGGGGATGGGAAGCAAGAGACAAGATACAATGCCCACAATCGAATCCTTTTCAAAAACAAAGGAACGATTGGAGAAAATACCAATCGCGTTAGCATTATTGCAGCACCACGACAGGAGTCTCAAGTCAATGCCGATGGCACACATGCTTACAATCTGATTGCTTTCAAACAACAAGCTACGCTCTATCTAGACAAACTAGAAATCAAACATCGCAAGCAGACAAATTATCGCAATGTCATCAGTCTTGATTTTGCTGGTGGATCTACTGCAGCCGAAAAAAACGCTCTTGACATCAATACAATCATAACAGGGAATTACGATAAGAAAGATGACGCTTTAGCAAGGGTGGATATAGGGTTCAATTTGATTGGCAAGGGGCTTTTGAAGTTTAGAAATTCTGGCGTCGACAATACGGCAAAAGATTTGGATCTCGATCCAAATGTCAATACGCCAGAGGAGATTGATAAGGAAGCACAGCAACTCGAAGCACAGCTCATGCAACCAACTCATGCAAAAACCCTTATTGCCAAAGGAAAGCTCAAGGTGGGGACTATCACCACTATCGCTGAGGGAGGCGGAATCAATGGAATTTTCATAGAAAATCTAGAAGTGACAAATGGGATCTTTGCCAATCGTTCCAAAAACATCATCTCTATCGGCAGTGGTGAGAGCACAATCGGAGCAAATGGCATTAGTGATACTGGGGCGACTAGTGGCGATTATGCTATCTATACTGGGGCTAGTGCCACCAACATTATCAATCTCGAAGATTCTGCCAACCTCACTATAGCAAAGAACATCGGAACAACCGGAGGTGGCACGACGACATTCAATCTCAATGGCACCAATACCACCCTCACCCTAGAGGGTGCAAATAACACGATTAGCACTCTAAATCTGGCAGGAACTGCAGCAACTCTCAAGCTCGTTGGAGGAGCTGACAGCACAAACCTCAAAACAACAGAAGTTGCTACTCTTAATGGTGTCAATGCAGCTAATCTTGAAGTCAATTTCGCTAGTGGTCATTCAAAACTCAAGCTTGGTGGATCAAACAATACACTCCAAGCAATCCGATTGGGTGAGGCGGGTGCCAAAGCTACATTGAGCATTTCTAGTGAGAATGTAGCCGATACGGCTCAAGCTGGTGGCACTCCAACACACGCTTACAACACACTCACTATCACAACGCTTAATGCACAGCATATTGACAAAGGTAGCTACACTTTTCAAGTCTATGCTTCATCTGTTGCTAGTGCTAGTGGGAAATATGCAGATCGCATTGTGATTGATGGTGTTACTGGTGGATCTACAGGCACACAAAAGCAAAACCTTGGAGTGCGTGTCAAAAGCGTAGAGGAGACCCAAACGCTCAATGGACTTGTCGCCCAAGGAAAGAAAATCGCCCTTGCCACGGTGAGAAAGAAAAGTGGTGAGAATGCAGCATTGATTAAATTTGATGCGACAAGACAAGAAATCGCAGTCGGTGGAGAATCATTTGCAGTGACTCTCACTCCAAGTGCAACCGACCAACAAGGAGAAGGATCAAGCGGTAATTACTACACTTATTTCTTGGGTGATTTCCGTTCCAATGGGGTGACCCAAAGTATCCAGCAAGTCACTTCCTCTGCCCTCGCACTCAATTTTGATTTATTCACAGCCAACTTCAACTCTATCAACAAAAGACTTGGGGAACTCAGAGGCAACCCATACAATCAAGGGGTTTGGGCTAGAGTGTTTGGCGGAGAAGCAGTGTCCAACTTCGGTGCCAAAACTGAGACAAGCTATATGACTGCACAGGGAGGCTATGACTATGCACTTGATTTGGATAATGCCAAAAACTACATAGGTGTCGCATTTTCCTACACTCGATCACTAGGCAAAACCCACGCATTGACAGAGCAAGGAAGCGGTGCAAAAGTGAGCCTAGATGACATCCAAACTCAAGGCTTTGAAGTGGCGGTATATAACTCCTATGTCAGCAATGTGGGCTTGTATAATGACACGATCGCCAAGTTTAGCTATTTTGCTTCGGATTTCAAAGTCAGCACTGCCACAGGGGCTAGCAACATCTCTAGCCCTGCTTTTTTGCTCTCCGATGAAGTGGGCTATCGCTTCGCTTTGGGTGAGAACAATAGTTGGTTCATCGATCCACAGGTGGAATTGGGTGTAGGCTACCTTAGTGATGCGAGTTTTGCCACCACAATCAAAGATGGTGGCAATGGCAACAAGCTAAAAGCCAACCAACAATCAGTCCTCCTTGTGCGTTCTCGTGCAGGTGCGAGCTTTGGCAAAGAGTTTAGAGGAGAGGATTGGGCGACTTCACTCTATGTGGGGACATTCTATGAGTATGATGTGCTCAATGGTGGAAAAAGTATCGTTGATTCTGCCATCACAGGTAGCAAAACCCCTACAGAGATCTACAAATCCAATGGACGCTTTGTGCTAAATGTCGGGACCAATGTCGAAGTGGCAGAGGCAACAAGAATTTATCTTGATGTTGAGACAAACTTCGGAGACACATACAAAAAGCTCTATCAAGTGAATGTTGGAGCAAGATATAGCTTCGGAGACAAAGCCACAAAAGCTACGATGACAGACAAAGAGGATAACAAAGCACCTCTCAAAGTCCAAACAGCAGAGGAGCAAGAGGAAGTGGCAGACAAAACCGTAGAGGAAGCGACAGAGACAGGAGTGTCGCAAGAGACTTCCAACTAATCCACCTCAAGCCCCGCTTGAGTGGAAATAGGGGGATTGAACATTTATCAACCCAAATTCAATCAAATACACTCTAAGATTTTATAAGCAACTACAATCAATCTTGCACTTAGCGTCTGTGTTATGTTTTATTTTATATAACGCAATAATTTCAAAAAACATCAAGATTGAGTAGAATCTCAAAACTACTATCCCACAGAGTTTAGGTAGTGGAAGCAAATCGTTTCAAAGGAGAAGGAATGTTATTGAGGACTTTTGGATTGTCGATCGTGTTTTGTGGTTTGGCTTTTGCACAAGCACAATATGCAGATAGTGTGAAAATGTTGTATGCCGATGCAAAAAGCACCAAAGTGATTGGTAAGCTATTGCCAACAGCAGAGGTCAATGTTATCCGCATAGAGGGTAATCGTGTATTGCTAAGCATTGAGGGATATACCGCAGGAGATACGCTACTAGGAGTGTATTTCGTGCCAAACAAAAGAATCTTGAATGCTGGATTTGTCAAAGGAGCCGGAGTCAAAGTCGAGAAGCTCGGCACACAAGAAGTGGATGGCAAAGTTTATAACAAAGTCAAAATAGAAGCTTGGAGTGAGAATGATGGCTTGAGCAACAATCTCAATGCTTTGTTTGCCAAAGGAAAAGAACTCTATGAGCAAAACTGCTCAATGTGTCACGGATTGCACCCTGTCAAAGAATTCACAGCCAATCAGTGGCCCAGTATGTTCAAAGCAATGGCAGGACGCACAGGTATTGACAAAAAAGATTATCACCTTGTCATCGAATACCTACAAAAAAATGCAAAAGATATGAACACAAACACTGAAGCTACAAAATAAAAGGAGAATACTATGATGCAGAGAAGATCATTTTTGAAATATGCGGGGCTTTTTGCAAGTCTTCCATTTGTGAGCCAACTTGCTGATAGAAGCACACTTCTAGCCGCAGGAGCCAACAAATTTAGCACAGATTTGGTGCTCAATGGTGAGGTTTATACAGCGGCACATTGGGGTGCGTTGAGGGTTGTGGTAAAAGACGGAGCGGTCGTAGATAGTGGCGATGCGTTTGGGGAGTTTAAGCCAAGCAGTGTGAAAAATCCTCGATACCTTGATGGAGAAAAAGCACTCAATTCTTTGGATATGCGTTCAAGCGTGGCAGATTTGATTGGTCCAAACAATGGTTTTGATCGCACAAACAGGATCAAAGCCCCAATGGTGAGAAAAAGCTACCTTGAGAAAAAGCCAAACAACAAAGAATTGCGTGGAAGAGATGAGTGGGTAGAAGTCAGCTATGAACAAGCGATCAAGCTTGTCAGTAGCGAAGTGAAGAGGATCCGTGCTAAGCAGGGTGCTTCAGGAATCTATGGCGGTTTTTATGGTTGGCAGTCAAGCGGGAAGCTCCATAGTGCTAGGACTCTTTTGCACCGATTCTTGACGATGGGAGGTGGATTTGTAGGTGGTTTGGGGGATTATTCTACAGGTGCAGCTCAAGTGATTATGCCTCATGTGATGGGGACACTTGAAGTATATGAGCAACAAACTTCTTGGCAACTTGTGCTAGAAAACGCAAAAGTCGTTGTGATTTGGGGGTCAAATCCACTCTCTACTTTGAAACTTGCTTACACTGCGACTGATTCTCAAGGTTTGAAATATTACAACGAGCTTAGAAAAGCTGCCAATGAGAAAAAAATCAAAGTCATCTGTATCGATCCGATCAAAAGCGAGACGATTCAGTTTTTCAAAGGCAAGGCTGATCATATCAAAGTGTGTCCAAACACCGATGTGGCGATGATGCTAGGGATCGCCCACACAATGCTCACAAGTGGCAAATATGACAAAGAGTTTATCGAGAACTACACAGAGGGTTTTGAGAAGTTTGCAGATTATGTGCTTGGCAAAACCGATGGCGTTGCCAAAACCGCAAAATGGGCTTCAGGCATTTCAAAAGTGCCAGAGAAGCAAATCAAAGCCCTTGCCAAACTTTTCTTTGAAAATCGCACAGTGTTGATGGCAGGTTGGAACATCCAACGACAACACCACGGCGAGCAAGCACATTGGATGATTGTCACACTTGCTTCAATGATTGGGCAAATCGGACTTCCGGGCGGTGGATTTGGCTTGAGTTTCCATTATTCAAATGGTGGAAGCCCTACGACAAATGCCCCTGTGCTTGGTGGGATCAATGTGGGCAAAGCTGTGATCAAAGAAAATTGGAAAAGCACAGAAGAGAAAGAGCGAAGTGGTGCAATCCCTGTGGCAAGGATTTCAGACTGCTTGCTCAATCCGGGCAAAACTTTGCAATACAATGGACGCGTGATCACATATCCTGATATTGATATGATTTATTGGGTGGGTGGCAATCCAATCGTGCATCAGCAAAATGTCAATAAGAATCTCAAAGCTTGGAGGAAGCCTACGACGGTGGTGGTCAATGATATATATTGGACACCAAGTGCCAAAATGGCAGATATTGTGTTCCCAATCACAACTTCTTATGAGAGAAACGATTTGAGTATGACAGGAGATTATAGCAATCTCAATATTTGTCCGATGAAACAAGTGGTCGCCCCTATGCCAAAGGCTAAGAGCGATTATCAAGTGTTTGCTGATTTGTCTAGTGCTTGTGGATTTGGCGATGCTTTTACAGAGGGTGGCAAAACAGAAATGCAATGGCTTGAGGAGTTTTATACCACTGCTTACAATCGAGCGACTAATGCCGGTATCACGACTGCTGAAGGTGAGGCAATGCCTGATTTCAAAAAGTTTTGGGAAGACAACAAGCCTTTGACTTTTGCCCCTACAGCAGAGGGTGAGGCGTATGTGAGATATGCAGATTTTAGAGAAGATCCTATCCTCAACCCTCTAGGCACCCCTAGTGGCAAAATCGAGATTTTCTCTGAAACAATCGCAAAAATGGATTACAAAGACTGCAAAGGGCACCCAATGTGGTTTGAACCAGCAGAGTGGCTAGGGATGAAAAACAAACCCGCCGAGTTTGCACTCACTAGCCCACACCCTATCAATCGTTTGCATTCTCAACTTAGCAATACGCGTTTGAGAGATAGCTACGCAGTCGCAGATCGTGAGCCGATTTGGATCAATCCAAAAGATGCGAAAGAAAAAGGCATCAAAAATGGCGATCTTGTGCGTGTGTATAATGCTAGAGGCGAGGCGTTGCTAGGAGCAATCGTAAGTGATATGATGCCTAGAAAAGTCGTGAGGATTTTTGAGGGTGCGTGGTATGATCCAGCAGATGCGCAACAAGATGGCAGTATGTGCAAAAATGGTTGCCCCAATATGCTCACGCTTGATATTCCAACAAGCGAACTTGCCGATGCAAATATTGCCAACACTGCATTGGTCAATATCGAGAAATTCAAAGGCAAAGCTCCAGAGCTTACAGCATTTATGCCTCCCAAAGGTGCGAAGTAAGCTCAAAAAGGGGATTCACAAAGGGGGAGGGGCTATAGAGGGGGGCTATAGAGATACTCACTGAGAATCTAGTTTTCTAAAAATCTTGCAATTTTTTCAAATCCTTTTTGTAATGTCTTAATCGAAGTGGCAAAACTCATCCTCACAAAACCCTCCGCACCAAAAGCAATGCCGGGAACCAATGCCACGCCTTGTCGCTCAAGCAAGAATTGACAAAAGTCTAGGCTGTTGGGATATGGGGTTTTTGAAATATCGATGAAAAGATAAAACGCCCCTTGTGGTTTGTTGAGACGCAGGGGGGCGATACTTTGGGCGGCTTGATAGGCAAAATCTCTGCGTTGCTCAAAAATCCCTCTCATTTCCTCAATCTCTCCTTTGAGGTTCAATGCCGTGATTGAAGCCATTTGTGTGAAAGAATTGATGTTTGAAGTGCTATTGCTTTGTATATTGTCAATGATTTTGAGCAGTGTGCGATCTTTGCTAGCAAGATAGCCCATCCTCCACCCAGTCATCGCACTTGATTTGCTAAGCCCATTGACAAGGATCGTCCTTGTCAACAAATCTTGCGAAAGCGATGGGATGGACACAAACGAAGAATCATAGACAAGCTTTTCATAAATTTCATCACTAATCACCCAAATATCGCTCCCCTCTAGCACTTTTGCAAGTTCTATGATCTCCTCTTTGTTGTAGATAGAGCCTGTGGGGTTGCTTGGCGAGTTGAGAATGATTGCTTTGGTTTTGGGGGTGATGGCTTCTTGGAGATCTTTGGGCGTTATTTTGAAATGATTTTCTTGGGTGGTTTGGATGAAAATCGGTGTCGCTTGATTGTATTTGACCATTTCAGGGTAGCTGACCCAATAGGGAGCGGGGATGATGACTTCATCTTGAGGATTGAGTATCGCTCCCAACGCATTAAACAAAGAATGCTTGGCTCCATTGCTTACGATGATTTCTTGGGGTTGATAGTGGAGTTGATTGTCTCGTGCTAGCTTCTCACAAATCGCCTCTTTGAGATTCAAGATCCCACTGACAGCGGTGTATTTGCTAAAACCTTGATTGATTGCACCAATCGCAGTGTCTTTGACACTTTGGGGGGTGTCAAAATCAGGCTCACCTGTGGAGAGGTTGATGATTTCTTTGCCACTTTTTGCTAGGTTTTGTGCCAACGCACTGATTGCCAAAGTGTTGGATTCTTGTAGATTGAGTGCTTTGTCTGAGTATTGCATCGTTTTCCTTTGTATCAAATGTGATTAGAATTCAAATCCGACAGAACTTGTCAAGCCGACATTATAGAAGTTTTTCGAAATCTCACTACTTAAACCAAGTTTAAAACTCATATCATCCCCATAAAATCCTAGATTTGCCCCTAGATTGACAAGCCATTGGGCAGAATCAAGCTTGAAGCGTTGTGTGTCTGTGGCAAGGTGCAAGGTGTTGTCCAAAACAGAATGAGAGTAGATACCATAGAGATTGATTTGCATCGATCCAAAGAGCGTCTGTGCGATGAGCCCTGCATTGACTGATAGGTGATTGTAGTGTTGGGTTGGGATTGTTTCAAGCCCTTTGTGGTTTTGTAGTTGTAAAAAAGTATAGTTGAGATAGGCGATTGGGGTGAGTCGTGTGGTGTCATCCAAGAGGGGGATGTCATATCCTAGCCCCAATGCCCCTGACGCATAGTATTGTTTGTAATCCACAAGAGACTGCAGGGTGTTGAAGTTTGCACCTCCGCTCAATCCTGCAAAAATCGAGAGTGGCGTTTTGAGCAAGGCAGACAATCCCCCGCTCACATTGTGCGATCGGCTTTTGGAGTGCTTATGATCATCATAAGAATACTCAAGCAAAGACTTCATTTTGAGCTCATCCTCATCATTGGCACCTGTGAGTGCAAGGGATGAGCTGATGATGTCTCCATCATCGGTGCTAGTGTATAAAAAGCTTGGATCGATTGTAAGATCTTCATCTTGATGTGTCCAAATGGTGCTTAGAAGTAGATTGGTGTTGAGACGCTGTTGTGCGTTGATAGTGTGGTGGATGTTTGTGAGATAGGGGGTTTGGGAGAGTAGCACAAGGGGTGCAAACAAAAGAGATAGGCATTTATTTTTCATCGTTGTCCTTTGATATAGAATCTACATACTTTAAATCACCAAAATAAAGCCAATCTAAAACTGAGTCGTGCGTGGAGAAATATCAAGCTCATAGAGTGAGGCAAACTCCCCTTTGAGATAGCTCTCCACTCCAGCGCGTCCAATCATTGCAGCATTGTCTGAGCAGAATTCTAGGGGGCTTAGCAAGAGCGTGGCTTGATAGTCTTGGCAAAGTTGGTGCATTTTGTCTCTGAGTGCGAGATTAGCACTCGCTCCACCCACGATTGCAAAATGTTGGATGGATTGATTCTGTGATTGCTTGTGTTGGAAGTAGAGTTTGCATCGTTGGTAGATGTGGGCGATAGCACTTTCTTGAAAAGCTTTGGCTAGAGCGTTTGGGTGGTAGTCTTTTTCTTGAGTTTTGAGCCTAAAGGCGTTTTTGAGTCCTGAAAAGCTAAACGCCAATTCTTTGCTGTGTTGCAAAGGAATGGGCAGGGTGTAGAGTGAGGGGGCATCGTGGGCGAGTTCTTGGATGATCGGACCACCCGGATAGCCCAAACCTAGCATTTTGGAAGCTTTGTCAAAGCTCTCTCCAAAGCTATCATCCAAACTTTTGGCAATGATTTGAATCTGCGAGTGGGACATCTCTAGGATCATCGTATGCCCACCCGAAACTAGCAGAATGCTCAGGGGGGAAATGATGGTTTTTTGGTTGATGAAAAGCGAGTAAATGTGCCCTTTGAGATGATTGATACTTAGGAGTGGGAGATTGAGGGCAAGTGCAAGAGCCTTTGCCATCATCAGCCCCTCGATGAGCGAGACACTCAAGCCCGGTTCTGTGGTGATGGCGATTGCTTTGATTGCTTCTAGGTTGCCATCAAGGAAGTTTTTGAGTTCTTGCAAAATCTGTGGGAGTTGTTGGGCGTGGAGTCTTGAGGCGATTTCTGGGACGACGCCACCATATCGAGAGTGGTAAGAATCTTGGGAGATTTTTTGGTGGAACACAAGTTTGCACTCTTGGATTGAGGTGAGTGCAAGTGAGCTGTCATCGCAGCTGCTTTCGATGCTAAGGATCATCGCAACTCATCTTCAATCAGAGAGAGCATTTGGGCTTTGTAAAGCTCCAGGTCCTCTTGTGTTTTGGCTTCAAAGCGTGTGACAAGCACGGGCGTGGTGTTGCTAGCACGGATCAATGCCCACCCGTTTTCAAACACTACACGAATGCCGTCTATATCGATGATTTGTTTGATTTTTGGGAATTCTTGATTGGGGTTTTGGAGCTTTTTTTGTAGTGTTGCAATGATTTGGAATTTTTTGTCTTCTGTCGTTGGGATTTTCTCTTCGGGTGTGGAGCAAAGCTTGGGAAGTGAGAGGATTTGCTCCTCTACAGATTCGATACTAGAGTGCAAAAACAGCTCCAAAGCCCTAAGCCCCGCATAGATACCATCATCATAGCCAAAATACCTATCATTGAAAAACAAATGCCCACTCATTTCCCCTGCAAACGAGGCGTTCAGCTCTTTGAGCTTGACTTTGAGGTTGCTATGCCCTGTTTTATACATCACGCTTGTTCCGATTTTGTCAATCTCATCATACATCACTGAGGAGCATTTGACTTCACCGATGATGATTGGTTTCTGGGGTGCTATCTCTTGAGCGATTTGGTGTGCGAAAAGGATGGTGAGCTCATCTCCTTGATAGGCTACCCTTGTGCTTAGCAAAGCGATCCTATCGGCATCTCCATCAAATGCTAGTCCGATAGGAATCTGCTGATCGTGCATTAGGCGTTTGAGATCTTGGAGATTTTTGGCTTCACTGGGGTCTGGGTGGTGGTTGGGGAAATCGCCATCGGGATCTGCATAGAGTGCGACAAAGTCGATGTTGAGTGCTTGCAAAACAGGAATGAGTGCCACTCCTGCCACTCCATTGCCACAATCAATGGCGATTGGGTGTGGGAAATCTCGGAGGGTTTGGAAATGATCGATGAGGAAGGCTTGGTATTCCTCAAGTATAGGAACTTGCGTGATGGCTTTGGGTTGTGGGTTTGTGGGGTGGGGTTTTGGAGTTTGGGCGATGCTGTTTTTGAGTGCTTGAATGCTTTGACCATAAAAAGGTTTGCCTAATAGCGTGATTTTGAAGCCATTGTATTCTTTGGGATTGTGTGAGCCTGTGATCATAATGGAATTGGTGTTTGCAAGGGTAGGGGAGAAGGTGGCAAAATACGCAGTTGGCGTGGGTATCAAACCAAGATCGTTGATTTTGATAGAATGGAGATGCAATCCATCGGTGAGCCATTCAAACAGCTGTTTGGAATGCACCCTTGCGTCATAGCCAATGCTGATGGATTTTTGATTGGCGTCTTTGAGGAGCGCTCCAATCCTCTCGCCAATGCAAGTCACAATCTCTTGATCCAAATCTATATCAAAAATCCCACGAATATCATACTCTCTAAAAATATGCTCTTTTTGCATTCTGTTCCTTTGGTCTTGGGGGTTAATCGTGTGCAATTATATCCAATTTGTAATGCGTTGTGGTGAGAGTGGTATTGCCACCCCCCCCCTTGCCCCTCCCTCTTATAAAAAAGCAAAGCAAGATTTGGTGACTAAGCAGTGTGCTTTTGCAAAACTAACTCCAAAAAGAGAATCTAATAGATTCTAGAATCACCAAAAGGCATACTCACACAAACCAACTTCAAAAGAAAGAATCCAAGCCAAGCTTGAAATACTAAAAGCCGTGGTTTATCCAAACCAAACCCAAAAAAACAAAACTTTGAGATTCGGCAAACTGATTCTTTTATCAAGATTGATTTTGCAGAAGCACGCTTTTTGGTAACCAAATCCCACTTTGCTTTCTCTCTTAAGGGGGCAAGGGGGGTTATTGACAGGCTTTCCCCCCCTTATCCCCCTTAAAATCCCCCAAACTCGCTTTTTGTGTGTTGCCCACATTGTTTTGACTTTTGTTTGATTCTTGATTCTTGTTTTTATTTGAATTTTGAATCTAGATTTTTAGATTCTTGCTTTTATTTTGATAGGGTTTTTGTGAAGATTTTAAGAATCTAAATAAAATTTTGTAAAAAGATTCTGAAAATCAAAGCAGCAAGAAACATCAGAATCTACCTTCAATCAATCCAACAAGCAAACAAATCAAATTAAGAATCTAGATTCAAATAAAAATCAACAAACACAATCAAAGCAAAAGATTGCACTGTGTGAAGTGGTGAGATTGGGGATTGATAGAGCTTGGTAGAGCTTTGGCAAGGATTGAAACCATTGGGTTTGATAGATTTGAGAACCTCCATTGTGTGTTTCAAAAATAAAAGTTTTATGAAAGTAAATGGAGTGTAAATATTAATTATAATTATTCTCAAAAATTTATTTTACATTCAAGAATTTTTTGATACCTTGAGATAAATTTTTTGCAAGGAGTAAAAGATGGAAAAAATAGAAACTAGGAAGCACAATCGTATGGGCAAAATCTCTCTCGGGGGGGGGGGGCAAAAATGAACAGCTTAAACAGTCCCTTATTCAAACCTCTTATTGCCACATCGTTGGCTTTGGCTCTCAGTGTGAGTGTGGCGAGTGCGGGAGATTGTGACGGCAGTGCAAGTGCGATCTGCTGGAGCACTACTAATGGCACAGATTTCAAACAATTCACGGGTTTAAAATTTGGACAAGAAGGGGGATACAATAAACTGCAATTTGCCACGCCTCCGGCAAGTGGGATTACGATCAGTGATTTCACTCTCAAATTTACACAGACTGGCGGTAATGGATCGGTTGGTAGCACTCCCGAAGCCTCTGTGGGTGGCAATAACGCTCAACTCAAACTCATTAATAAAGGTAATGGACTTCAATTAGGGAATGGATTAGGCACCCTCACTATTAATTTTGGGAACCATAACAGAAACTATAATGCAAAAAAAGCTATTCTAAATTTTGAAGGCACAACAACAGAAAATAGCTCAAAAATTGCTTTCAAGGGAAATATTAGAGTCATACCTAGTTATTGGTATGATAAAGTGGAGGCTACTTTCAAGGGAGATATGATAGGCAATATTGATTTATACAATAATGCTAATAACAACACTATCAAAACAATATTTACTTTTCAAGATGGGGCAAAACTCAAAGGCAATCTCACAACAAAACTCGTAGAGGGGCAACAAGATGGACAGAATCTAATCTTTGAAGGAGGTAGCGGAGGGATTGAAGGCAATATCCAAACTTATGGGCGTATTGGCAATACAGGAAGCACAGCTAATGATAATGTTGATGTTAATATTACTTTTAAAACACATAATGAAGGAAATACTACCAATACTATCAAAAAAGGAAGTAGAAACACAGGTACAGGAGAGATTCGAGCCGAAGCTGGACTAGGTGGCCAATGGCTAAACAATGCACGCAATCGAATCCTTTTTGAAAATAATGGAAAAATTGGAGAGGGCACAAGCAATCGTATAGATATCGTTGCATATGCAGATAGGACATATACAGCACAAGCTCACAATCTTATCCAATTCAAAAAACAAGCTACTCTTTATCTCGGAGTTTTAAGAGCAGTGGGGTTAAATACAACTAATCATCGCAATATCCTTAGTCTTGAAAATAATACAGACGCTACAAATATTCTCGACATTACAACAATCATTTCAGACGGCTCTAAAGGGCGTAATTACATCGGCAAAGGCTTTTTAACACTTGGAAGTGGTGGCACTGCCAAAGATTTGGCAATCAATACAAATGCGATAGATAATCCCTCTGCAACCAACATCGCCAAAGGGAAACTTACCACCCAAAGTATCGTAAGCAAAAGTGGTAGCAAAAATACCATTCTCATAGAGGAAATTGATGTTAGTAATGGAATCTTTGCAACAGGTGCTAATTCTAACAATACTATTTTTATCAGCAAAGGCACTGACAATACAATCGGAACAAATGGAATTACCAATGCAGGTGAAACAAGTGGCGGTAGTGGTCTTGATTATGCTATTTACACTGCAGCCAATGGAGCAAATAGCATTACTCTCGAAGCTTCTGCCAATCTCACCATAAAAAAGAAAATTGAAACAGTTGGTAATGGAAACACAACTTTCAATCTCAATGGCACCAACTCCACCCTCACATTAGAAGGCAACACCAATACCATTACCACTTTGAACAATGCTTCAACCGCAAGCACCTTGAAACTTGGCAAAGCTAGTGGAACAACATCTGAAACAACTATTGGTGGCATTACAAATGGTGAGAATCTTACAATCCAATTCTTAGGAGATACTGCAACCCTCAAACTTGGTGGCACAAACAATACAATCAAAGCCCTTGATTTGCAAGCCACAACAAATACCCTCAATATCACATCAGGCAAAACCACCATTACAGATCCAGTAAATAGAGATGGTAGCAAAACCTTTAATGTTGCATTCAGTGGAGACAATTCCACCCTCACACTCAAAGGCAATAAGAATCACATCACAACTTTAAAACTTGATGGTAGTGCCACAAAAGCCACTATTGATATCGCAAGTGACAAATATCCCAATCCTAACACCCCTGCAGGCAACACTCGCAATTTCAACCTCCTTGAGATTGGAACAAATAATGGTGAGGGACTTACTGCAAGCAATCTCACTTTCAAAGTCTTTGTAGATCCCCTAGCAACTCAAGGAAGTAGCACAATCGGAGGGGAGACAACAGGAGCAAGTGGGACATATGGAGTTGCCCACTCTGATCGCATTGTGATACATAGTGCAACTACTGCAGGCACACCTTTGAAAGAAAATCTTGTTGTCATTGTAGATCCTGAAAAATATAATGGAATCGAATATGGAGCAGACACAGGAACAGAAGAAACACAGAGGGTGAGAAACATCGCTGTTGCGACTGTGAAAAATGGATCTGATGACAAGCCTTTGGTTAAATTTGAGGCAAAACATTCTGATATTGGTGGAGAAGCGGTAACAATCGAATTAAGGGAAGCAAAAACCAATCAATATGGGAAACTTCAAGGTGAGAAAGGTTACACCACTTATTTCTTAGGCAAAATCATCAGTCTTGGAGTCACTAGATCCACCCAAAAAGCAGTTGCCTCTGCTCTTGCGATTAATTATGATTTGTATGTTGCAAACTTCAATTCTCTCAACAAACGAATGGGAGAGCTAAGAGATAACACAAACTCTCAAGGAATATGGGCTAGAGTGTTTGGAGGATTGCAAGAGTCTACATTTGGAGCAAAACTTCACACTCAATACATTAGCACTCAAGCAGGATATGATTATGCTCTCAATCTAGAGGGGGCTAGGAATTATCTAGGACTTGCATTCTCTTATATCAACTCAACAGGCACGAGTGGAGATGAGGATCCGATAGATGAGCTCTATCCCACTTCTCTATCCAATGTCCAATCCAATGGTGCAGAAGTGGCTCTTTATAACTCTTATGTGAGTGATATGGGAATCTACAATGACACCATTGCCAAATTTAGCTATATCACTTCAGATTTTAAACTTAGCAATAGTGTAAAAGATAGCCAAACAAACAATCTAGGATTCACTCTTTCCAATGAAGTAGGCTATCGCTTCATCCTTGGAGAGAAGCAAGATTATTTCATCGATCCACAATTGGAGATAGGTTTGGGTTATCTTAATCAATCCAACTTCATCGCCAACCTCAAAGCTCTTACAGGAAGAATCAATGAGCTAAAAGCCAATCAAAACTATATTCTTTTGGCTAGAACTAGAGCAGGAGCAAGCTTTGGCAAAAAGATAGTAGAGCAAGGCAAAAACATCTCCCTCTATGCTGGAGCATTCTATGAATATGATTTCATCGATGGTGGAAGCAACAAAATCACCACCACAAGAATCCAACACACCAACCCTGCACTTGAATCTAATGGTAGAGTGGTGCTCAATCTAGGAACCAATCTAGAACTCAATCAATCCACTAGAGTGTATATGGATATAGAGAAAAGCTTCGGAGATAAACTCAGAACCCACTTACAATTCAACCTAGGAGGAAGGTATAGTTTCTAGAGCACGAGCTCTAGAAAATTGGATTCTTTGCTTGAGATTGATTTGGCAGAAGCACACTTTTGAGGGATTCTAGAATCTCTAGGACTTCCTTTTGGAGTTGGCTTGAGAAGTTGTGTCCTTTGGTGCTGTTTGATTTGTTTGCTAGTTTTTGGGATTGGTTTTGCAGAAGCACACTTCTTAGTCATTGAAACTTACTTTGCTTTTTTCTATAAGGGGGACAAGGGGGTTTATTGCGAGGCACCCCCCTTATCCCCCTTAAAATCCCCCAAACCCCTGCCCGCTTTTTGTGTGTTACCCACATTACTTTGACTTTGTTTTGATTCTTTGGTGTTTCAGGTTTGTTTTTTTGATTTGAATCTAGATTCTTAGAATCTTTTTGAAAACATTCTTGATTCTTGATTCTTTGGTTTCTTAGAATCTTTTTACAATTTTTTAAAAAATCACAAAAATATAAAAATCCTTACTAAGTTATAAAGGCAATGCAAACCGCTTCCCAAACCAACCTTGTAGAACCCAAAAAGATTCCAAGTCAATGTAATCTTGAACGAGCCTTGCTAATGCAATGCTGGGGTTATGGGGGTTGTTAAGGGGGATAAGGGGAACGCTTGCTATAAGTTCCCCTTGACCCCCTTAAGAGAGATGCTAGGGGATTCTAGAATTGCATAAAGGGTGGTTTGCTCAAGCCAACTTGAAAAAGAACCCTAGATTCTAGAATCACCAAAAGAACAGAGCTCCACAAACCAACTTCAAAAGAAAAACACCAAGCCAAGCTTGAAATACCCCAAAGTCGTGCCTTATCCAAACCAAGCTTGAGAAATTAAAAAATGTGCTTTTGTAAAAGCAAACCCCAAAAATAAACCCGAAAAGATTCAAAAATTGCCACAGAGCAGAGTTCCCCAAGTCAAACCCAAAAAGCAAATCAAAGATTCTGGCATTGCCACAAATCCCATTTGTGCAAAACACCATATTTGCTAGTCATTTTTTGCGACTGGATTCTTTTATCAAGATTGCTTTTACACAAGCATAGTCATCAAATCCTGCTTTGTCCCCCCCCCCTTATCTCCCCCACAAGTGCATTTGCAAACACAGAATGGCAATGTTTGATGTAGTTTGAAGCCCCAAAGGCGATGAACTTCTACAAAATATCTAAGAATATAAGAACTTTTGATATGATTTTGTATCTCAAGCAGACTTAGCATAAGGGTGTAAAATGAAAGAACCAATGACAAATTATGGATATGAAATACTATGCCAAGAACTCAAAAAGTTTAAAGAAGTCGAGAGACCAAACATTGTCAAAGAGATCGATGTTGCTAGATCTTATGGCGATTTGAAAGAAAACGCAGAATACCACGCTGCAAAAGACAAGCAGTTGTTCATTGAGGCGCGCATTGCCGAATTGAGCGAGATTTTGGCAAATGCACAAGTGATTGACCCTAGCGTGTTGCCACATGATAAAGTAAGCTTTGGAAGCACTGTGAAAATCCTAAATCTCAGCAATGACAAAGAAACCACTTACACGATTGTCGGTGGGATCGAGAGCAATCCATCCAAAGGGCTTATCTCTTTTGGCTCACCGATTGCCAAAAGCCTGTTGGGCAAAGAGGAGGGGGATGAAGTGACAATCACTCTACCCAACGGAGAAAATGAATATGAGATTTTGGAAGTCGGATACAAGCCCATTGATTTTGGAGAGCCAAATGCAGATTAAGGTGAAAAAACTACACCATCTTGCGAGGATACCGCGATACCAAAGTGTCGGATCGGCTGGGTTTGATTTGCATAGCGTTGAGAATGTCAGAATCAAGCCAAAGCAGTGGAAACTCATCAAAACAGGCTTGGCGTTTGAGTTTGATTCTGATTTTGAAATGCAAATACGATCAAGAAGTGGGCTTGCTTTGAAAAACGGCATCGCAGTGTTGAACGCTCCCGGAACGATAGATAGTGATTATCGCGGTGAGATAGGGGTGGTTTTGATCAATCATTCTGAAGAGGAGTTTGAGGTGGGTATAGGAGATCGCATCGCTCAAGGTGTTTTTGCTCCCGTGATTCAGGTGGAGTTGATAGAGAGTGAGGTGTTGAGTGAAACAGAGAGGGGAGCAGGGGGGTTTGGTAGTAGCGGGGTCGCATCCAAAAAGTGAGGTAAAAATGAAAATCAAAGAAGAAATGCAAGAAGTAAAAAATAGACTTGAAAATGACGAAAAGATGTTAGTGAGTGTTTTAAAAATCGAAAAAATATTGAAAAAATACAAAGGTGTCTTTTTTGCGGTGTTGGCTTTGCTAGTCGGTGGTATGGGCTTGAGTTATTATCTTGATTATCAGCAAGAGGAGCGAGCGATAGAGACAACTAGGATTTTGGATAATTTTTTGCAAAACCCAAGTGATGAAGATCTGATGTCCAAACTCCAAAGCCACAATCAAGAGCTTTATGAAATCATTCTTTTGGCTCAGGCTTTGCAAACGCAAGATGTTGATTCTCTAAAGTCGCTCAAGCAGTCTTCCAATGCCTTTGTTGCCACCACTTCAAGCTATGAGTTAGCTTCACTAGAGAAGGCTTTTCTAGCAGAGGTCAAATATCAGGATTATCAAGATTTGGCAAATCTTGAGCAAGGCTATCTCTTGCTTCTGAAGAATCAAAGGCAGGAGGCAGATGCTTTGTTCGATCAAATCGAGCCAAACTCTCCGTTGAGAGATGTTGTTTTGAGGGTTAAACACTATGGCATTACGCACTAAAAGCATTGTTTTTTTTGTATGTAGTCTGTATTGGGTGATGACGGGGTGCAGTCAGAAAGAGTATTTTCAGCCACAAGAGGTGAATGGAAAATATAGCTTCACAAACACTTTGCCTGCCACAATCGTGGATATTGCATTGCAGGGTGCGACTCTTGAAAACGGCAATCTCATCACTCAAGATGGACTCCAAGATTTCAAACTTGCACCCAACGAGAGTTTTGTCGGTTATGAGGCAGGATCAATCATCACTTCCTATGCTTGCAACACCTTGCGTATCTACAACAAATCCTATGCGCTTACTTCTGAGATTGAGCTCCCTTCTTGTCCGATTGGTGCGTCTATCAAGGGAGATCAGCTTACTTTGATAACCAATGAAAATACGATCTTTGTGTATGAGCTAAGTAGCAAAAAAGAGCTGTTTAGCAAAAAGCACAACACAACTTTGGCGGTCAATTCTATGATCTACCCTCCTGTGTTTTTTGGAAACAAAGTTTTTTTCCCAATGCTAGATGGCAATGTGATCGTGCTTAACCTCAAAAATATGGAAATAGAACGCACGATTGTGGTGGGAACAGAAACCTATTTCAACAATATTATTTTTTTGGAAGTCAAAAAAGATGTGATGATTGCTGCAACAAGCAAAAGGATTTTGAGCTATTTTGGAGGGAGTGATTATAGTTTGGATGAGGAGATTCGCAGTATCAAAGTGCTAAATGACAGAATCTATCTCACCACCCTTGATGGACAAATCAAAGAATTGGATCTAACCCTCAAGCCTCTAAGAAGGCTCAAGTTCCCTTTCGCTTCGTTGCCACTCTTGTTGATCAAAGATGGCGAGTTGTATGCACTAGAGGATGGATCAGGCTATCTTATCAAAGTCCGTATCAAAGACTTTGTGCCATTGATCTACAAAATGGATCTATCCAGAGGCAAAAATCCTTTTTCCCAACAAAACAAAATCTATTATGAAAAGCAATATGTGGAGTTCTGATGATGGATTATGTGCTTTGTGATATTGGCAATTCGTTTTTGCATTTTTATCACAATGGGCACATTTGGCAAGAAAAGCCAGAGCAGTATCACAAGCCGATCAATCAGCAGATTTTTTATATCAGCGTGAGTCCTACAAACCTATCTCATTTTTTGCAAATCAATCCAAATGCGATCGATTTGGCTCCTTATTTTGAGCTTGAGACAGAGTATGTGGGGTTGGGTATCGATCGTTTGGCTGTTTGCTGTGCTATAGAAAATGGTGTGATTGTTGATGCAGGGAGTGCGATAACGATTGATGTGATGGAAAATGGCAAGCATTTGGGTGGATATATCTTGCCCGGTTTTGGGAGCTATATACAAGCTTATTCCCAAATCTCTCCGGCTTTAGATGTGATGCCTGATCTGTCTATGGATTTGCATTTGTTGCCACAAAATACAAAAAGTGCATTGGGGTGGGGGATGCTTAGAAGTGTTGTGGGGTTGATTTCAGAGGTTTCTGCTGATAAGCCTATTTATTTTTTGGGGGGCGATGGGAAGTTTTTGTCGCGGTTTTTTCAAAACTCTCTATACCATCAAGCATTGCTTTTTGTGGGAATGCAAAAAACTTTGGAGAAAAAAGGCTTTTTGAAGGAGTGTCGTGAATCCATTTGATTATTGGTTGATTGCCAATATCGCTTTTTTTTCTTCAATCTCTCATTGTGTGGGGATGTGTGGTGGCATTGCATTGGCTTTGAATACCAAGATTGCCAAAAACAGACAAAATGCATGGCTTGCCAATTTGCTTTATAACTTTGGGCGTTTGACTTCTTATATGCTCATTGGTGCATTGTGTGGGGGAGTGGGGGTTGTGTTTGAAATCACGCCATTGATCAAAGGGGCTGTGCTGATGGGGATTGGAAGCTTGATCGTGCTATTTGCTTTTTTGTTTATTTTTGCACCCAAACAGATTGCTAGGCTTGAGCCAAACCTCCAAAACAATTATCAAAGTTTTTTTAAGAGGCTCTACCAATCTTACAAGCCATCCAGCTATTATCTGATCGGGATTTTGAATGGATTTTTGCCTTGTGGGATCGTGTATTTTTTTGCCCTCATTGCATTGTCAAGTCAAGGGGTTTTTGAGGGGGCGTTGGTGATGTTTGTGTTTGGGATGATGACTTTTGTTCCTATGTTGTTGCTAGGCTTGATCTCTCAATTTTTTCTCAATCTCAATGCCTATCGTTCGTTTTTTCTGAAACTTTCGGCTTTGATGATGTTTGTTATGGGGATTTATACTTTTTATAAAGGAATGCAGACTATAATCTTGCTAGATAATTGAGGGATACAAATGGAAAAGGCTGTCTTTTTTGATCGTGATGGAATCATCAATCGTGATTATGGCTATGTGTATGCACAAGAGGATTTTGTATTTAACCCTAGCATTTTTGATTTGTTGCGATTTTTCAAAGAACGAGGCTATCTTCTGCTTGTAGTGACAAACCAATCAGGGATTGCACGAGGGTATTACACAGAGGAAGATTTTTTGGATTTGACAGATTTTATGCAAAGCCAACTCCAAGAAAAACTAGGCTTTGGTTTTGACAAAGTGTATTATTGTCCGCATTTGGAGGGTTGCACTTGTCGGAAGCCTGATATTGGGATGATTAGAAATGCGTGTTGTGATTTTGCGATTGATTTGAGCCAAAGTCTTTTGATTGGCGATAAAGTCAGCGATATTTTGACAGCTCACAATGCAGGGATTGGTGGCAAATTTTTGCTCACACATCAAAAGACAGATGAGGCATTGAGCGGAGTTGAAAACTTGTTTATCGTGCGACATTTGGAGGAGATCGCTCAAATCATAGAGGAGGAAAATCGTGTATATAGCTGACACATTGGAAAACAAAAAGATTTTGATTACAGGGGGAGCGGGATTTATCGGTAGTTCTTTGGCGTTTTATTTCCAGAAACATCACCCCAAAGCACAGATAGTTGTGCTAGACAAATTTCGTTCTGATGCGACTTTTCCAAGTGGAAACCCCACTTCTTTGGGGCATTTCAAAAATTTGATTGGTTTTGGTGGTCGCGTTGTTTGTGCCGACATCAATGATCATCGCGTGATGCAGTGTCTTTTTGATGAGTATCGTGGATTTGATTATGTGTTTCATCAAGCTGCGATCTCTGATACGACAGCTTTGAATCAAGAGCAAGTGATGCAAACCAATCACGATAGTTTCATCGTTTTGTTGCGATTGACTTTGCAGTTTGGGGGCAAAATGATTTATGCCTCAAGTGCTGGCACCTATGGGAATTCTCCCGCTCCAAATCAAGTCGGCATTGGCGAGGAGCCTGAAAATGTCTATGGGTTTTCCAAGCTTTGTATGGATATGAGTGTCCGAAAGATTTTGGGTGATACGCCCTCAAGCTCTGTGGTGGGATTACGTTTTTTCAATGTCTATGGTCCTAGAGAGTTCTACAAAGGCAAAACCGCCTCGATGATTCTGCAGTTGGGACTACAAGCCCTCACAAGCAAAAAAGTCAGATTGTTTAAATTTGGGGAGCAACAAAGGGATTTTGTCTATATCGATGATGTGGTCCAAGCCAATGTGAAAGCCATAGAGGGAGAGAGTGGGATCTATAATGTCGGAAGTGGTGAGTCTAGAAGCTTCAATGACATTGTGGCAAGGCTCAAGAGACATTTGGGGGAGTTTGAAGTGGAATACATCGACAATCCTTATACTTTTTATCAAAACAACACATTAGCAGACATCGCTTCCACCAAAGAGCGTTTGGGGTATTGCCCACGCTTTAGCCTTGAGGATGGGATCGATGACTATATCGATGAGATCAAGACGCTTGCGACAAAGGCATTCTAAATGAAAACGCCCAAAATCTTGGTGATTGGCGATTTGATGATTGATCACTATATCGTTGGAAATTGCTCACGCATTTCTCCTGAAGCACCCGTGCAAGTGATTGAAGTCTCCAAAGAAGAAAATCGCCTCGGAGGTGCGTGCAATGTGGCAAACAACTTGATTGCACTCGGTGCGGAAGTTGCTTTGTGCGGTGTGATTGGTCAGGATCATAAAGGGCAAGAGTTGCTAGAGATGATGTCAGCACTCAATATACAAACCTCGATGATTCTAGCCGATGCGAAGCGTCCGACAACCCAAAAGAGTAGGGTGCTAGTCTCACATCAGCAGATTTTGCGTGTGGATCGCGAAAGTCGCGAAGCTCTTGATGAATCGATATTGGAGAGTTTGTTTGCAAACATTGTAAAAGAGATTGATTCTTTTGATGGGATGATTTTGTCTGATTATGGCAAGGGGGTTTTGACTGCACAAATGTGTGAGAGGATCATCAGACTTGCCAATGAGCACCGCAAGATTGTTTTGTGCGATCCTAAGGGGAATGATTACTCCAAGTATCGCAATGCCACTCTTTTGACGCCAAACAAAAATGAGATTTATGAAGCAACAGGGATTGCTATCAAAACAGAAAAAGATATTGTGCAAGCACTGGAGTTTCTCAAGAATCAATGCCAAATCAGATTCCCATTGGTGACATTGAGCGAGGATGGGATTGCGATTTTGGAAGATGAGATGAGAGTTTTCCCCACTTGTGCAAGAGAGGTGTATGATGTTACTGGTGCTGGGGATAGTGTCATCGCAGGTTTGTGCTATGTGTTGAGTCAGGGAGGGAGTATCAATCAGGCTTGTGAGTTTGCCAATATTGTCGCAGGTATCGTCGTGGGGAAGGTGGGGAGTGCTGTGGCGACACAAGAGGAGATTGGGAGTTTTGGGCGAGGTAAGATCTTGCAGACACGCATTGAGGATAAAATCATTGAGAGTCCCAAAGAGTTGCCAAAAAATTGCAAGATTGTTTTTACAAATGGTTGTTTTGATATTTTGCACCGCGGACACACTCAGTATTTGCAACAAGCCAAAAAGCTAGGGGATGTTTTGGTTGTGGGGTTGAACACTGATGATTCTGTGAGGGCGATCAAGGGTGCAGATCGACCGATCAACGCACAAGAAGATCGTGCGTATCTGTTGGCATCTTTGGAATGCGTGGATTATGTGATACTTTTTGATGATTTGACGCCACGCGATTTGATTGGGCAGATTATGCCCTCAGTCCTTGTCAAGGGGGCAGATTATGAGGGCAAGGAAGTTGTGGGGAGCGAGTTTGCCCAAGAGGTGCATTTGATCGAGTTTTGCGAGGGTAGAAGCACCACAAGATTGATTGAAAAAATAAAGGAGCAGAGATGATCAAAACAGAGATACAAGAACATTTGCTAGTGACGCAAAAAACTTTGGAAGTTTTGGCTTCTGAGATTGAAAGATTGGCAGATAAGCTCATAGAAGTGCTAAAAAATGGCAACAAAATATTGATATGTGGGAATGGAGGAAGTGCAGGGGATAGTCAGCATTTTGCCGCAGAGCTTACAGGGCGATACAAGACAGAGAGGATAGGGCTACCTGCGATTGCTTTGAGCGTGGATACTTCAGCATTGACTGCCATTGGCAATGATTATGGGTTTGAGTTTGTTTTCTCAAGGCAGATTCAGGCATTGGCAAAAGAGGGGGATGTGGTTTTTGGGATCTCAACAAGTGGCAATTCTCAAAATGTCAATAACGCACTTAGAGAGGGCAAGAGGTTGGGGGCTTTTTGTGTAGGGCTAAGCGGAAGAGATGGAGGGGAGATGAAGGGCTTGTGTGACATCAATGTGATTGTCCCAAGTGAGCATACGCCACGCATTCAAGAGATGCATATTTTGATCATCCATCTTTTGTGCCAAAAGATTGATGAGGCTTTTGTATGATGGACACACAAGATCAAGGTGCCAACATCGCACCAAAGATGACCCCTGCTTTTTTGAAGCGTCTTTTTGTCGCCTCTTCGATTCGGAGGTGGAATGATCAGGCTTGCCCTGTGGAGTTTGTGGAGCTAGACAAACAAGCACATAAGATTGTGATCGCTTATTTTTTGGCAAGATATGAGGAACATTGCAGGGGGGTGGAGATCGATTGGGATAAGATGATTGATTATTTTTGCTTTGAGTTTTTTGAGCGTGTGGTCTTGACAGACATCAAACCCCCAGTATTTCACAAACTACAGCAACAGCACCGCAATGAACTTGCAGATTTTGTGCTAAAAGAGCTAGAGGAGGAGATCTCTTCGTATGCAGTTTTTGAGGATTTGGGAGCTTATTTGAAAGCCCCTCCCAAATGTATCGAGGTAGAGATTTTGAGGGCAGCACATTTTTATGCGTCAAAATGGGAGTTTGATATGATTTATCATTTCAATCCGATGATGTATGATGTGGAAAATATCAAACGCATTATTGACAAAGAAGTCGAGCAGTTTTATCACTTGAGCGGTGTTCAGCAAATCGTGATGTATAAAAAAAGCCGTGAAATCATAGATATGTTTGGGCAATTGCGATTTCAAAAGCGTTGGAGCCAAACGCCAAGAGTGCCACAAACAAGTGTGCTAGGGCATACTTTGATGGTTGCGATTTTGGGATATTTTTTGAGCTTTGATTTGCAAACAAGCCAAGCGATGCGGATCAATCATTTTTTGTGTGGGCTTTTTCACGATCTGCCAGAGATTTTGACACGCGACATCATCTCTCCTATCAAACGAAGTGTCAAAGGGCTTGATGAGCAAATCAAAAAGATTGAAGAAGAGGCAGTGAGTGAAAAAATCCTCAAAAATGTTCCATCAAACATTGCAGAGGATATTATCTATTTCACTCAAAATGAGTTTTTGAATCGCTACAAGGTGGAGCATTTTGTCCATTTTGCCAAAGATGCCAATCAGCTTTTGTGCGAACACAATGGAGAAGAGGACAATGCGGTGTGTGGCGAGTTTTTGAAATTTTGTGATCAGTTGAGTGCGTTTTTGGAAGCACGCATTTCTATCGCACATGGTATCTCAAGCGATGATCTTGTGCGAGGTTCAGAAGCTCTGTATCATCAGTGTAGCCACAAAGAGATTGCCAATGTGGATTTGGGGAAATTGTTTAGGGATTTTTAGCTATTTCATCGCACGATAGGCTTGACATCCCCTGTCGTATCCATAATTGCAGGATTTGAGATAAAAATCTAGAGCTTTTTTGGAATCAAAAGGCACTTCTCCGCGTCCAAACTCATACATAAAACCTATGTTATAACAAGCACCCCCGCTTTTTTTGAGGCAACCTGCTTCAAAGGCTTCAAAGGCTTTGTTGTAGTCTTGCTCGACAATCTTGCCCTCATAATAATAGATGCCAAGTTTCCAGCACCACGCTCCATCTTCATCCAAACAGCGTTGTTTGGCTTCTAGGATCGTCAATTCTTCGCGTGTGATGGGTTTGTTGTTTTCATCGACAAGGATTTCTTTGCCATCTTCATCGATGATGGTTTTGTATTTTGGTTTGGGTTTGGATTTTTTGAGCGTGATTGGTGGGAGGAGTTGGTATTTTGGCACAGGGATGGTGTGGGTCGTGGTTTCGTGACTTCGTTTTTTGACATAGGGGTTGGAGGGATCTTGTGGAGTTTGTGCAAACAAAATAGAGGCACAAAGAAGTATCACAGCATATTTCATACCCTCTCCTTGCCCACAATGCTCCATTGTAGTGTTTGACCAGCATTAAGCGGGATGATCTGATCGTTTTGATGTTGGAGTGCTTGGGGGATCGTGTGCGGAGTTTTTGCAAGAGTGATTTGGTATTGATGGGGCAAAGCAAGATCGTAGTTTTTGATTGCATTATCGCTCACAAAAGTTTGCAAACGCTCTAGGGCATCGTATCGCTCAAAGAGACTGCAAAGCTGTTCTAACGCACTGGGTGCAGAGAAAACCCCAGCACTACCTTGATGAGAGAGTTTTTTGCTCAAAAGATGAGGGGCACTATCAGAGCCGAAGCTGACTTTGGGGTGTGCGTTGAGTGCAAGGTGGAGCAAAGCATCGCGATCTTTTGGGCTTTTGAGGATAGGTTTGCAGAACAAATGGGGATTGAGCCCTTTGCCCAAAAGATCATCCAAAGTCAGGGTGATATGATGTAGCGTGAGTGTCGCAAAGACATTGGGGTATCGCTCTAGCGTAGGGATTGAGCGTCTATCGCTTAGGTGTTCGATGATGATTTTGAGATGTGGGAATTGCGTAGCGATTTCGTGAATATAGGGCAGGAACTCAAATTCACGATCTAGACTATAGCCATTGCTTTCGGCGTGTATGGAGAGGATGAAGCCTTGATTTTGTGCCTCCTCCAAAAGCTCCAATGTCGTAGTATCCAAAATCTCACTGATTCCACTTTGAGAGTTGGTGGTCGCTCCTTTGGGGTAGAGCTTGAGGATATTGATCCCTTCTTTTTTGGCTTTTTGCAATTCTGTTTTCTCAAGTGTTGGAGCAAGGTATATGGTGAGAATGGGGAAAAAACTAGCTTCTAGATGTTGGATCTCTTGCTTGTAGTGCATCGCCATTTCTGCGGTGGTGATTGGGGTGGTCAGATTGGGCATCACAACGCCACCTACAAAACTTCTAGCGCTAAAAGGCAAAACTGATTGGAGTATCGCACCTTCTCGGAGATGGAGGTGCATATCTAGGGGGTTTTTGAGTGTTAGAGTTGTCATAAAAATCCTTATATGAATTCGCTTGTATTATTCTAAGATTTGAGAATAAATATCATCAGGTTTGGGTGTCAAAAATTGAATTTTGTGTTTTCTTTTTGGAGTTTGGTTTTTGCAAAAGTGCATTTTTTGATATTTCAAACTTGGTTTGATCGTTTTCTTGGGGGAGGGGGGGGGTTATGCTTTTTAGGTGATTCTAGAATCTCTTAGATTCTCTTTTTGGGTTTATTTTGGCAAAAACCACGCTTTTTGATTTTTTGTGCGTTTGGCTTGAAACTTTCTTTTGAGTTTTGGTTTTGCAAAAGCACATTTTCTAGTTTCTCAAGCTTGGCTTGGAGTTTTTCTTAAGGGGGATAAGGGGAACTTAAAGCAAGCGTTCCCCTTATCCCCCTTAACAACCCCCATAACCCCAGCATTGCATTAGCAAGGCTCGTTCAAGATTACATTGACTTGGAATCTTTTTTGGGTTCTACAAGGTTGGTTTGGTCAGCAGTTGTTTGTGCTTATATTGAAATAGTGAGGGTTTATAATTGATTAGAGTTTGCAAAAAGATTCTAAAGATTCTAAGAATTAGCAAAGAAATACAAGAATCTAGAATCAAAGTTTTTCACAAAGATTCCAAGAATCTAGATTCAATTCAAAAACACAAGCTAGATACAAATCAATAAATCTAAAATCAAATCAAAAAACCACCAAACAAGAATCAAGCTCAAACATTGCACTCTATCGTTGTATTGTCACACAAAAAGCGGGCAGGGGTTTGGGGGATTTTAAGGGGGATAAGGGGGGTGCCTCGCAATAAACCCCCTTGTCCCCCTTATAGAAAAAAAGCAAAGTCGGATTTGGAAACTAGAAAGTGTGCTTTGGCAAAGCCAATCTCAAACAAAAGAATCAGATTGCATTGGAATCCTTTTGGCTTCTACAAGGTTGGTTTGGTCAGCGGTTTGCCGTGATTGTATGAAATAGTGAGGATTTTTGAAGTTTTGGTTTTGTATAATCATATTTGTGTTGGAGAAGGACGCTTCCTTGTGAAATGAGGTGGTAAGTATGGATTTAACATTCCAACTTATAAGGCTTCTGCTAGCTTTGCTAGAGCTAGCAAAAGCTATCCTTGAGCTTTTGGCTCAATAACATAACTTAAACAAGAGGCATTATACTCAATCTAGCCAAAGTTTTAGTTAATCTTCAACACAGCAAACTATACAAGGAAGTAAGTCCATAAATGGAGGCTAGATTGGGTGGAGTTTATCTCCTGCCTCTCCTTGTAAGTTTATCCCAACAATACAATTTCCAAATAATCAAAGAATTAAGATTAAATCTGAAACACCAAAGAATCAAAACAAAGTCAAACTAATGTGGGCAACACACAAAAAGCGGGCAGGGGTTTGGGGGATTTTAAGGGGGATAAGGGGGGTGCCTCGCAATAAACCCCCTTGTCCCCCTTATAGAAAAAAGCAAAGCAAGTTTCAATGACTAAGAAGTGTGCTTGTGCAAAACCAATCTCAAAAACTAGCAAACAAATCAAGAATCACCAAAGAGTATAGAGCCTATCAAGCCAACTCTAAAATGAAGTCCTAGAGATTCTAGAATCGCTTAAAAGTATGCTTTGCCCAAACCAAGATTCAACAACACAAGAATCCAATCGCAAAAAATGACTAGCAAATGGCGTTTTGCACAAATGAGATTTGTGGTGATTCTAGAATCTCTAAGATTCTCTTTTTTTGGTTTGGCTTGAGGAAAGCACATTTTCTAGTTTTTCAAGCTTGGCTTGGTGTTTTTCTTAAGGGGGTCAAGGGGAACTTATAGCAGCGTTCCCCTTATCCCCCTTAACAACCCCCATAACCGCATTAGCAAGGCTCGTTCAAGATTACATTGACTTGGAATCCTTTTTGGTCCTACAAGGTTGGTTTGGTCGGCGGTTTTCATTGCCTTTATAACTTAGTGAGGCTTTGCGTTTTATGGTTTGTTTGGCGTTGAGGATTAAGTATTGAGTTTTGTAAAACACCCCTGCCTATTGGACAATAGGCAGGAAGGAGATTCTAAAGAATCTAAATGAAAACAAACAGCACAATATTTGTCTGCAGGAGCATTCTAAGGGGCATTTGACACCAAATGCCCCACCAAAGGCTCGATACTTCTTGCAAGGAATGATGATCCCTGTCTCCCTTTTAGCCCCCTTGCCTTTATAATTACCCCTCATTTAACCCCCAACGCCAAAGGCTTTAGCCCCCTTTGCTTTTGAATCACTCCCTTTTTTTCAGAATCTCACTACTTTTTAGTCGCTTTTGTCCCTGTATCCTCTTTGACTTTTTCGGAGGTAGTAGGCACTATTTGAGCTTTTTCTGTTTCCTCTGCAGGAGTGTTCTCTACTTTCAAAGGAGCAGCGTTCTCTACTTTCATACTCTCATCACTTGTTTTCTCTCCAAAGCTGTATCTAGCTCCTAGATTGACTTGATAATCTGTAGTGATTTTGCCACCAAAGCTTCTTTCAAAGTCAAGATAGATCCTAGTATTGTCTTTGACTTCAAAGTTTGTCCCTACATTGATCACACCTCTCATCGTAGAAGTGAGTGCGGTGAGATAGTTAGTCTTTTGCAAATCTGTAGTAAAGGCAATCTGCCCACCATTGAGATAATCATAAACAAAGTAAGTTCCTACATAAGCACTTGCTTTAAATCCTTTGCCCTCTGTGAATTTGTCAAACTTGTATCCATAGCTAGCACCCGCTCTACCACGAATCGTAAAGATATTGCCCTGCTTGCTATCAAGATAAGCTTGTCCCAATGTTTGCCTCATATTGGTTTCATTGAAATAACCAAATCCAAGTTCTGCTTGAGGATCGATATACCATTCTTTGTCATTGCCTAGGATAAATCTGTATCCCACTTCTTGACTAAGAGTGACAGCCCAGTTGTTGGTGTCATAAGACTTGCCATCACCTAGCATTTTGATATTGCTAAGAATGTAGCTAAATTTGACAATGCTATCTGCATACAATCCATTGGCATATCCATTGTCACTGCTTCCACCATTTTGCACATAGGCATTGTAGAGAGCAAGTTCGATTGCATTGGAAGTGACAGAGCTAATCCCTTTGTCAAATCCATCTATATCTTTGCCTCCAACTTTATCTGCAATGGAGTTTGCATAAGAGAGAGCGATACCTGTGTAGTTTTTGGCATTCTCTAGATCGAAGTCATAATCATAACCTGCTTGGATTGTCGTATAGATTGTCTGCATCTTGAGTGCAAACTCTGTCGTTTCCATACCATTAAAAATCCTAGCCCATCCACCTTGATTGTTTGGATTGTTTCTTAGATCTCCCATTCTTTTGTTCAAAGAATTGAAGTTAGCTAGATAGAGAGCGTAGTTTGAGCTGAGTGCAGTGGCACCTGCTTGTTGGTTGGCTTGTGAGGCACCACGAGGATTCACGCTTTTGATGAAGTAGGTTTTGTAGCCATCGCCATCAGATCCACCATTGAGACCTGTTGTGATACCTTCTGTCAATGTTGTCCCAACAACATCATAGCCTTGAATCTGTGTGCTACCTTCAAATGTGATGTTTGAAGTTGCAGCTACTGTAGCCACCGCAATGTTTCCTGCTATTTCTGTTCCTCCACCCTTGTAGCCAATGCTTGCTGCTGATGAGCCTTGCTTGTAGAATGCTCTGATGTATTGTGTTTGGTTATTGTCGCCACCATAGACAATCACCCTACCAGAGTAGATGTTTCCATAAGTGCCAGTTCCACCAGAGCTAGCTTGACCCCCAAGCGTCGCTGTGCTTTGATCTGCATTTGGATTGACAAGAATGGTGAAAAGAGCACTAGTGTCTCCTTTGAGACCACCATTGCTAGGATTATCCTTGTTTCCGATTGTCATTAGGTTGAAGCTTGTGCCATCAAAGTTGATAGTATCAAACGCATTTCCACCTGTTACCAAGTCAATCACGATATTTCTTTGATCAAAAGGGTGCTTCACCGCATCTTGTCTATAGTATGTTTCACTGCCTGCAATCTTTTTGAGATTGAGTGTCTCTAGGGATAGACTCTTTATAGCATTGCCTTGATCATCTGTAACATTGGCAATCAGTGCAGATCCAGAATTCATAGTCAAGGCGATATTAGACCCTTGAGCAAGTGAAATGCCGCCAACAAATGCGGATTTGCCACCCAACACGACATCATAGACTTTGCTCTGTGTGTTACCAAGACTTGAGATGTCTCCTACCGCCAAACCATTCACAGAGACAGTGTCTGTTTGTTCTGTTCTAATGGTTGCAATCGTCACATTGTGGCTTTCATATCCGGGGCGTTTGAATTTGTCAGCATAGTGTTCAAGAATACTTTTTTTCCCGAGTCCCTCCACTCGATCGTATGTGTCAATGATTTTATCTTGGAGTGTGAGTTTCACACCATTGCTATAGGTAGAACCTAGCACTTTATTTTGCTCAATGTCTGTGCTACCACTTGCAAAGCTATCTGCGTTGGTGCTTTTGCTTGCAAAGATTAGATTGATGATACCGCCATTGGCATAATCGATGTTTGCTCCCACTGCAGTTTCAGCTGTATTGACTTTGCTTGTTTGACTTCCCTGTATCACAATATTGGTTATACTATTTTTGCCTGAAATGATATTAAATAGAGGGATTGTAGTGACATTTCCTAAGGCTTGGGCAGTTGTTCTCAAAACAAGATTGACATTTCCGCCATTGTTGGTGAGAACACCGCTATTTGGATTTTCATCACCGATAGCAAAACTAGAAGCTCCTTTTGGTCGTGCAGGCGTTGCGACAGGATTCCATAGGACATTTTCCAAAATGACATTGGTTGTATTGCCTTGGGTATTGGTGATATTGCCATCAAGACCGCCTTTGTGTGTGGTGCTCACAATCTTGATGTTTTTGGTTCCACCACCTGCAATATTTCCATCGATTGCCCAATCAGTAAGCTGTGCGTTTGACAAATCAAGATAAATATTTGCATTTCCTGAAATAGCATTATCCGTAGAAGAAATGACTGCTTCTGTCTGAGTGCTTGCTGCTTTGAAAGAAATGGAGTTCAATCCTGTCTCAGAAGCCAAAACACCACCTCTAATCGTAAGCGTGCCCACTAAAGCATTATCTGCATTGGTGAAATCAAAACCAGGGATTCCATCAGCATTCAAATCATTTGCACTTGCTCCCTCTCCCAACAATCCTTTACCGATGTAGTTGCGACCGCTGTTGTTGGCAGAAACTGCACCTGTGATGTTGAGGGCATTTGTCCCAGTGCCATCAAAGCTAAGGATATTATAGACTTGGTTATCTGTCCCTGTGATTGCTTGGAGACCTGTGAGTGTCAATGTATTGGAGGTTGTTCCGGCAAATCTCAAGAGGTTTCGAGAGTTGTTGCTTTCAGCTTTAATCATTCCGGTGAGTGCTGTAGTGGTTCCGACAAAATTGATTTTGTTGGCACTTGCACCACCAAAATTGGCTGTAATGTTTCCAGTGATTGCAAGGTTGTCTTTGGAGTTGATGATATTTTGTCCATTTGAAGCTGTGACATTGCCTTTGATTGTGATGTTTTGGAAATAAATAATATTCTTGGCACTATCATTGGTATTGGTGCTAATGTTTGAAGCTTGGAAAGTTCCCATTGCGACATTGCCTGAGGAGAGATTCAATATCGGAGTTAGGACACCTGCACTATTTTCACCAAGTAAGCCTTTGCCGATGTAGTTCCCCCCATTACTACTTGAGATATTATTGACTTCTAGGCGATTGTTGGCACTAGTATTTTCAAAGCTTAAGATGTTGTTGCCACTAGAAGCATTGACACTGAGGTCGCTGAGATAAATTTCATTATTTGTTGTGCTATTAAGAAACAGATAGTTGGAGCTGCTGCCACTTGTTGCAGTCATAGAAACTTTGCTACCGGCTGCTCCTATTCTCGTGGTATTCCCACGCAAATTGAGTTGGTTGCTCCCTGTGTCACCTTGAGCTGTGATTGAAGTGTTGATCGTATTGGTGCCCGCAGAAGTATTGGTTCCATAGATATAGTTACTTCCACCATTTGCCAACACTCCGCCACCGATTGTCAAACTATCAGCGAAGATGATGTTTGTGCCCTTGTTTCTATTCCATTGGTCTGCATAGACTTTTTGATCCACTCTTAGATTCTCTGTAGAGATGATGTTGCGTTGAGTGTTCCAAGATTTGATCCCATCAGCACCTGTGACATTAAGAGTGTCGATAAAGATTCCATTGATACCGCCACCTTCGGCGGCAGTTTTGATAGCCTCAGCTGTGAGTGTGCCATTGGCTCTGAGTGTTTGAGCAAGTGTTTTGATTGCATTGTAGTTGTTGCCTTTGAATGTGGCTTCATTGATTTTAGTATCATCTATTACTAAATCTTTTGCAGTTTCTTGACCGCTATTTGCTCCATTTGCAAACTTCAAAAGCCCCTTACCGATGTAGTTGCGACCTGATGGACTTCTCACTTCGATTGTGTTGATGTTAAGATCACCATTTGTGCCACCCTCAAGGCTGATGATATTGAGGCGTTCTGCACCTGTATAATTTTCTATTTGCAATTTATCTAAAAAGAGGGTGGCTTGTCCTTTGAACTGGATAAGATTATAAGATTGTGCACCGGAAAAATAGTGACCTCTTGTCCATCGTGGTCTTGCGATAATGCTCACACGACTAGTTTCATTTTCTCCGATTTTTCCATTGCCTTCAAAAAGGATTCGGTTATGAGCATGGTATTGTTGAGGAATATCTGCACTTTTTGCACCTTCAGCTAGAATTATATTATCATCTGCACCAGTTCCTTTTTTGATAAAGCCTTCTCCTTTGAAGGTAATATTGGTTGTTGTTGTACCGCCCATAGTAGCGTCTATATTCGCAATGTCCAAAGCAGCACTAGTTTTAATACTTCCTTCTATGCCTCCCCTTTCAAATGTGAAATTCTGTCCTCCTTCTACATATTCTACTCTTAGATTCCCTTTTAAGCTTGCTCCATTTTCAAAAGTGAAATTTGTTTTGGCTTTTGCAGCTACACGCCGATATCCGATGCTTTGTCCAACAATCTTAATATTACCTTTCATATCTCCTTTGAAAGTGGCTATGACTTCATCATTGGTAGAATTCCCAGCTTTGATTTCAATATTGCCTTTGAGGGCTGTTTTTGGTGTGCTACCTGCTGTATTGGGTGTAGTGCCTTCAAAACTTAAAGTGGCTTTGCGTGCAAAATTTTGGGCTTCATATTTTCCAAAATCAACAGCAAGGGTGCTAGTTCCTGCACTGCCTAATTGGAGTCCATTACCTTTATTAATGAGTTTAAGTTGAGCATTTTGCCCACCTATAGAGGCTTCAGAGCTACTTTGTTGTCCCTCACCACCATTATTTCTAAATTTGAGAGTGAAATCACTGATCGTAATCCCTTGTGCTGGTGCTGCAGTATATTTAAGTTGATTGAATTGATTGCTTCCTTGTCCTGTTGGTGCAATTGTCAAACTCGTGAATTGTTTGAAATCTGTGCCATTGGTAGTGCTATAGCAGATCGCACTTGTGTTGCCACTTGGACAATTATCTGCTCCACTTGCCACACTCACACTGAGAGCCAATGCCAACGAAGTGGCGATGAGAGGTTTGTAAGATTTCATCATACCCCCCCCCCTACAGAGATTTTTCGCTTATTTTGTGCTGAATTTTTCATTTAAAACACTCCTTAAAATACTGGATAAAGATTGAGATATTTTGTGTATCCAAAATATCAAGCCTTAAAATTAGATAAACAAGAATCTGTATTATAGGTTAAATTTTATTAACATTACCAAAAATTTATGATTTTGTGTAGTTCTATGCAGAATCTGCCAAATGTCCTCTGATACCCCCCCATTGATGTGAGAAGTGGTGGCTAGAATGTGACCACTTCAAACCTAAGCATTTTGCGTGTGATCTCTGCGGAGTTGCTGACACTGCCCACACATAGCAAATCTCTGACATTGTAGTATTCTAGGCAGGTGCCACAGGTGCTGACTGCAACGCCTCTTTGCTCTAGTTTTTTGAGTGTGCGTGTGATGTGTAGGTTTTTCTCGACATCGATACAGGCTAGCACCCCACGATTGATGAAAATCAACTCTCGCGGGATTTTGGCAGTTGTGTAGAGATTGTGCAAAAGCCCCTCTAGAAGCTTCTCCCCTAGATCTCCCTCGCCGATACGATCGCTAGTGAATATGAAAATCTTGTTTTCAAACTCGCTGTTTGGGGGGATGTCTGGCTCTTTTGGCGGCGTGGGAGGGGGTGGGGTGGATACTGGGGTGCTTTGGGGAGATTGATCGGTGGGAGCGGTGGTGGCTTGTGGAGATGATGGCGTGGGAGCGGTGGGAGCCTGTCTGTCTCTACCAAGTATGTGTATCCAAAACTCTCCCTCTTTGATTTCTGTCTGAAAAAGATAGCCCTCAGCAAACAAAAAATCAATCGTTTCATCGCGTCTTTTTTGGGTGTCTGCGATGATTACGATTTGGCTCACGGCGATATTGTTTTGACGCAGTTTGGCGAGGACATTTTGGATCTTGGACACGGCATCGGTGCATAGGGCTTGAGTGATATCGATTTGGACTTGTTTCATTGGTTCTCCTTGCTTAATGTGTATAAAAAATCTTTGAAAATCGCTTTGAGATCTTGGAGCTCTTGTAGGCTCACTCTCTCGTCTTTGGCGTGGATACGATCGTTGATGACGCCTAGCTCCACGACTTCAATCCCATAGGGAGCGAAGTAGCGTGCATCGCTTGTCCCGCCTGTCGTCCCAAGAGTAGGCGTGAAGCCCATCGTGCGTTCTATGCTAGCGCTTAGGGTTTGGACCAAAAAGCAGTCGTGGGGGGTGAGAAATGGGAGGGAGCTTGTTTTGGTTTCTAGGGTGAAGGGCAAGCCTTGCAAAGTCTCTCTGAGGTAGTTATCCACATCGTTGGCATTGGTGAGGGTGGAGTTTCTGACATTGAGCATCATACTCAAGGTGTCAGGGGTGACATTGCTCATCTGCATTCCTGCACGCAAATCTGTGATGACGATTTTGCTCGGCTCAAAATGCTCGTCTCCATTGTCTAGATCGTGCCCGGCGATTTTGCCAAGTCTAGCTCCAAGCATTTCTATGGGGTTTTGGCATTTTTGGGGATAGGCACTATGCCCTTGCACGCCTTGTAATGTGATTTTGGAGTGGATGGAGCCTCTGCGACCGATTTTGATCATATCTCCTAGTTTGTCGGTGCTTGTGGGTTCTGCGATGATAGCAAGATCTGGGAGGAGGTGGTGACGCTCAAGGTATTCCAAAACGACTTTGGTGCCATCGACCCCATCCCCCTCCTCATCGCTTGTGAGCAAGATTGAGATTATGAGGTTGGATCGTGCTTGAAACTCTTGAATCGCAGAGAGAAAACAAGCGATCCCTCCTTTCATATCTTGTGTGCCACGCCCATAGAGATAGCCGTCTTTGATGTGTGGCTCAAAGGGTGGGCTAGACCAGCCCTCTCCTGCAGGGACGACATCGATATGTCCCCCAAAACACAAGTGCAGTTTGGGTTGTGTGCTTGAGGGATTGTAATCTTTGAACAAAAACAGGTTGCTAACGGCGTTGCGGTGGATGGGTATGGCTTGAAAAGAATCAGGCAAAAGGCTTTGGATGTATGAGTAGATCCCGCATTCATTGGGGGTGATTGTGGGGTAGGTGATGAGTTTTTCTAAAATCGCTTGAGGCATAACCACTCCTTATTTTTTGGCGATAAAAATCACGAAATTGATCCAACGGAATAGAATCTCTATGTGTTGGAAACCTGCGTTTCTGAGCATTGTCTCGTTTTCTTGTTGTGTGTAGGGGATCAGGACATTTTCTAGTGCTTCGCGTTTTTGGGCGATTTCGCTAGAAGAGTAACCTTGAGCTTTTTTGTAAGCGAGGTAGTAGTCAATCATTTGCAAATCAAGGGTTTTATCCTCGCAGATGATTTTTTCGCTCATCAAAAAAATGCCCCCGGGTTTGAGTGAGGCAAAGATTTTCTCAATCGCTTTGTTTCTGATGGGGGGGCGGATGAACTGCAGAGTGTAGTTTGCCAAAATAACATCTGAGGGCAACAAAGGATAATCCAACAAATCTGCTTGGACAAACTCGATCTCATAGCCATAGGCTTGTGCTTTGAGCGTGGCGTTGGCACACATTGATGAGGAGCTATCAATCCCTATGAGTGTGCAATCTTGGTTTTTGGTTTTTTGGTGGATGTCAAAGAGTGTGTTGCCTGTAGAGCTTCCAAGATCATAGAGTCTGCCGTGTCGGGGCAAATGCAATGTGGCAAAGTCTGATAGGATCGCAATCTGTTGATGATAAAAAGGGATAGATCTAGCGATCATATCATCAAAGACACTTGCTACTTGAGAATCAAACTCAAACTGCTTGAGAGGTTTGTCTCTAAAAATTTCATCTTTTTGCATTGTGTGGCTCATAGGGCGTTGGCTCATAGGGTTTTGATGGTTTCGATCAAATCCATCGGGTTGAGCCCATAGGTGCTTTTGATTTTGCAAGAAGCCAAAGCGTGTGCCAATACAGCATCAACACTTGCACGCAAACCATCGCGTCCTTGTGCCATCAAAGAGGCGATCATCCCTGCCAACACATCGCCACTGCCACCTTTGGCAAGATTGTTTCTGCCAAGATTGCACACCCATACCTTTTGGTTTTGGGCGATTAGGGTGTTTGCACCTTTGAGAACGATGATGACATTTGGGAATCTTGTGCAAAACACAGAGAGGAACTCATCTCGTTTGGCTTTGATGTCTTCAAGAGGAAGATCGCAAATGCCACACAGACGCAACAATGAGGCAAACTCTTTGATGTGGGGTGTGAGGATGGTTTGACGCTCACGCTGGAGAAAAGGAATGAGGCTAGGGTGGTAGAACACATCCGCATCCAAAAGGCAATCATAGGGAGAGAGTTTGGCAAAGTCTGATTCTTCGATCTCTCCTGCCCCCATACCAAAAGCGACGACTTGAGCGTCTGGGGGGATCGTATCGGTTTTGATGATCTCAAAAGGGATGGATTCTTGGCTTCCGACTAAGCTCACACGCCCAACTCCAAAGGCAATCGCACTGAGTGCACAAAGCACGCTCGCACCGATTTTGCTTCGCGGGGTTTGTTTGGTGAGGACTGCTAGATGTCCATACTCGCCTTTGTGGGTGTCCTCTTTGTGCCGTGTGGGTAATCTGAGATCGGAGGCGTCAAGGAGCTTGATGTTGGAGTTGATTTGATAGTTTTTGTGTGCAATGCCCAAAGGTGCTAGGATCATCTCTCCTGTATAGTCTTTTGCCCATTCTGTGAAAAGAATGCGTTTCAGCCCACCCATACAGATAGTGTAATCTGCTTGAAAAGCTATATCTTGGGGGAGGGTGCTCAAACCGCTAGGAATGTCACAGGCGATTTTGATACGCGGGAATTTGTTCATCTGTGCGATGAGCTCTTTGGTCGCGGTGTCAAGCTCCCCTCTGAATCCACTCCCAAACAAACAATCCACCAACACATCGCTTGGGAAAAGTTTGCTCACAAAATCCACCCCCGCACTTTTGCACCGATAGAGTTCTTTTTCGCATAGAGCGGTTTTGGGAGGGTGGGGCATCAAGACTTTGATATGGTAGTCTTGGTTGAGTTTTCTAGCAAGAGCCAAGCCGTCTGCTCCGTTGTTGCCACCACCGCAGACGATATAGATCAAGCTTTTGGGGTGGGTGAGTTTGGCGATCAGTTGTGCGATAGCATTTGAGGCGTTTTCGACGAGAATCTCTTCTGTGAGTAGGAATTTGTCGATCGCTCTTTTGTCCAAAAGGTTGGTTTCTTCATAAATGTTTTGCATCATTTCCCCTTGTTTCTGTAGGCTAAAGCCGCACAAATCGCACTCAGCTCCTCTGTGTCTGCGTCGTCATCGTGGTCTGTCTCTAGGAGGTGGTGGAGGTGCTTGCTCAAATACGAGGTGTTGAAGTTGCCTTGGCGGAATTTTTTGTCTTTGCAGATGTTTTTGAGGAAAGGAATGGTGGTTTTGATTCCATAGATTGTGAATTCGCTCAAGGCACGCGCTAGTTTTTTGACTGCCAAATCATAGCTTGTCGCCCTCACGATGACTTTTGCCACCATCGAGTCGTAAAATGGCGGGATTTCATAGTCTTTGTAAATGCAACTATCAATCCTTACAGAGGGTCCGAGTGCGGGGTAGTAGGTCGTGATTTTGCCGGGGTTGGGGGCGAAGTTGTTATGCACATCTTCGGCGTTAATGCGTGCTTGAATGGCGAAGCCTTGGAAATGGATGTCTTGTTGCTCAAGCTCAAGGATCTCTCCTGCTGCGATACGGATCTGTCGCACCACAAGATCAATGCCTGTGATTTCTTCTGTGATGCCGTGTTCTACTTGGATTCTTGTGTTCATTTCCATAAAATAAAACTGGTTTTCATCATCAAGGAGGAACTCGATGGTGCCAATGTTTGTGTAATTGGCTGCTTTGGCTGCAGCGATTGCAACAACTCCCATTTTTTTGCGTAAGCCCTCATCGATGTGTGGGCTTGGGGCGATCTCGATGAGTTTTTGATGACGGCGTTGGATGGAGCAATCGCGTTCTCCTAGATGAATGATGTTGCCATAAGAATCAGCAAGGATTTGGAACTCTATGTGGCGTGGGTTGATGATACATTTCTCCATAAACACATCATCATTGCCAAAAAACAATCCCGCCTCTTTTTTGCAAGCTTCAAAGCTTTCAAGCAGTTTGCCCTCCTCCTCTACGACTCGTATGCCTTTGCCTCCACCACCTGCACTTGCTTTGAGGATGATGGGGTAGCCGATGTCTTGAGCGATTTGCTTGAGTTCATCGGGGGTTTTTTGGTTGAGGGGCAAAGTGCCCGGAACGATTGGTATGCCGTTGCTTCTCATCAAATCTCTTGCGACATTTTTGTCCCCCATTTTTGCAATGACTTCAGCTCTAGGTCCTATCCACACCAAACCGCTTTCGGCTACTTTTTGTGCGAAAAGTGCGTTTTCGGACAAAAACCCATAGCCCGGGTGGATGGCTTGAGAGTGGCTTTCTTTGGCGATTTTGATGATGAGATCGGCATCTAGGTATCCTTTGATTGGATCTTGGCTTAGCTCATAAGCAAAATCTGCCATTTTTGCGTGGAGGGATTCTCTATCGGCTTGAGAGTAGATCGCAACGCTCTCGATCCCCAAATCTTTGCACGCACGGATGATACGCACAGCTATTTCTCCACGATTGGCAATTAAAATTCGTTTAAACATATAAAACTCCGATGAAAAAATTGCAGTATTCTAGCTAAAACTATCAAAACTTTGATGTTTTGTGGAAGGGGACAAGGGGGGATGATTTGAGATTCAAATCTAAAAAACAAATCTAAAACACCAAAGAATTAAAACAAAGTCAAACTAATGTGGGTAACACACAAAAAGCGAGTTTGGGGGATTTTAAGGGGGATAAGGGGGGTGCCTCGCAATAAACCCCCTTGTCCCCCTTATAGAAAAAAGCAAAGTGGGATTTGGCGACTAGAAAGTGTGCTTCTGCAAAAGCAATCTCAAGCAAAGAATCCAGTCGCAAAAAAACTGCTAGCAAATGGCGTTTTGCACAAATGAACTTTAGGGTTTGTGGGATTGGTTTTGCTAAATCCGCGTGCTTTGACTACAAAAATATTTGGGGAAATTTAATTATAATTGATCTAGCAATCTAACCAAGGAGTGATTATGCAAACCGCATCAACAAGACAAGATACTCTAGATCAAGCTTATATTGAAAAATTAAGAACAAAAAACGAAAAGCAACTCAAAGGCATGATGGATGCCCTAGAAAAAGAAACGATGAAAATCAATGCAGAGAAAAAGAGGATTGAAAACAAGCTCAACAACAGAATCAGAAAAAAACATTTCATACAAGATGCTCTTATGGAAAAATGGCGCACGCCTAGTGCCAGACTTCTAAATGCGATTGAGGAAGTTGAGAGAGGTGAAGTCGTATCATTTGAAAATCATCAGCAAGCAATGGAATATTTAAATAATGATGAAGATTGATTTTTCTAAGTCTTTTAAAAAGTCGTATAAAAAACTAAGCAAAAAGGATAAAGAATTGTTTTCTAAAGTTTCACTAAAACTAGCAAATGATGAAATCCTAGAACCAAAATACAGAGATCATGCATTAAAAGGCGATTATGTAGGATTTAGAGAATGCCATCTAAAGCCTGATTTGCTTTTAATCTACAAAAAACAAGATGACAAATTGATTCTTTATTGTTTGGATATAGGCTCTCATAGTGAGCTGTTTTGAAATCATTTTGAATATCCAAATCTTTAGGTTCTGTTTTGCATTTCCACAAAGTGCCATATTTCGTTGGTTTTGTGTTCTTGAGAATGGAGTTGGGGGGTTAGGGGGGGGTGATTCTAGAAACTTTGGAGTTTCTTTTTTGGCTTTGGCTTGGGGAAGTCTGTTCTTTGGCGATTCCAGAATCTCTTGAGATTCTCTCTCTTTGAGTTAGCTTGAGCAAAGCACCCTTTATACAATTCTAGAATCCCCTAGGATCTCTCTTAAGGGGGATAAGGGGAACTTATGGCAGCGTTCCCCTTATCCCCCTTAACAACCCCATAACCGCATTAGCAAGGCTCGTTCAAGATTACATTGACTTGGAATCTTTTTTGGTTCTACAAGGTTGGTTTGGGAAGCGGTTTGCATTGTCTTTATAACTTAGTGGGGTTTTATATTTTTGTGATTTTTTAAAAAAGTTGCAACAAGAATCTAAAGAATCAAACTCAAAACACCAAAGAATCAAAACAAAGTCAAACTAATGTGGGTCACACACAAAAAGCGGGCAGGGGTTTGGGGGATTTTAAGGGGGATAAGGGGGGTGCCTCGCAATAAACCCCCTTGTCCCCCTTATAGAAAAAAGCAAAGTGGGAATTGGTGACTAGAAAGTGTGCTTGTGCAAAACCAATCTCAAAAACTAGCAAACAAATCAAGAATCACCAAAGAATATAGAGCCTCTCAAGCTAACTTCAAAAGAACCCCCCCCCTAGAGATTCTAGAAACACCCAAAAGTGTGCTTTGGCAAAGGTAATCTCGATAAAAGAATCCAATCGCAAAAAATGACTAGCAAATGGCGTTTTGCACAAATGAACTTTGAAGCAATTCTAGATTCCCTAAGGGTTTTTTTAAGTTGCTTTTGCAAAAGCACATTTTCTAATTTTTTCAAGCACGGCTTGGAGTTTTTCTTAAGGGGATCAAGGGGAACTTATGGCAAGCGTTCCCCTTATCCCCCTTAACAACCCCCATAACCTCATTAGCAAGGCTCGTTCAAGATTACATTGACTTGGCATCTTTTGGGGTTCTACAAAGGTTTGTTTGGTCAGCGGTTGTTTGTACTTATATTGAAATAGTGAGGTTTGATAATTGATTAGAGTTTTTTAAGAGTTTGCAAAAGAATCTATTGAAATGGTGGGGGGTGGGGTTTGCAAAAAGATTCTAGATCGTGAAAAATATTTAAAATAATCTAAAATGAATATCTTAAGTTAGAAATTTTGTGCTTTGAATCATAAAAATTAGTGTTACTAAAATTTACATTTAGATGATTGATTATCAGAAGGTTTTACAAAATTGCCACAAATTTTTGATTGTCATTTGCAAAACAATCTGATTTTGGAGTCAAATTTGATTTTGATGATAGGCACGAATGTGTTTTTGTTTTGGATTTTTCTGAAAAAGTAAAAGATTATTTGCATTCTTTTGATCCTCAAATCAGCACATTTTAATTTTGCCTCATCTTAAGATTGATCAAAATATTAAATCATAGAATCTTTGACGCAAAGTCGCCAGATTGATTTGTGTTGATTATGGTGATTGACTGATAAGGAGGAAATATGCAAGAGAAGCTGAATCGGCGTGATTTTTTGAAGAGTTCTGCTGTGATGAGTGCGGCTGCAAGTGTTGGAATGGTGATCCCCAAAGCCCTTGAAGCAAAAGCACAACAAGGAGAGAGCGGATGGCGATGGGACAAATCCACTTGTCGTTTTTGTGGAACGGGTTGTGGGGTGATGATTGCGACCAAAAACAATAAAATCGTGGCAATCAAAGGCGATCCTGAAGCTCCTGTCAATCGTGGCTTGAATTGTATCAAAGGCTATTTCTGTGCCAAAATTATGTATGCTCAAGACAGATTGACACAGCCTCTTTTGCGTGTCAATAGTAAAGGAGAGTTTGACAAAAAAGGGAAGTTCCAACCTGTGAGTTGGCAAAAAGCCTTTGATGTGATGGAGCAAAAATTCAAAGAAACTTACAATCGCTATGGACCCACAGCGACTATGGTTTTTGGCTCGGGGCAATACACAATCCCTGAGGGATATGCTGCTATCAAGCTTTTCAAAGGTGGTTTTAGGAGCAACAACATTGATCCAAACGCACGCCATTGTATGGCAAGTGCTGTGGCAGGGTTTATGCAGACTTTTGGAATCGATGAACCTGCAGGGTGCTATGATGATATCGAATTGACAGACACTATCGTGACCTGGGGAGCCAATATGGCTGAAATGCACCCGATCCTTTGGAGCCGTGTGACAGATAGGAAGCTCACAAACAAAGAACAAGTCAAAGTCATCAATCTCACGACATACCGCAATCGCACTTCTGATATTGCAGATATTGAGATTATTTTCAAGCCACAGACAGATTTGGCGATTTGGAATTACATCGCAAGGGAGTTGGTGTATAACCACCCACAATCTATCGATTTGGATTTTGTCAAGAAACATTGTGTTTTTACAACGGGCTTTGTCAATATTGGCTATGGCTTGAGAAATCCAAACTCTCCCTATGTCACCACATCAGAAAAACCCATCGTAGAAAAAGAAAAGACTAAAGTTTTGAGTCAAAATGAAGGCATCACCTTGCAATATTTGGGGCTAAAAACCGGAGAGGCAATGCAGATGGATGGCTCCAAAGCAGGGGCACATTGGGAGATTGGGTTTGAGGAGTTCAAAAAGGGCTTGGAGCCTTATACTCTTGATTTTGTCGCTAAATTGGCTAAAGGAGATGATAGCGAGGACTTGGAGAGCTTCAAGCAAAAGTTGCAAGATTTGGCAAATTATTATCTCCAAAAAGATCGCAAGGTGGTGAGCTTCTGGACAATGGGAATGAATCAGCACCAAAGAGGAACTTGGGTCAATGAGCAGAGCTATATGGTGCATTTGCTACTAGGCAAACAGAGTCAGCCGGGCAATGGAGCGTTTTCTCTGACAGGGCAACCGAGTGCGTGTGGAACGGCAAGGGAAGTGGGGGTGTTTAGTCATAGATTGCCTGCTGATATGGTGGTAGATAATCCAAAGCATCGAGAGATAACAGAAAAAGTTTGGAATCTCCCTCAAGGGACACTCAATGGCAAAATCGGCTCCAATTATCTCAAGGCGATGAGGGAGCTAGAGGAAGGCAAAATCAAGTGGGTTTGGGTGGCAGTCAATAACCCTTGGCAAAATACCGCAAACCTCAATCACTGGATCAAGGCAGCAAGAGAGATGGATAATTTCATCGTGACAAGTGATTGCTATCCGGGCATTAGTGCCAAAGTGGCTGATTTGATTTTGCCTAGTGCGATGATGTATGAAAAATGGGGAGCTTATGGTAATGCAGAGAGACGCACGCAGCATTGGCGTCAGCAGGTGGTACCTGTAGGCGAGGCAATGCCTGATCTTTGGCAGATGACAGAGTTTGCCAAACGCTTCACGCTCAAAGAGGTTTGGGGCAAAGATTATCCTGAGTTGGAGATGAAGTCTGTGTTGGCAGAAGCCAAAAAGATGGGATACAAAGAGAGTGATACACTCTATGATGTTTTGTTTGCCAACAAAAAAGCGCGTAGCTATGTTTATGGCAAAGATTCTGTGACAAAAGGGTTTGAAAACACCGAGGTTCAAGGTGATTTCCGTCAAGTCAAGGGGGGAGATGGCAAAGTAGATAAAGGCTGTGGGTTTTTTATCCAAAAATATCTTTGGGAAGAATATCGCAAGTTTGGGACTGGGCATGGGCACGATTTGGCACCTTTTGATGTTTATCATTATGTGAGAGGCTTGAGATGGCCTGTGATCGAAGACAAAAAAGCCAAGCTTGGGTGGAGAGAAACACTATGGCGTTTCAATGCAGAATACGATGTGTATGCCAAAAAATATGGAGGCGGAGCGCGTTTTGCTTTTTATGGTAACAAAGGCAAATCCATCGCTCAAGGCGATTTGGCAAAACCATCAAACCAAAAAACAGACATCAACAACAAAGCAAAAATCTTCTTGCGTCCTTATATGGATCCTTGTGAAATGCCAGATGAGCAATATCCGATGTGGCTTTGCACGGGGCGTGTGCTAGAGCATTGGCATAGTGGCACGATGACTATGCGTGTCCCTGAACTCTACAAAGCAGTGCCAGAGGCGTTGTGCTATATGAATGACAAAGATGCACAAGAACGCAATCTACAAAATGGCGATGTCATTTGGGTGGAATCTCGTCGCGGCAAAGTCAAGGCAAGGATTGATACAAGGGGACGCAACAAGCCACCCAAAGGATTGATCTATGTGCCTTGGTTTGATGAAAATGTATTGATCAACAAAGTTTGCCTTGATGCGACTTGCCCGATTTCTAAGCAAACAGATTTCAAAAAATGTGCAGTGAAGATTTATAAGGCATAGCAATGAAGTTTGATTGGGAGCGTAGGGAAGCACTGAAGAAGGGAGTGGGGAGCCTCGGAGTTTTGGGGGCTGGTGCAATGATCTGGAGTGAATATCTCAACGCTCAAGTCAAGCAAGATGTGTTGCGACCTCCCGGTGCCAAAAAGGATTTTTTGTCTCATTGTATCCGCTGTGGCTTGTGTGTGGAAGCTTGTCCTTATCTCACATTGAAACTTGCAGAAGTTGGGAATCAAAAGGGCATTAGTGCGGGGACTCCTTATTTTGAACCACGCAAGATCCCGTGCTATATGTGCCAAGATATTCCGTGTATGCGATCTTGTCCTAGCGGTGCATTGAGTGCGGAGGCTTTGAGTGATGCAGAGGGGCAGGTGAAGATTGATTATGCAAGAATGGGGGTTGCAGTCATTGATACGACGCATTGTATCGCTTATGGAGGGATCCAGTGTGATGCTTGCTATCGTGCGTGTCCTTTGATCAAAAAGGCTTTGTATCTCAAGGTGGAGCATAATGATTTCACAGATAAGCATTCCAAGCTTTTGCCGATGGTTGATGCGGAGTTTTGCACGGGGTGTGGAATGTGTGAGAGAGCTTGTGTGACACAAAAGCCGACAATCGTGGTTTTGCCCTATGAGAAAGTGATGGGTGCGGTGGGGGATCACTATATCCGTAGCTGGAAGCAAGGGGATGAAACGCGAATCAATCAAGAGGTAGATTCTAATCCAAACAAAACAAATTCTTTGGATTATCTCAATAATGGAGAGTTTTGATGAGAGCTTATAGGTTTTTGTTTGCTAGACGCTTGATTCAGATAGGGATTTTGTTGCTTTTTGTGTTTGGGAACTATGCTGTTTTGGATATCAGAAAACATCAAGAGGTCTATCAGATGCGATTGCTCAATACCGCAGATGCCGATGTCAATGGTGTGATTTTGCACAAAGAAAACCTCTCTTCGCTTTTGAGTGGGGATTTGAGTTTTGCGTATGTGTTGGGCAAAATACCCTTGAGTGAGCCTTTTGCGACTTTGCAACTTGTGGTTGCTGGAGGTGGATTGGCACTTGATGTGTGGCTAGGCGTGTTTGTCGTGGTTTTGTTTTATGGGCTTGTTGGTGGTAGGCTTTATTGTGCTTATGTCTGTCCTGTCAATCTCATCACAGATTGTGCCAATTTTTTACGCAGAAAACTGGGGTGGCAAGGGCTCAAAATGCTCAATCTCAAAAGATGGTTTAAGTATGGAGTGTTGCTTCTGTCTCTTTTGCTGTCCTTTGTGTTTGGAGTTGGGGCTTTTGAGATGATCAATCCCGTATCTTCTTTGAGTCGTGGATTGGTGTTTGGTATGGGGTTTGGATTGTTGAGCGTTGCGATGATTTTCGTGTTTGATTTGTGCGTCTTGAAGAATGGATTTTGTGGTTATATCTGCCCGATAGGTGCAAGTTTTGGATTGATTGGCAAATTTTCGATTTTGCGTGTATCACATCAAGTCAATCATTGCACGAAATGTAAAAAATGCGTAGAAATCTGCCCTGAACCCCAAGTGCTTGATTTGGTGGGCAAAAGAAGTGGAGTGGTCGATGCGATGGCTTGTATCAAGTGTGGAAGATGTATTGAAGTGTGCCAAGATGAGGCATTGGAATTTAAAATTTTAGGAGGAAGAAATGAATATTAAAACGATGATATTAGTGAGTAGCGTAGGTGCTGGAATCTTGTGGGGTGCTGTGAGCGATAGTGAGATAGGATTGAGGAAGGCTCCTCTTGCCACTGAAGACAAAACAAAGCTAGAGCAGTTTTCATATAGCAAACAAGAGCCCGGAGAAAGCCAAGTGTTTGATCGAGCGTTTGAAAATGCTCCACCGATGATTCCACACAATGTGGAGGGAATGACAGATTTTACACAAAACAGCAATGCTTGTTTGGATTGCCATTCTCCTGATGTTGCAAAAGATATGGGTGCGACACCTGTGCCCAAATCCCATCTTTATGATTTGCGTAATTCCAAAGCAGTCACTGATGGTATTGCTGATAGTCGCTGGAATTGCACGCAGTGTCACGCTCCACAGAGCAATGCCAAGCCGTTGGTGGGCAATCAGTTTAAGCCTGAATATCGCAATAAAAAAAGTCAGAAATCTTCCAATCTCCTTGATGTGATCAATGAAGGGGTCAAAAAGTAAGATCGCTCAAATGCCCCATAGATACAATATCTGTGGGGTAAAAAGCAAAAGCGATTTTGATGCTCATCGGACAGAATAGATGGCGTTGAATGTTTGTTTGTTGTGATCCCCCATATTTGTCTAGCCATATTTGCGTCAGACAATTGGCTAGAGTGCAAAGTGATAGTTTGCTCTGTATCTCTTATTTTTTGTGATAGCATTATATATTTTTGGAAATAACGATAAAAGGAAGTCAAAATGCGTGTTTTGTTTTTTTGTATGGCTTTGAGCGTAGCGATTTTTGGCAAAGAGTTGAATATCTTGGCTGCTGCCAATTTGAGACTTGTTTTGGAGGAAGTGAAACAGGAGTTTTTGCAAGATTATCCAGATGTTTCTATCAATCTAAGCTTTCTTTCTTCAGGAAAGGCGTATGCACAGATTATCAATGGGGCGAAGGCGGATTTGTTTTTTTCAGCAGATGAAGACAAACCACAAAAATTGTTTCAGCAAGGCTATGTCCTTGGAGAGCCGCAAGTCTATGCGTTTGGCACACTTGTGCTATGCACTACCAAAGATTTGAATCTATCTACTTTCAAGGTTTTGCAGTCTTCATCTGTCAAGCATATTGCAATCGCAAACCCCAAACTTGCTCCCTATGGTTTTGCAGGTGTGGAGTTTCTGAAAAATATCGGTGCGTATGCTGATGTGGCTCACAAGCTTGTTGTGGGGGATTCTGTGGGAATGGCATTGTCTTATGTCAAGAGTGGAAATGCAGATCTTGGGTTGAGTGCTTTGTCGCTAGTGATTAATGACAAAAGTTTCACTTATAGGGTTTTGGATGATGATTTGTATCCACCAATCAAACAAGCTTTTGTGGTCTTGGAGCAAACCAAAAACAATGATATCGCCTCAGCCTTTGCTCGTTTTGTGCTTAGCTCTGTGGGGCAAGGGATTTTTGAGCGTTATGGCTACAAAAGGGCAAAATGAATCAGCTCAAAGCACAAATCATTTCACTGCAAGAGAGTGAAAACATACTTTTTATCAAAATGTCTGCCCAAGATTATTGCTTCAGTGCAGTGGGTTTGGGTGGGGATTATGTGCTATGGGAGCAGGTTGATTTGTGCTTCAAAGAAAGCGATGTGATGTTGGCACATCCCAAAAGTGCGGGGTTGATTAGTGCGCGTAATAAGTTCCTCTCGCCCATTTTGCACATTGAGCATAATGGGGTTTTGGCTAGAGTGGAGTTTGATGTTTTGGAAACCAAGGTTTGTGCATTGATCACCTATGAGGCGTTGCGTGAGCTTCAGGTCGAGCAACACGACAAGTTTTATTGGTTTGTGAAGTCTAGCGATTTGATTGTGCAAAAGAGGGCTTGATGTTTGTTCAAACAATGCAACTCACTTTTTCTCTTGCGTTTTGCACGATGGTGATACTTTTCCCGATCGGAATCTGTTTGGGGTATTATCTCTCTTGTTCTAGGGGTGCATTGAAAATGCTAGTTGAGGTTTTGGTCTGGCTTCCTTTGATGCTCCCTCCCACCGTGCTTGGTTTCTATCTACTTTTGCTTTTTAGCCCCAACCTTAGTCCTTTGGGGCAGTTTCTAGATACTTATCTTGATCTTAGGCTTGTTTTTAGCTTTGAGGGTATTTTGCTAGGGAGTGTGATTTTTGGTCTGCCTTTTATGGTCAATCCAATCAAAAGTGGTCTGCAGTCTTTGCCAATTCATCTAAGTGAGGCTAGTTATATTTTGGGGCGTGGGAAGTTTTATACATTGATAAAAGTTTTGCTCCCCAACATCAAACCCTCTTTGTTGATTGCATTGATTGGGACTTTTGTCCATTCTGTTGGTGAATTTGGCGTTGTGGCTGTGATCGGGGGCAATCAGGCTGGAAGCACGCGTGTGGCTAGTATTGCAATTTATGAAATGGTGATTGATGCTCAATATGAGTTGGCACATCAATATGCATTGACTTTGCTTGTGGTGTGTGGGAGTCTTTTGCTTTTGATTTTGTATGTCAATCAAAAATATTTGGGTGCCAAATGATTGAGTTTGCATTTGCCAAAACTTTGGCAGGGAGTGATGGGGAGTTTGAGCTTGATGTCAAAGGGAGGATTGGCTTTGGTGAGCGTGTGAGCTTGTTTGGCAAAAGCGGTGTGGGGAAAAGCACGATTTTGAGAGTTCTTGCGGGTCTATCTGGGATTGATCAAGGTAGGGTTGTTGTTGATGGGGAGGTTTGGAATGATGGGGTATTGATATTGCCTCCACAAAAGCGTAAGATAGGTTTTGTGTTTCAAGATTATGCCTTGTTCCCCAATCTCAATGTGATGCAAAATATCGCATATTCCAAAAACGCCAACCCCAAGCGTGTCAATCAGCTTATAGAGATGATGGGGCTTGGTGGGATTGCGATGCACAAACCTGCCAAACTCTCTGGTGGGCAGTCTCAACGCGTAGCGTTAGCAAGGGCGTTGGCAAGTGAGCCCAAGATTTTGCTTCTAGATGAGCCTTTTAGTGCTTTGGATGATGAGATCAAGAATCATTTGATATGTGAAGTGAATCTATTGCAAAAAGAATTTGGCTTTGTGATGATTGTTGTCAGTCATAGCATTTCTGAAGTGTATCGCTTGAGTGATAAGGTGATGTGCCTTGAGAATGGTAGGATTGCTAAGATCACAACGCCTAAGCATAGGTTTTTGCACAATAATATTTGTCTAGATGGCGAGGTTTTGGCGATAGAGTATTTTTCTATTACAGCTCAGATTCAAGTCCTTGTCGGAAGTGAGGTTCTTTCGTTTGTATGCAATAGGGGAGAGTTGGAGAATGTGCAAGAGGGGAGCAAAGTGAGAATGACTTTTAAGGCATTTTCTCCTATGCTAGAAAAACTTGATTAGCGTGAAGATTCTGTGAGTAAATCTGCAGAATGGACTTTGATGCTATAGGTGTTGCATTTTTTATAAATCTCGCACACTTCATCAGAATAATCGTTTTGAGATTTGCCAATGTGGGTGATGAGCGGTGGGAGGATATTGAGGCTTTGTTTGCTTTGGATTTTGGCATAGATGAGTGCTAGTGTCGCACTTTGGTTGATTTTGGGATAGACGAAACGAGCGACTTGGGCGTTAAATCCGAGATTTTTGAGGGCAAAAAATACGCGATGGACTTCTCTAGCGTCATAGCAAAAAAAGAAGTTTCCATTTGGCTTCAAACATCTTTTGACTTGCTTGAGAAACAAATCGATAGGGAGTGATTTTTCATTGCGTGCAAGGTTGATTCTAGGATTTTTGGAGGGAATGATGTCTCCTCGATAAAACGGGGGGTTTGAGATGATGATGTCAAACTTGTATTCTGTATAAAAATCCAAAAAATCTTGGCACAACACTTGAGAATCAGGGAGATTGATTTGAGCTAGAAATGCCATTGAGCGATCTTTTTCTATCAATGTTGGCACGACATTGCCGTATTTTTGTGCAAGTTTTGCCAAAATCCCACTACCACACCCCACATCAAGCAGGGTTTGCTTGGCTTTCATAAAAGGAAGTGCAAAATCAAACAAAAACAAGCTATCACTATTGTAGCAGTAGCCATCACTGAGTTGGTATAGGCGTGTGGGCGTTAGGGTTTGATCCATATCAACATATCCTTATGGTGTGGGTGATCGATTAGATGTGTGTGCAATACTTCTCCTTGCATTTGTGGAATCACTTGAGGGGCAGTCCCTCCAAAATCAGCTGATAAAATCACCAAAAGCAAATCGATCTGGTGTTTTAGGCTTTCAAGCAAAGCATACCCCCCCTCAATGATATTAAATCCATCTGTTAAATTGAGCGAATCAATGCTAGAGTGGATTGAGATAGAGGGGGCTTGGATACATTCAAGCATTTGGGGCGTGAGGTGTTGGCGTGTGAGAATTTGGATTTGTGGGATTTGGGTGAATCGAGGATAGGCACAACGCACATCAAGGCGTGGTTTGTCTTGGATAATCGTGTTGCCTGAAATGATGAGGCGTGTTGCAACACTGCGTTGGGAATGCGTGAAGGCTTTGGTGTTGGGGTTTGAAATCTGCCCGTGCGTGTAGCTCCCATTGAGATTTTGTGCGATTTTGAAGAGATTCAAAAAACCTTGATGTTGAAATTTGCTGAAAGGATAGAGGAGATCTTGGCATTGTTGTTGCAACACTCCTGTGATGGTGTCTATGTTTGCCGTGTTTAGCGTGTGGATTCCTCCTTGTGCTTTGGGGTTGCTCTCATTGGCTCCGATAATGACGGCTTTGGGCTTGAGGTGGGAGAGTAGTGTGGAGCAGGGTGGCGTTTTGCCATAATGATTACAGGGTTCTAATGTCACAAAAAACAAACAATCATTGAAAGCATTGTCGTGGTGCTGGATAATGAAATCATAGAGTTGTTTGGGTGTGAGATTTTGGAGTGATTGGGCGGTGGAGGGTCTAAGAAGCATAAGGGCTTCTTTGGCCGCTAGAAGCTCAGCGTGTGCTTCACCTGCTTTATGATGAGCACATAGGGCTAAAATTTCTCCTTGTGGAGAGAGGATCAAAGCACCTACGCTAGGGTTGGGGAGTGCAAGAGTTTGAGTTTCCCACGCTTTGGCAATCGCAAGAGACATCAAAGTCTCATAAAACTTCCACTTCATTACCACTCAAAAAAAGTTTTGACTTTTTTGGTTTGATGATAGAAAAATGTCTGTGTGTTTCCTTCGATTTCTAGTGTGAATTTTTCATCATCGCTTGAGTGGAGCGTGCCAATGATTGTGCTTTTGTCAAGGAGACGCACTTCTAGTGTTTCGCCTATGGAATACTTGAAATGGCGTGGAGATTTGAGAATCCGCTCAATGCCCGGGGAGCTGACTTCAAGCGTGTATGGAGAGCTGAAGGGGTCTTGGACATCTAGAAGTGGAGAGATGAGGTTACTCACCTCTTGGCATTTATCTAGTGTGATACCTTGAGGAGAGGTGATCATAATACGCAAAACATCTTGATTGAACTCTTTTGTGATGATGATGTCATAGAGATTGCAATCGCAATTTTGGATATAGGTTTGCAGTGTGTCATAAAGATCTTGTGAGAGTGTCATAGATTTCCTTAAGTAGTTTTTGTGATTTTATCAGAATTTTGATAATTTCTTTGTTTGGGCGAGTTTGCCAAAGAGGAGAACTTCTGTCTGCCAAAGCAATGAGTGCTTTGGATTATTGGAGTGCTTCTTTGATTTGATTTTCGGAGATGATTTGGGGGTTGTAGATGATGGTCAAAACTTCTTGTGTGTGGTAGAAATCCACGATCCCATCAAGCCGTTGCAAGAGGCGGATGTCAGAATATGAGTGGAGAAAAAGTGTTTTGTTTTTTGGAGGATTGTCTAACAATAGAGCAATGATAAGAATCCAAAGAATACAAACACAACTAATGCCTAGTGCCAAGTAGAATAAGCCAATAGTGTGATAAAGCACTCCCCCCAAGATTGCTCCGACAAATGAACCCAAAAATCCAAAAGTAGTAAAAAGCCCAAGAGCAGAGCTTCTTTGGAATGATTTGGGGTATTTACTCGCTAGAGACTGCATAATCGGCTCATGAATATCAAGTGCCACAAAAAACAGCAAAATACTCAATGCAAAAAGCCATAGGATTTGCCCATAATCAGATAGACAAAATCCGATAAAAGCCACGATAAAAATCAAAACCCCCACGCTCATTACAGCTTTGTAAAATCCATATTTTTCTGCAAAAATACTAGCAGGTGCCATCGCAAAAAGCCCCAATACCCCTGCAGGAGCGTAGAATTTCCACAAATCACTTTGAGAAAATCCAAAATCTTGATGAAGCATTAGGGGGATAATGATGAAGCCACAACTAATGAGTGCTTTTTGTAGAAATGAACTAAGGTGCATCACCCACAAATTGCGATTTTTGAGGAAATTTTCTTGTTGTGTGTTATCAAAGCTATAGGTGATTTTGGGAGGTTTTGGAACTTTGTAAAAAAGTATGCCAATACTCAAGAGTGCCAAAGCCCCTGTGAGCCAAAAGAGGAATTTCCCTCCATAAAACCCAAAGAGCACGGGTCCAATAAACATTGCAAGCATAAAGCTTACAGAAATACCTGCCCCCATAATCGCCATTGATTTGGTGCGTTTTTCTTCTGGCGAGAGATCGGCAATCAACGCAGAAATCACACTTGAGACAGCACCCACACCTTGCAAAAAGCGTCCGATGATCAAAATCCACAGATGATCACTCCACGCACACAGAAACGAACCAAATGCAAAGATTGCCAATCCAAAGGCAATCACCAAGCGTTTGTCATATTTGTCGCCCAAGATTCCAAAAGGGGTTTGAAAAATGATTTGTGTGAGATTGTATCCACCAACGATGAGTCCTACCATCAATGGCGATGCTCCAAGCGATATGGCATAAATAGCAATCGTTGGCATCACGATAAAAAGACCAAAAAACCGCAATGATGTAATCAGCGTGAGTGGGAGGGTTTGTTTGAACAATGAGGGTTGTTTTTGCATTGAGATACCTTTGTTTTGTTTTAAAATTATGATTCTAAAAATTTGAGATTTTATCCAAATAAGCAGGAATTTGTGAGAAGGAGTGATGATGAAAGTCATTTTGGCAAGTCAGAATGCAAAGAAAATCAAAGAGATCGAGCAGATTTTGAGAGGTGTGGAAGTTTCATCTTATACAGATTGGATTGATTTGGTGGAGATTTGTGAAAATGGTGAGAGTTTTGAGCAAAATGCGATGATTAAAGCAAAAGAGATTGCAAATCGTTTGCAGTTGAGTGAGGATTATCTAGTGCTTGCAGATGATAGTGGCTTGTGTGTGGAGGCACTTGGTGGAATGCCCGGAGTGTATAGTGCGAGGTATGCCAATCTTGGCGTGTGCGATACAAACGCGAGTGATGAGGCAAACAATCTGAAATTGCTAGAATCTCTAGATGAGGTTGGAGTGTGTGAGAGCAAAGCTGCTTTTGTGTGTGCGATTGCTGTGGTGGGGATGATCAAAGGGGCAAGGGTGGAGCAATGTTTTTGTGGCGTGCTAGAAGGCAAAGTGGGGCATTATGAGCTTGATAATGAAGCATTTGGCTATGATCTTTTGTTTATCCCTGATGGTCATACACAGACACTCAATCACATTGCGGAGAAAAACTCTCTCTCACATCGCTATCTTGCTTTGAAACAATTTCAAGCATTTGTGAATCAACGATGAATCATCTCTTTGTCGTGGATAAACCCGCAGGGATTAGCTCCAATGCGTTTTTGATGCGTTTGAAAAAACAGCACAAATGGAAAAAATGCGGGTATTCTGGGACTCTTGATCCATTTGCAAGTGGGGCATTGATCATTGCAACAGGGGCTTATACGCGTCTTTTTCCTTATATCAAAAAGGGCAAAAAAACCTATGAGGCGACTTTGTGGCTTGGGGCAAAGAGTGCAAGTCTAGACATTGAGCAGATCCAAAGTGTCCAAGAGGTTGCAGAGGTGGAGGTAGGGGTTTTGCAAAGTCTAATGGCTGATTTGCAGGGAGCTTTGAGATACACTCCTCCCAAATTTAGTGCCAAACACATCAACGGCGTGCGTGCATATACTTTGGCGCGCAGTGGAGTGGAGTTTGAAATGCAAGAAGCAACGATGGAGATATTTGAGATTGAGCTTTTGCATTATAGACATCCATTTGTTCATTTTAGAATCTGTGTGAGTGAGGGGGGATATGTCCGTTCTGTTGGGGAGATTTTGGCACAGAGGTTGGGGGTCGTTGGGGCATTGAGCTCTTTGAGAAGAGTGAGTGAGGGCGAGGTCGAGCTAGGGCGTCATTGTGCGATGAGGGAGTTGGATCCATTGAGTGTTTTGGGGTGTTCAAGGATTGTTTTGGAAAGTGAGCGTGAGCGTATTTTTGATGGCAAAAAATTTCAGATACAGAATCAAAAAAATCGCGAAGGGGAAGTTTATTGTGTTGTGTATGATGATTTTTTTTCTATAATTTCATTCAAACAAGACGGAGAAATCCGATACCACTTAAATAGGATGCCTAGATGTTGATTTTGTCGCGAAAGAGTGAAGAGAGTATCGTTATTGGTGAAAATATCGTAATCAAGGTGATTTCTATTGATAAAGGTAGCGTGAGGTTAGGCTTTGAAGCTCCGCCTCAAATGCTTATTTTGCGTTCTGAGTTGAAAGAGGCGGTGGTCAATCAGAATCAACAAGCGATCGTTCTGCCCAATCTTAGCCAACTTGAAGATATTTCTAAACATCTAAAAAAATGAGAATCTACCCAAAAATCAATATCTTTCTCAATGTGTTGGGGGCGAATGATGAGGGGATGCATAGGATTTTGTCAAGATTTGTTTTGGCTTATGGGGCTTTGTATGATGAGATGGAAGTGCGTTGGGGTGGAGATGCTTTTGAGATTTGTGGGGAGTTTGATTGCGTAATGCAAGACAATCTCATTTTTAAGGCAAAAGAAGAGTTTGCAAAATCTTTTCCTGCGTATGCTCAAGAAGTGGAGGGGTGTCGCATAGAGGTGTGTAAGCGTATTCCTTGCGGGGCAGGACTTGGTGGGGGTAGTGCGAATGCTGGAGCATTTCTCACACACATTGCTTCTTATTTTGGAATAGAGTATTTGGAAATCTTGCAAGTGGCACAAAGGGTGGGGAGCGATGTGAGTTTTTTTGTGAGTGGTTTTGAGAGTGCCAATGTTTGTGGAGTGGGGGGAGAGGTGGGGGAGTTTGTCGAGCCAATATATGAATATGAGATTTTTACCCCTCCATTTGCCTGTGCGACGGGGAGTGTTTATCGTGCTTTTGATACACATTGTGGCGGGAATAGAGTGGCTAAGATAGAATGGCTCAATCTCTCAACTTCTGAACTTCTACATCGATTTGTCGCTCAAGAGCTCAATGATTTGTATTTACCAGCCTGCAGAATCTATCCGCAATTGTTGGAGGTGGCTCAAGATTTGGGCGATGGGTGGTTTTTCAGTGGGAGTGGGAGTAGTTTTTTTAGGATGAAGAGATGAAAGTCATAGCACGCAATAAAAAAGCTTTGTTTGATTATCAGATTTTGGAGCGTTATGAAGCAGGGATGGTGCTAAGTGGGGCGGAAGTCAAAGCCATCCGTGCGGGGCGTGTCAATCTCAAAGATAGTTTTGTGAGGATTGTGAAAGGCGAGGCTTTTGTATTTAACGCACATATTACACATTTGCAAACCACTCACTGGTATTATAAGCCCAATGAACGCCGAGAAAGGAAGCTCTTGCTCCACAAAAAACAGATTGATAAGATTTTGGGGGCATTGACACAAGCAGGACTGACTTGTGTGCCATTGAGCTTGTATTTCAACGAACGCAACAGAGCAAAGCTTGAGATAGGAATCGCTAAGGGCAAAAATCTCCACGATAAGCGTGAGACACTCAAAAAAAAGGCATTGGATTTGGAAGTGCAAGGTGCGTTGAAAAAATACCAAAAAGGATTGTGATGAAAGAAGTGCTAGATTATGGAGTGCTTGGATTTTTGCTGTTTTTGAGTGTTGTGGTGGTGGGAATCGTGCTAGAGAGAATCTGGTTTTATGCGACAATGAGGGTGAGTGATTATGAGGATAAACGCTTGTTGGAGCTTGATTTGCACAAGCGATTGACTTTGGTTGCTACGATTGGATCCAATGCCCCTTATGTTGGTTTGCTAGGAACCGTTGGTGGGATAATGATGACTTTTGCGGATTTGGGGCAAGTGGGAGACACCCAAAGCATAATGCTTGGGCTTTCATTGGCACTCAAAGCGACGGCGGCAGGTTTGATGGTAGCAATCCCTGCAATCGTTTCTTATAACCTATTGCTTAGAAAAGCTGAAGTGATTTTGTGTCATTGGGATATTTATCACCACCCTGACAAAAGCGATCAAGCATAAGCGAAGGAGGAGCTTGTGAAAAAAATGGATTCTATGAATCTAGTTCCTTTTATTGACATTATGCTTGTTTTGCTTGTGATCGTGCTAACTTCTGCGAGTTTTATCCAAACTTCCAAAGTGCCTATTGATATTCCAAAATCTCAAGAGGATGGCGTGGGGCAAAAAAAGAATGAAGAAAAAGAAGTCGTGATTGCTATTGACAAAAAAGGAGAGATTTTTGTAGGTGAGGAGCGTGTGGGACTCAAAACTTTGGGGGTGCGTCTTGAATCAATGGACAAAAAAACGCATATCATTTTGAAAGGCGATAAAAAAAGTCAATTTGATGTTTTTGTGCAAGTGATGCAGATGTTGCAAAAATACAAAATCAACAATGTCTATATTTTGGTGCAAGAAAAGCAAAAATAAAAGAGAAAAATAAGAAAAACAAAGGCATAATTGCAACTTTGCAATTTTCTACAAAGAAAGGTTTAAAATGAAAAGAACTTATCAACCACACAACACTCCACGCAAGAGAACTCACGGATTTAGAGTGAGAATGAAAACAAAAAATGGTCGCAAAGTGATCAATGCACGCCGTGCGAAAGGCAGAAAGCGTCTATCAGTCTAAAATGGTGACGCTTAAAAGCAAAGCAGAATTTGACTTTGTCTATAAGTATGGTTTTAGACAGCATTGTAAGATTTTGAGTCTTTACACAATCGACATTCCGCATTTCAAGACCGAGAACAAAGTTTTTACTTACAAAGAGAGAAAAGCCCTATCCTTGTTTTCTGCAGTCAGAGAGGATTATTTGATAGGCTTGAGTGTGTCCAAAAAAAACGGCAATGCCCCTCAACGCAACAAGATCAAGAGGCGTTTGCGTGCCTTTTGTCGCAATCATCAAAAAGATTTGCAATCTCATATTTTGCTTTTTGTGGCAAGGGATGGGATTTTGGATTGCACTTATAGTGCTTTGGAAGAAGAGATTTGGAAAATGCTCAACAAAAGAAGAAAGAGTGTATAGAATCCGATTTCCCAAAGCCTTTTTGATGGCTTTGCTTAGATTGTATCGCCGTTACATCTCTCCATTATTCCCGCCAACTTGTCGCTATCATCCAACTTGCTCTACTTATGCGATGGTGATTTTGCGTTTTGCACCCCTTTGGTATGCTTTGCCTTTGATTTTTTGGCGTCTTTGCCGTTGTAACCAAATGTTCAAAGGAGGATATGATTATCCGTGCGTTTGGGTTTGCCTGAAGCGTGAGGAGATGGTTTTTTTGCCAATTTCTATCACATTTTGGGTGATTCCTAAGAATAATAGCTATACTTTCAATTTGTTTTATCACAAGATAGAATTTCAAGCTTATATCATCACAAATCAAGGATAGATAATGAAACATATACCACCCCCCTATGAGGACCAATCTTTTTCGATGACTAGGATGCTTGTCGCGCTTGTTGTCACTATTGGTGCTTTGAGTCTTTATACTTATTTTTTCCCTCAACAACCCATACAACCCAAGGAAAATGTCGCACAAGTGGCAACGCATAACGCTCCTAGCACTGCTTCCAAAGTGACCCAAGCTAGCACTAGCCCACAAAATGATTTGTTGCTTGTAGTGAAAGCAAAAGACTTTGATATCGAGTTTGATACGTTAGGTAGAATCAAACAAGTGTTTTTGAAAAACAAAAAATTCATCACCCCAAAACAAGAAAGCCTGTTGGCTAAGCTTTTTGGCGTCCAAGATAAACAAGAAGAGCTCAAGGCTTTGCCTTTGTTGCAAGAAGATGGGATACGCCCTTTGGAGGTGCGTTTCGCTGATGTTACGCTCAATCAAAAAGCTTTTGAGGTGCGTTATAGCACGGCACAAAAGGAGATTATCCTTGATGATCAGCCTGTTAGCTTTGTGTTGGAGCAAAAAATCGGAGAAGTGGTGTTGAGGAAACATCTGACAATCAAACCAAATATGAGTTTTGAGATCACAACTTCTTTGGAGGGTTCCAATAGTGTGTATTTCCTCACCAATGGAAGTCGTCCGATCGCTGATTCGGATCAATATGCTTTTTTGGGGACGATTGTGCAAAAAGAAGGTGGGAGTTTGGAAAAACTCGCAGATGGGGATTTGGCAAATGAGGAGATGACACTCAAGCACGCTGTTTTTGCCTCTAGTGTCGATCGCTATTTCACGACACTTTTGTATTCCAAAGAGGGGTTTGAAGTCATCGTTGATGGCAAGATAGCATCTAGTAGTCCGATCGCTTTTGTGCGAATCCAAGACACTGCAAACATTGGTGGATATATTGGACCCAAAAATTACGATGCACTCAAAGCAATCTATAAGCCTTTGGGCGATGTCGTAGAATATGGGATGATTACATTTTTTGCCAAGCCTTTGTTTTCTCTACTTGAGCTATTGTATGGGGTTTGTGGAAATTGGGGTTGGGCAATCGTGCTTTTGACAATTATTGTGAGATTGGTGTTGTTCCCATTGAGTTACAAAGGTATGATGGGGATGCAGAAGCTCAAAGAAATCGCTCCACAGATGAAAGAATTGCAAACAAAATACAAAGATGATCCACAAAAGCTCCAAGCCCAAATGATGGCACTTTATCGCAAAAATGGTGCCAATCCTTTGGGCGGTTGTCTGCCATTGCTTTTGCAAATCCCTGTGTTTTTTGCAATTTACAAGGTTTTGTATTGTGCGGTGGAGCTCAAAAGTGCCCCATGGATTGGGTGGATACATGATTTGTCTGCGATTGATCCTTATTATGTGTTGCCAGTGTTTATGGGCGTTACGATGTATATTTCTCAGATAATGACCCCAACCACCTTCACAGACCCAATGCAGGAAAAAGTATTCAAGCTTTTGCCTGTGTTTTTTATGTTCTTTTTTATTATCTTCCCATTCCCCGCAGGTTTGGTGTTGTATTGGAGTGTGAATAACATTCTTTCGATCATTCAACAGATGATCATTAATCGCATCGTAGAAAAACAAAAATCAGGAAAAGTCAAATGAAAAAAATCAGTGCAACAACTTTACAAGAAGCGTTACAAAAGGCAAGTGTAGTTTTTGAGTGTTCTGTGGCAGAGATAGAGTATGAGATTGTCTCAGAGCCAAGTAGTGGGTTTTTGGGCATAGGGCGTCGTGATGCTGTGATAGTGGCTCGCAAAAAAGACATCCAGCCCACAGAGGTGAGAAACCAACAACAACCCAAAGATCAGAAGGTGGAGAAACATATTAGAGAGAAAAATCGTGCCTTTGAAAAATGCGATGGAATTGAACAGAACTTTTTCAAACAACCAGATGGCGAAATCGAAGAAGACATCCGAAGGCAAGTGCTCAATCTATTTGCCTTGCTTCCTTATGAGATAGGGGATATCAAAGTCCAGATCGGTCATCAGCAAAGTGTCAATCTTGAGTTTGTTGGCAATGATTGTGGATTGCTGATAGGTGAAAAAGGCTATCGCTATAGTGCGATTTATCATATTCTCTCCATTTGGCTCAAAAAAGAATATGATTTGAATCTACGTTTGGAGATTGCAGATTTTCTGAAAAACAAAGAAAAAAAGATTGAAGAATATTTGGAAGAAAATTTTGATCGTATGAGCTCTAGGGGGACTTTTCAAACCAAGCCCTTTGATCAAGTCTCTGTGTATTTGGCATTGAAAAGATTCCGTGCGGCTATCCCTCATCGCTACATCGTATCCAAACCGCTCTCTGAAAACGAAAGTATCATCGTTATCAATGACTTCAAAGGCAAATAGCTCAACAATCGTTGCGATTTCTACTGCTCTAGGGCGTGGAGCAGTGGCTGTGGTGCGACTAAGCGGTCCCCACGCTTTGGAGATTGTTTGCAACATCACACGCAAACAAAAGTTTCAACCGCGTTATGCAACTCTGTGCCACATCTATGATGGCGATGAATTGCTTGATGAGGCGATAGTGATTTATTTCAAAGCTCCATTGAGCTATACGCGTGAAGAGGTGTGTGAGATCCAGTGCCACGGCGGTGCAGTGATTGCACACAGAATCTTAGAGCTGACACTAGAGTGTGGGGCGACTTTGGCGCGCAATGGTGAATTTACGCAACGAGCGTTTTTGAACGGACGGATTGATCTCTCTCAAGCTCAGGCGATTTCTCAAATGATTAGTGCCAAAAGTGTCCAAGCGCAAAAAATTTTGGCAAAGCAGTTGCGTGGAGATCTCAGCCTTTTTGTCAATGAATCAAGGGATAAACTTCTAGAGGTTTTGGCATACAGTGAAGTGATGATTGATTATGCAGATGAGGATTTGCCTCAAGATTTACTCTCCTCAATGCAAAAAAAAATCCTAACATTGCAAAAGATTCTAGAAGAGATTTTGGAAACTTCGGCAAGACGCACTCAAATCTTTGATGGCTTGACTTTGAGTATCATAGGCAAACCAAATGTTGGCAAAAGCTCTCTGCTCAATGCGATTTTGGCGTGTGATCGTGCGATTATTAGCAATGTTGCTGGGACTACAAGGGATACGATTGAAGAGAGGGTCAATATTGGTGGCGTGGAGCTGTGTATCGTGGATACTGCAGGGATACGCCAAAGCCAAGATGAGATCGAAAAAATTGGCATTGAACGCAGTTGTGCGATGATTGCCAAAAGCGAGATTGTGCTTGCGGTGTTTGATGCCTCAAAGCCTTTGGATTCGGATGATGAGGAGATTTTGGCTTTGTTGCAAACACACAAAGACAAAGAGATTGTGCTTGTGCTCAATAAGGCAGATTTGCCACCAAAAATCAAGCCAGACACATTGCCGTTTTTGAGCATTTCTCTCAGTGCCAAAGAATCCCAAATCGCTCCTTTGATGGAACATCTCAAGGGTTTGGTGCAGACACAAGACAATGAGGGCATCGTGCTTTCAAATGCTTCTCAAATCCAAAGTGTCAAAATGACTTTGAAATCCTTGCAAGAAGCCCAAAAGGAGCTTGAAGCAGGAATGCTAGAGTTTTTTTCTTATAATCTCAAAGAGGCGATTGCACACCTTGGACATATCACAAAGCCTTACAAAACAGAAGATTTGCTTGATAAGATGTTTGGAGATTTTTGCTTAGGGAAGTGAATGCGTTATTTTTCTTTTGATCAGCAGGCTGAGAGTTATGTATCTTGTGCGTTGGCTCAGAGGGTTTTTGCACAGACACTTGTCCTAGAGATAGCAGAGAGGCTCGGTAGAGGGTTTGATAGGGTGGCAGATTTGGGGTCTGGTAGTGGAGAGTTGCAAGCGATTTTCAATCAAGAAGGGATTGCTTATCAAGAGTTTGAAGCGTGTGATATTTCCTCCAAGATGCTCCATCTCTACCCCAAAACGCATAACACTCAAGTCTTTTGCCAAGATTTTGATGTGTTTTTGCAAAGGGGGGGGGACTATGATTTGGTTTGCTCTAGCTCGGCATTGCAATGGGCGAGGGATCTGTCAATGACTTTGGAGCGTATATCTTTGCAGACACAAAATGTAGGGCTATGTATCATCACTGATCGCACCTTTGGAAGTTTGCATCGTTTTCTTGGCACTTTTTCGCCTTTGTTATCCACCCATAGAGTGATGGAGCTTTTGGAGCGGTATTTTGATGGATATATGAGAATCAAATGCATAGAATTGCAAATGCAAGATTCTCGAGAAATTATGACGCATTTACGCAGAAGCGGTGTGATGGGTGGAGGCGTTCTTGGTTATAATCAAGCCAAAAAAATGTTGCAGTTTCAAGGCAGTCTTGAGTATGAAGCTGTGATTTTTGTCGGCAAGTCTAAAAATAAGGAGACAAAATGAAAAGAGTGTTTTCAGGGATTCAGCCCACAGGGACAATGACATTGGGGAATTATCTAGGTGCTGTGCAAAATTGGGTGCGTATGCAAAAAGAATATGAGAGTATTTTCTGCGTGGTGAATTCTCACGCGATTACAACCTATCAAGAGCCCAAACTTTTGGTAGAGCAAACTTATGATATGGTGGCGATGCTCCTAGCTTGTGGAATCTCATCTGACAAATCTAGCCTTTTTGTGCAAAGCGAGATCGATGAACATCAAGCGATGAGTTGGATTTTGGATTGCCATATCCCAATGGGCGAGATGGAGAGGATGACACAATACAAGGACAAGCAAAAAAAACAACCCAAAAACATCAATGTCGGCTTGTTCAATTACCCTGCATTGATGGCAAGTGATATTTTGCTCTATCAGACAGAGTTGGTGCCAGTAGGAGAGGATCAGAAGCAACATTTGGAGCTGACTAGAAATGTGGCAGAAAAGTTCAATCGAGATTTTGGGGATACATTTGTGGTGCCAGAGCCTTTGATTGCCGAGACGGGTGCAAGGATTATGGGGCTTGATAATCCAGAAGCCAAGATGAGCAAGTCCTCTCAAAATGAAAATCACGCAATCTTTTTGCTTGATAGTGCTGATGTGATTGCCAAAAAAATCAAAAAAGCAGTCACAGACACAGAAGCATTGATCGCCTTTGATCCTCGACGCAAGGGAGTGTATAACCTATTGTGCATTTATGAGCTTCTCAGTGGCAAAAGCCGTGAAACAATCGAAAATGAGTTGAGTGGCAAGGGATATGGGATACTCAAAGAAAAAGTAGCAGAATCTGTGATTGAGACTTTGAGTCCTATCGCACAGGAATATAGGCGTATCAGAGAGGACCGATCCTATCTTGATAGCACACTTCAGAAGGGTAGGGAGCGTGTTTTGCCCATCGCTCAAAAGACTTACAAAAAAGTCAAAGAAGCGATAGGTTTGTTGTGATTTGTTCTCAAGGCATTTACACAATGAGAATAAGCTACGAGTTTATTTTAATCTTAAAGGAGTTTGAGTGAAAAAACACTTGATGTTATCGTTTGTTTTGAGTGCTGGTTTGCTTTCTGGTTTTGAAGTGGCAGAAATGCCAAAGATACAGGAGAGAGTCGCTCCAAATGTGTCAGATACTAAGATTTATTCTTTTAACCACGCGATTGAAAAGGCGACAAAAGTCGTTGTCAATATTTCAACACAAAAGAAAATCAAAAATCAAATGAGTGAGCACCCATTTTTCAATGACCCATTTTTCCAGCAATTTTTTGGAGATATGTATAACCAAGTTCCACGCGAAAAGATTGAGCGTTCTTTGGGAAGTGGTGTGATTGTTTCTCAAGATGGTTATATCGTCACCAACAACCATGTGATTGATGGTGCAGACAAAGTGATGGTTTCTCTGCCCGGGAGCAACAAAGAATACAAAGCAAAAGTGATTGGGACTGATTCTCGTAGCGATTTGGCAGTGATCAAGATCGAGCAAAACAATCTCCCATTTATCCATTTCGCTGATAGCTCGTTGCTCAAGATCGGAGATATGGTTTTTGCGATCGGCAATCCATTTGGAGTAGGGGAAACCGTCACACAAGGGATCATCTCCGCACTCAACAAAAACGGAATCGGAATCAATGATTATGAAAACTTCATCCAAACTGACGCTTCAATCAATCCGGGGAATTCAGGTGGGGCTTTGGTGGATAGTCGTGGGGCATTGATTGGAATCAACACTGCCATCATTTCAAGAAGTGGCGGGAATCAAGGGATTGGGTTTGCCATACCTTCTGAAATGGTAAAAAAAATCGTCAAGCAACTCATCGAGCAGGGGAGTATCCGTCGTGGGTATTTGGGCGTTGGGATTCAGGATGTTAGTGCGGATTTGCGTGATACTTATGGGGACAAAGATGGTGCAGTGGTGATCAGTCTTGATGAAAACTCTCCAGCCAAAAAAGCAGGATTGATGGTTTGGGATCTCATCACAGCGGTTAATGGGCGTCCGATCAAAAACTCCGCAGAGCTACGCAATCTCATCGGCTCACTTGCTCCAAATGAAAAAATCACTCTCACCTATATGCGTGACAAAAAAGAAAAAACAATCTCTCTTGTTTTGTCAGAGCAGAAAAATACAGGCAAAAATGGCAAAAAACAAGGAGGCAATCAAGCGGGGATTGATGGGGTAGAGGTGCAAGAAATCACTCCCAAAATGCGTCAGCAAAATCGTTTGCCTCTTGAGATTCAGGGAGTGTTGGTGAGTTCTCTCAAAGATGAAAGCAAAGCCTATGAGGCAGGATTGCGTGCGGGAGACATTATCGCACAGATTGAAAACATCACAATCACCAATCTTGAGAGCTACTACAAAGCACTCAAGCAATTCAAAAATCGCGATAAACGCGTGTTGGTCTATACTCAAGGTGGAGTCAAAACCATTTTGATCAAGAATTGATAGTCTTTCTTCTAGGGGGTGGGGCTTTGGGGGTTAAACTTATTGTAAAATCACCATTATTTTTTCTGATAGGATCGTGGATGCAAAATATTCGTAATTTTTCAATCATTGCACATATTGATCACGGCAAAAGCACACTTGCAGATCGTTTGATACAAGAATGCGGTGGGATCAGTGAGCGTGAGATGAGAGCACAAGTGATGGATACGATGGAAATCGAAAAGGAGCGAGGGATCACCATCAAAGCCCAATCTGTGCGTCTTGAGTATGTCTATCAAGGCAAAACCTATATTCTCAATCTTATTGACACTCCGGGGCATGTGGATTTTAGCTATGAGGTGAGTCGTAGCTTGAGTAGTTGTGAGGGGGCTTTGCTTGTGGTGGATAGCACGCAAGGAGTTGAAGCCCAAACTATCGCAAATGTCTATATCGCACTTGATAATCATCTAGAGATTTTGCCGGTGCTCAATAAGATTGATCTGCCCGCTTCTGATGTCGCAAAAGCAAAAGAAGATATTGAAAACACCATCGCCCTTGATTGCTCTGAAGCATTAGAAGTGAGTGCCAAAAGCGGGATAGGAATCCAAGCATTGCTAGAAGCAATCATCGAAAAAATCCCCGCACCTAGTGGCAACCCCGATGCACCGACCAAAGCACTGATCTATGATTCTTGGTTTGATAATTATTTGGGGGCTTTGTCTTTGGTGAGGGTGATTGATGGAAGTATCTCAATTGGGCAAAAAATCACAATGATGCACACGGGCAAAACTCACGAGGTTTTGGGCTTGATGTATCCACACCCAATCAATCAACGCAAAACCAATAAGCTTGAGTGTGGCGAGATAGGCATCGTCTCTTTGGGATTGAAAAGCTTGACAGATATCGCAGTGGGGGATACGATGACAGATGAGGGCAATCCTACAGCTAACCCTGTAGATGGGTTTGTCCCTGCCAAACCTTTCGTGTTTGCTGGAATCTATCCAATCCAAACAGATCGTTTCGAGGAACTCAGAGAGGCACTCAACAAACTCAAGCTCAATGATTCAGCACTTGATTTTGAGCCTGAGACTTCCGTTGCTTTGGGCTTTGGGTTTCGTGTAGGGTTTTTGGGGCTTCTGCATATGGAGGTGGTTAAAGAGCGTCTTGAGCGTGAGTTTGATTTGGAGTTGATCGCGACTGCTCCCACGGTGGTTTATGAAGTGCATTTAACCAATGGAAACATAGTCAATGTCCAAAACCCTAGCCAATTGCCCCCAGAGCAAACCATCGCCAAGATTTTGGAGCCCTATGTCAGAGCCTCTATCATCACGCCTTCAGAGTATTTGGGCAATGTCATTGGGTTGCTCAATCAGCGTCGAGGGGTGCAGGAAAAAATGGAATACATCAATCAGAGCCGTGTGATGCTTGTGTATGCTTTGCCAAGCAATGAAATCGTGATGGATTTTTATGACAAGCTCAAATCAAGCACAAAGGGCTATGCGAGTTTTGATTATGAGATGATTGAATACCGTGAGGGGGATTTGGTCAAGCTTGATGTGCGTGTGGCTGGAGATGTGGTCGATGCCCTCTCAATCATCGTAGATCGCTCCAAATCTTATCAAAAGGGTAGGGCATTGGTTGAGGCGATGAAAGAGCTAATCCCACGCCAACTTTTTGAAGTCGCGATACAGGCGAGTGTGGGGAACAAAATCATCGCAAGAGAAACCGTGAAATCTATGGGTAAAAATGTGACAGCAAAATGCTATGGCGGGGACATTACAAGGAAACGCAAATTGCTTGAGAAGCAAAAAGAGGGCAAGAAACGCATGAAAGCGATTGGCAAGGTAGAGCTTCCTCAAGAAGCGTTTTTGAGCGTGCTAAAGATTGATGAATGAATGTGTTTCACAAAATCTCTACCGGAAAAGCACATTTTCTAGTTTTTCAAGCTTGGTTTGGAGTTTCTTTTCAAGTTGGCTTGAGCAAAGCACCCTTTATACAATTCTAGAATCCCCTAGGATCTCTCTTAAGGGGGTCAAGGGGAACTTATAGCAATCGTTCCCCTTATCCCCCTTAACAACCCCCATAACCCCAGCATTGCATTAGCAAGGCTCGTTCAAGATTACATTGACTTGGAATCTTTTTGGGTTCTACAAGGTTGGTTTGGTCAGCAGTTGTTTATGCTTATATTGAAATATCGAGGGTTTATATATTTTGTGATTTTTTAAAAGATTGTAAATAGATTCTAAAAATCTAAGAATCCAAAGAATCAAAAATGCTTTCACAAAGATTCTAAGATTCAAGATTCAAATCAATAAATCTAAAATCAAATCAAAAAACCACCAAACAAGAATCAAACTCAAATATTGCACTCTATCGTTGGGTTGTCACACAAAAAGCGGGCAGGGGTTTGGGGGATTTTAAGGGGGATAAGGGGGGTGCCTCGCAATAAACCCCCTTGTCCCCCTTATAGAAAAAAGCAAAGTGGGATTTGATGATTAAGAAGTGTGCTTTGGCAAAACCAATCTCAAAAACTAGAAAACAAATCAAGAATTCTCTAAATCTGTGCTTCACTCAAACCAGGATTCAGCAATCAAAGAATCACCAAAGAGTATAGAGCCTCTCAAGCCAATTTCAACACAAGAATCCAATCGCAAAAAATGACTAGTAAATGGTGTTTTGCACAAATGAGATTTGAGGTGATTCTAGAATCTAATGGGGTTTTATTTTTGGGATTGGTTTTGCAAAAGCACATTTTCTAGTTTTTCAAGCTTGGTTTAGATTCTCTTTCTTTTCAAGTTGCCTTGGATAAACCACCCTTTATACAATTCTAGAATCCCCTAGGATCTCTCTTAAGGGGGGCAAGGGGAACTTATAGCAAGCGTTCCCCTTATCCCCCTTAACAACCCCCATAACCCCAGCATTGCATTAGCAAGGCTCGTTCAAGATTACATTGACTTGGAATCCTTATTTGGTTCTACAAGGTTGGTTTGGGAAGCAGTTGTTTGTGCTTATATTGAAATAGTGAGGGTTTTGTATTTTTTAGGGTTTTAAAAGATTGTAAAGAGATACTAAAGATTCCAAGAAACAAAAACCAAATCAAATAATCAGAAAGAAAACCAAGATTCAAGATTCAAATCAAAAGTAAAAATCTAAGAATCAAAAATGCTTTCACAAAGATTCTAAAGATTCTAAGAATTTAAAGAATCTAAACAAAAACAAGAATCTAGAATCAAGATTCAAATCAAAAAACCACCAAACACAATAAAACAAACATATTGCACTCTATCGTTGGGTTGTCACACAAAAAGCGGGCAGGGGTTTGGGGGATTTTAAGGGGGATAAGGGGGTGCCTCGCAATAAACCCCCTTGTCCCCCTTATAGAAAAAACAAAGTGGGATTTGGAAGCCAAGAAGCGTGCTTTGGCAAAAGCAAAAATTAAAAAGAGAGACAGCGGACAGCGTTTTGTGAAACCGCACTTTTGGTAATTTCAGAATCCTTTTTGGTTCTACAAGGTTAGTTTGGGAGGCAGTTTGCCGTGATTGTATGAAATAATGAGGCTTTGTGTTTATGGTTTTGTTTGGCGTTGGGGGTTAAGTATTGAGTTTTGTAAAACACCCCTGCCTATCGGACAATAGGCAGGAAGGAGATTCTAAAGAATCTAAATGAAAACAACAGCACAATTTGTCTGTAGGAGCATTCTAAGGGACATTTGACACCAAATGCCCCACCAAAGGCTCGATACTTCTTATAAGGAATGATGATCCTTATCCCCTTTTAGCCCCCCTTTGCTTTTATTCACCCCCTTTCCCCTTTGCTTCTGAATCACCCCCTCCCCCTTTTAGTATCCCACTACTGATTAGCAGCTTTTGCTCTTGTGTCTTTGGCTTTGTTGGAGATAGTAGGAACTATTTGATCTTTTTCTGTTTCCTCTGTAGGAGTATTTCCTACTCTCAAAGGAGCAGTGGTTTGTGCTTTTATATTCTCAATACTTGTTTTCTCTCCAAAGCTATATCTAGCTCCTAGATTGAATTGGAGTTGTGTCCTTAGTTTGTCTCCAAAGCTTTTCTCTACATCCACATAGACTCTAGTGGATTGATTAAGCTCTAGATTGCTTCCTACATTTAAAACCACTCTACCATTGGAAGCAAACTCAGGATTGTAAGCTTTTGTTGTGCTTGTAGTGAGTTTGTTGGATCCTCCTGTGACAAGATCATATTCATAGAATGTTCCAACATAAAGAGAGATGTTTTTGTCTTGTTCTACAATCTTTTTACCAAAACTAGCTCCTAGTCTAGTTCTAGTCAAAAACACACTCTCTTGGAGTGCTTTGAGTTGATTGCCTTTACCACTTCTAGTTTTCATCTTGGTGGTGAAGTCAGATTGATTGAGATAACCTAAGCTTAACTCTAATTGTGGATCAATGAAATAATCTTGTTGTTCTCCTAGAATGAAACGATAACCCACTTCATTGGAGAGAGTGAATCCTAGATTGTTTGCAGTGTTGTTGTGATCACTACTATTGCTCAAAGAAAAATCAGAAGTGATATAGCTGAGTTTGGCAATTGTGTCATTATAAAGACCTACATTGCTCACATAAGAATTGTAAAGAGCAATTTCATATCCACTTGATTGGATATTGGAGAGATAGATAGTATTGATACCACTCACATTGATTGCATTGCTAGCTTGAGTGGCTTTGTTGCTCTCACCCTTAGAGTGCATATAAGAGAATGCAAGTCCTATGTAGTTTTTGGCACCCTCTGTTTCTAGTGCATAATCATATCCTCCTTGAGCAGTCACATAGCTTGTGCGTGCTCCCAATCCAAAGTTAGATTCTTGGAGTCCTCCAAACACTCTAGCCCATACTCCTTGAGTGTAAGGATTGTCTCTAAGTTCTCCCATTCGTTTGTTAAGAGAATTGAGGTTTGCAATGTATAAATCATAATTGATAGAGAGAGCAGAAGTGAGAGCTTGTTGGGTGGTATTATCCACTCCTAGACTGATTGCTTTGCCTAGGAAGTAGGTGGTGTAGTCACCACTCTCTTGTGCTTTGCCTTTATCTGTTGCCCCATTGACTTTACCATTTGCATTTGTGGCTACTTTGACGAATTCGACTTGAATCTTTTCTCCACCATTGATTGTTTCAATGGAGGTGAATGTGGCTAGGGCATTATTGACATTATCGCTATTATCTCTATTTTTTATGGTAGCGACGGCAATGTTGTGTTCTGTCTCTGTGCCACCACTTGAATATTTGATACTTGAAGTTTGGCTAGGGTCGATAGCAACGGCAATCTGTTCTTTGAGAGCAGTGTTGCCTTGATTGTTGTTTCCTACACTTAAGATGACAACACGATCAGAATAGGCGTGTCCGTAGGTGCCACCACTTGCTCCTACACTTGTGCCTCCGATTTTGCTACCTTCTTGTGTTGCTTCAGTATCCACAGAGACAACAAAGGTGAGGTTGCTTGAAGAGAGTCCTACACTTTGTGGATCTGCTTGGTTTGTTTTTCCAATCTCTAGGAGGTTGAAGTTGTGGGTTGTCCCTAGATTAGTTTGAGCATTGCTTGAGAGATTGATTTTGCCTGATTTGGCACCAGTGCTGAGTTTGAGGGTGTCTGTTTTGATTTTTTCATTTGGAGATTGAAAACTCAGTGTGCTTCCATTTCCAATCTCTGTGGTTGTGATAGTAGCAGTCCCATTTGTAAGATTGAGAGTGGATTCTGTGGCGTTGGCAGTAAGCTTAGTGATTTGGTTGGTTTGTCCTTTTAGCGTGAGGGTGGAATTGCCGTTAAAAGCAATGTTTGTGCTTCCTGCAGTAGTTTCAATCGCTTGTTCTATGGTTGCATTGGCACCATTGGCAAGATTGAAAGTTGTGGTGGCTCCTTGAGCTGTGGTGGTGATTTTGGAAGTTTCGCCACTTACTACACTCACTCTTGAATCCCCTGCATTGAAATTGAACTCTATATTCCCTGAAGTGTTCTCAATGTTGTTTTTGAGTGCTAGGGTGGTTATCGCTCCATTACCTGATGTTGGGGATTGGAAGTTGAAAATGGTTTGAGCAGAATCAGTTGGCGTTCTTGTATCAGTGGTATGATTGGATTTTTGATTCTTGATAGTGCCTTGCACTTCCACATTGTTGCCATTAGTGATATTAAAAGTTGTAGTGTTTTTCTCGTTTATATTTCCTCCACCTTGAGTAGTGATATTGCCTTTAATCGTTGTGTTGTTGCCTTTAAAATTAAAGGTGAGTTTGGCATTTTTATCCCCTTTGTCGTGTCCTACAACGATATTCCCCTTTCCGCTTTCATCACTATTGTTTTTGACATCAAGCACTCCATTGTTTCCATTGAAGTTGAAAGTCATTCCGGGTCTTGCGTTGGTGCTCCCTCCTCCAACATCGATTCCAACATTACTAATGCCAATGCTTGCATCACTGCCACCTTTCACCTCGATGTTGTTGTTGTCCCCATTGAGATTGAATGTGGTTTGCCAACCTTGCCAAGTCTGTCTTACTTCTTTTTGTAAAGTAAGCGTAGTGCCGTTGTTTTCAAGATTGATGATATTGTTTCCACCACTGTAAGTAACGATAGAGTAAATATTGTTGCCAGGTGTGGCTGTTGTGCCATTTTCTGCAATCCCATTTGCTCCGATTGTATTGCTAGCTTTGCTGATAAAAATATTATTAATTCCATCATCAGCAGAGAAAATTCCATTACTAATTGTTAGGCTATCTACAAAAACAACATTTTCCCCTTTATATTGGGAATAGATTCTATCGGCATTTAACATTTCAGTAGAAATGATATTACGATGATAGGTGTCATTATAATAACCGTTTGAGCGACGTGATAGAATGCCACTTTGAACAGTTAAATTCTGCACAAAGATTCCATTTGTTCCCCCTCTTTCTTTGAAATTATCAGTAACCCTAATTTGATTGACTGTGAGCTCGCCTTTGGCTCTACGCTCTTTTGTATAAGTGGAGATTTTATTATACTCCGAGCTTTTGAGTAAGGTTTCATCAATGTCTAGCACCAAGTCTTTTGCTTCACCATTATTACCATTTGCAAATTTTAAAAGCCCCTTTCCGATGTAGTTACGCCCTGCATTATGATCGCCTTTTGATTCGATTGTATTGATTTTAAGTGTGCCATTTGATTTAGCATCAAGACTAATAACATTGAGGCGATCACCAGACACCCAATCTTCTGTTTTTAGATTGTCTAGATACAGAGTGGCACTGCCTTTGAATTGAATCAAATTGTGGGCTTCTGTATTGGAAAAACCTGATGAGGCTACAGTGATATCCATACGATTACTTTCACTTTCTCCGATTTGCCCATTGCCTTCAAAAAGGATTCGATTGTGAGCATTATTCCTGCCCTTTCCGTGTTCTCTGATTCCAGCCCAAGCATAAATACGCTTTGTATTGGCACTTGCTTTGGCTTTGATGACATTAGTTGTGTTGCCGTGTTGTTTAAAAGTGATATTGACATTGGTGTCAGAGCCATCCCAATCGCCCCAGCCTACGCCATTAATAAAAAAGCTTCCATACGATTCAATATTTCCCTCAATATTTCCACCATCTTTAAAAATGAAGTTTTGTCCTCCTTGTGCTATCCTTGTTGTCAAATTACCCTTAAGACTTGCTCCATTTTCAAAAGTGAAATTTGTTTTAATTCGTGTATATACTTGCTCAGGGTCTGTAACAAGCTGTCCTTCAATATTGATATCACCTACCATATCCCCTTTGAAAGTGGCTTCTACGCTGTCACCACCATTTTTATAGTTATTGGCTAAAACTTTGATATTGCCCTTAAGGGCTGTATTTGAAGTGTCATTTGTTACGCCTTCAAAATTAAGAATAGCTTTGCGAGAAAGGTTTTGTTCAAAATCTCCTTTTGGGGCTTTTCCAAAATCAATCGTGAGGGTGCCATTGGTATTATCGCTTTTGAGTAGCTGAAGCCCCTTATCTTTGTTGGTAAGCTTGATTTGAGTGTTCAAACCTTTTAGAGTGAATGTGGATGATGCGAAATCTGCACTTGTGGTAAGAGAGTGCTGGAACTGCAATGTAAGATCTTGCAAGGCTGTGCCACTGCTATCTTGCAGTTGGTTGAATGTCGGAGACGAAGCTCCTGCACTGATTTGCACTTGAGTTATTGGTCTGAAAAATTGCCCATTGTTGAAACTATAGCAGATCGCACTTGTGTTGCCATTACAATCTGTGGCTGCGCTTGCCACACTTGCACTAAGTGCCAATGCCAACGAAGTGGCGATGAGGGGCTTGTAAGATTTCATCATACCCCCCCCCCACTATATTTTTAGTTGTCTTGATTACCTTTTGCATGTAAATGTCTCCTTTAACTGCGAAATCTAGCGATTTTTAGAATACCTTAAATCAAGTGAATTATATAAGAAATCTTAAAGAATTAAGATAAAAACAAGCTTAAAATCCAAAGCAGGAAGTGTGAGTTGAGAGAATGGTCGGAGTAGCGGGATTCAAACCCACGACCTCACCCACCCCAAGGGTGCGCGCTAATCAGGCTGCGCCATACTCCGAAGTCGTAATTATACACAAAATTAGTGGGATTTTTGTATCCTTGCGTTTCTCTCTGCCTCTTGTTCTTTGTAGAGCGTGGCACAGGCTTTGGAGAGTTCGCGGATTTTGAGGATGTAGTTTTGTCTTTGTGCGACAGAGATGGCTTTGCGTGCATCAAGGACATTGAAAAAGTGGCTAGAGAGCATCGTGTAGTCGTAGGCAGGGAGCGGGAGCTGTGCTTCAATCGCGCGTTTGGCTTCTGATTGGGCGTTTTCAAACATTGCAAAAAGCGTAGAGATGTTGGCGATTTCAAAATTGTATTTTGAAAATTCATATTCTGCTTGTAAATGCACATCTTTGTAAAGCACGATAGAAGAATCATTGGCATATTGGATGTCAAAGATATTATCCACGCCTTGTATATACATCGCAAGGCGTTCGACTCCATAGGTGATCTCTACTGCTGTTGGGGTGCAGGGGATACCACCGACTTGTTGGAAGTAGGTGAATTGTGTGACTTCCATACCATCAAGCCATACTTCCCACCCAAGCCCCCACGCTCCGAGAGTCGGAGACTCCCAGTTATCTTCGACGAAACGAATGTCGTGCTTGGATCTGTCAATACCCAATGCCTGAAGGGATTGCAGATATAGCTCTTGGATGTTGCTAGGTGAGGGCTTGATCAGGACTTGAAACTGATAATAAGTCCCGAGTCTGTTTGGATTTTCTCCATAGCGTCCGTCGGTGGGACGGCGACTGGGGGCGACATAGGCGACGCTCCAAGGGGTAGAATCTAGACTTCTGAGCAAAGTCGCAGGGTGGAAAGTCCCTGCACCTGCGGGAATGTCATAGGGTTGCAAGACAAGGCAGCCTTGAGATTTCCAAAACTCTTGGAGGGTGAGTAAAATATCGCATAAACTTTTCATTATCGCACCTTGATTTGTTCTAGTCGTTCTTTGCGTGTGCCAATCTCTGTGATCTGCACTCCGAAGTTGCCATCGACGATGACCACCTCACCTCTAGCGATAGGCTTGTCATCGACAAGGACTTCTAGTGATTCGTTGGCGAGTTGGTTGAGCTCGACCACGCTTCCTATATCCATCGCGATCACATCTTTGAGGAGCATCCGTTTCTGTCCGATACGCACATGCAAAGAGAGTTTGATGTCTAGAAGCATTGAGATGTTTTTGAGTTCCTCAAGGGTTACTTGACTTGTGTGGGAGCTGTCTTCTTGTGCCTGTTGGGCGGGTTGGGATTCTCCAAAAAGTCGGTTGAAATGATCGACAAACTCCACTGAAGCAAGATTGATGATGTAGGATTGGATATTGTTGATTTGGATGTCATAGTGCCATGCACGGATGTATTGAGAGAGATCTTGTCCTTGTGTAATGATTTGGGCATCCAAGATTTCAAAGCTCATTGATGGGAGCGTTTTGTCTGCTGTGAGGGCTGTAGAAACTGCTCCTAAGATATTGTTGGAAATCTCTTTGATCGCATCGACATCATCAGGGGTGATTTCTTCGGTAGATTCTCCGTCTCCACCCAACATCAAAGAAGATAGGGCTGTGGCAAGAGGGGCTGGGAAAATCATCGCAATATCTGCGTCTTGCATTCCCTCAGATCGGCATTTGCCGGAGATGAGAATGTAGGGAAACTCCATATTGGAGTTTTCCAATAGCACGACATCTTTGTAGGACATTTCAGGCTTGATCCCTAGAAGTCCTTCAAGAGTGGCGGTGCTTTCTTGAACAAAAAGTGCGGTAAGAGCTTTGAAAGTCTCTGCTAGCATATTGGGTCCTCCTAATCTTCTTCGCTAGATTTTACTGCTTGAATTTTACGCTGTTCTTCAAGAAGTTCTAACATTTCTTTGACTTCATCTTTTTCGGTGCGAATCGCTTGTTTGATACGGATACTTTTGCGATACCTTTGCAATCCAATTTCGGCGATGTATTTTTCCCTGCCATCGATACTTACGATGACTTCATCATTTGCGGGGCAGTCTAGACGGATGATGTCCCCCTCTTTGAGCTCTAGCACCTTTTGCAGACTCAAAGAGGTGTTGCCCAAGCCCACACTGACAATCACGCCAGAGCCTCCTAGGAGTGCTTGTAGTTCTCTATTGCGACTTTTTTTGGCATTGGTGCCATTGAGCATCAGATCGCGACTGCCAAGCCTTGAGAGGATCGCCTCTAGTGAGATGACAGGATAGCATAGATTCATCATTCCGCGAGAATTGCCGATCACAATCTCCATCACAACCATAATCACAATCTCGTTTTGTGCGACGATTTGCACGACTGATGGGCTTGTCTCTTTGGTGTCAATCACGGGATAAAACTCTGTAACGGGTGCCCAAGCCTCTCTTAGATTTTGCATAATCTGATAGAGAATAGAATCAAGGAGATTGAGCTCAATGCCACTAAACTCTCTATCGTTTGTGTAAGGCTCTCCTTTGCCCCCTAGCAAACGATCGATCATAGGGAATGCAATGCTAGGATTGATTTCTAGCACTCCTGTGCCATCAAGAGGACGCATAGAGAACACATTGAAACTCGTGGGGTTGGGCAAACTCATCAAAAATTCCCCATAAGTCATCTGATCCACACTATAAAGGCTGATTTCTACGATAGAACGCATTGCCGCAGAGATCTGAGATGAAAGGCTCCTAGCAAGTTTGTCGTGGATACCGCGGAAGGCTCTTAGCTGCTCTTTGCTGACGCGATTGGGGCGTTTGAAATCATAAAGCACGACATCGTTGTGACGACTTTTGGCGACAACTTCTCCCTCCGTGTCATCGTTATCAACGACTTGCAATAGTGCATCAATTTCTTCTTGACTTAGAATATCAGCCATTGATGTCTCCTAGCGAGGATCGGATTTTTTTGATGACCTCTTTGTTGATTTGGGAAATGCGTGATTCTGTGATGTTGAGTATTTGTGCGATTTCGCTTAAGTTGAGCTCTTCGAAATAATAAAGCTGAATCACCATTTGCTCTCTCTCTGAAAAACTTTGCAAGATTTGATGAATCTTTTCGATGAGTTCTTCTTGCTCGATACGCATTTCTGTGTTTTCTTCTTCTAGGGCAGTGTATTGCTCATCAATGGGGATGAGTGCGTAGATGTCTGAAGCGATACGCGCTTCTTTGATTTTTTTGACATCTTCGTTGAGGGCTTGGGCGAGATAGGCATCATCAGGCTCACAATCGTGCTCATTGAGATATTTGGTGATTTCATAATCTATCGCTTTGACCAATCTGCGTGAGGAGCGTGAGAGGACATCAAGATTGCGTAGATAGTCTAGCATTGCTCCATTGACGCGTATTTTGGCAAATCCCCAAAAAGAATCATTGATATTGCTATCATAACGCCTTGCCACTTTGATGAGCTCTTCTGTGCCAATAGAGATGAGATCGGCAAAATCCACAGAGCTTGGCAACCTCTCTTTGAGGCGATATGCCATCGCTTTGACTGCGGGGAAGTATTGCAGTGCAAGTTCATCTTGAGAGTATTTTAGATTTTGTGTGTAGCCATTGTGCGTTTTCATTATGGTTTCTTATTGTCAGAGATTTCTTGCAAATCGATTTTTTTGATGTAGTCTAGAATATGCTCAAGCTCTTTTTCTCTGTGTTGGAATTGCTCGATGTAGTATTCTAGATTGTGCTCCAATCGTTTTTTGCTGAATTTTTGTGTTTCAAAATCCACAAACCAATAAAAAGCAGAGGTGCTCAAAACGGCAATGAGATAAAAAATAGAAGTGATGATTATCGTCGAGAGAACCACCAATCCACCATCATCAAATGCGATGAATCCAAAGATGAGACCGAGAAAGAAACCTCCAACAATCGCAAGAGAAATAAAATTGTCTGATCTCATAGTGTTCCTTATTTATAGGTATTTGAGCAATCTTTGGAAAAAACCACCAAAGCCACTTTGTTCATTGTTAAGCACTTTGCGTTCCTTTTTTTGCAAAATCAGTTTTGCAATGTCGCTCACCTGCATTGAGGCATAATCACTAGGATCGACTTTGGCAAACAATGTGCGTCCTCTCGTGGCAGAGGAAACGGAAGTGGAGGCTTGAATGTATCCAAGCATTTCTAGTTTGAGTGAGGGCATATTTTTTTGAGCGATTTGTTTCATTTTGAAAAACACATTTTCGGCTTCTTTTTTGGATTTGACCATATTGAGAATCATAAAGATTTGCTCTCTTTCTTTGGCGTTGATTTTGATCGTGGCATAAGCGTCTGTGATGGCACTTGGATCGGGCATAGTGACGACAAGAAGCATATCACTTGCATCCAAAAACTTTTGGGTGATCCCGCCAATCCCTGCACCAGTGTCAATGATGAGAAAATCAATATCCTCTAGAAAAGAGCCTTTTGAGATGAGTTTATTGACAGAATGCTCATTGATATAAGAAAAGACTTCATCGCCACTATCTCCGGGAATGAGATATAGCCCGTTTTCTACAGGGATGACAATATCTTTTAGCTCGGCTTCGCCTTTGAGGACATGTAGGATGTTTTTATGGACTTTGACGCCAAAAATCAAGTCTAGATTAGCCAATCCAATATCTGCATCAAAAACTGCAGTTTTGTAGCCAAACTTGGAGAGAGTGTAGGCGAGGTTGGCACTGATGTTTGATTTCCCTACGCCTCCTTTGCCACTTGTGATGGCGATAATTTCTGTTTTTTTGTTGCCATTGTTTTGGTTGGCTACGAGTTTGTATAAATCTGTGGCTTGGTGCTTCATAAGCTATCCTTTTGTGGTTTGCTAAATCCTTCAAGTAGGCAATCGACCAAAAATTCATTGTTTGCGACCAACAAATCATTGGGGACGCTTTGCCCGATTGAAAAATAACTAACAGGTTTTTTGGTATCGCAAATCAAAGAAAACACATTGCCAAAAGTTCTGCTTTCATCGAGTTTGCTGAAAATAATGCTATCAATTTCAATCGTGCTAAAAGATTGATAAATGTCTTTGAGATCTTCGTATTTGGTGCTAGCTGATAGGACAAGGCTCACATCGATTTTGTATCCATTATCCACATAGCTTTTGAGATTCTCAAGTTTTTGTTTGTCGTATTGCGAGTGCCCTGCTGTGTCGATCAAAATAAAATCGCAATAATGCAATCGCTCAATCGCACTCACAAGCTCGGCAGAATCATCCACGCGTTCGATTGCAAGTTTCATCATTCTTGCATAGGTGTTGAGTTGTTCCATCGCAGCGATTTTGTATGTATCTAGGGCGATGATTCCGACTTTGTAGCGTTTGGCAAGCATCAGAGAGTATCTTGCGGCAAGTTTGGCAAGAGTGGTGGTTTTGCCCACGCCTGTGGGACCTACAAACATAATGATGTTTTTTTGAGTGAGTTCTAGGTTTTCATTGCGACAGGTGATCATTTTGCGTAACACTTCTCTGAAGTATCGTTTGATTGTCACGGAGTTGGAACGCATTTGCAAAGGCATTAGCTCAAGGCTAAGATCCATAATGGCATCAAGTTTTTCTTTGTCAATCCCGCTATTTTTGGCGATGTTGTAAATCTCTGCAAACTCTTGTGGGATTTTGCTCCCTTGTTCTGTGGGTTTGCGTTCTTCCCAAAACATACTCTGTATGAGTTTCAAACGATCATCTATGCTTTCGATTTCTTTTTTGATTGCTTTGAGGTCGCTTTGGTTGATTTGTTGTGGTGGGGTCGTGGGGTAGGTGTGTTGTTTGAGCGTGGAGATTTGATCCATTGTGTTTTGGATCTGTTGGGTTTGTGCTTCATTGAGAGTGATTTTGTCTTGTTTTTTCTTATTGAAGTTGCGTTGAGCCATCTCATCTAGCCGTTTTTTGATGCTGTTTTGTGGCTCTTGTTTTTGCTCTTGCTCCTCTGCCTCTTCCACTGCGATGACGACTTCATAGAGTCCTTTTTGTCCAAGAGATTTTTTGCGTAATTCTTTTGTGTGCATAATGATTGGATCAGGTCCGTGGCAACTTTGAGCTTTTCTCAAAGCTTCTGAAGGAGTTTCGCCAGTGTAGGTATAAAGCTTCATTTTTTCCTCTCTTAAACTAAAGTATGAAAACTCAATGGAATCAAAACTGATTCGCGATTTTGCCACTCTTTGTGTGGGATTTGCAAATAAGGTCTGTGTAATTTTACTTGATTAAAGTATAAAAGGTCAATATCTAAAGTGCGAGGAGCGTTTGGAAATACTCTTTTTCTTGCGCGTCCAAAGCGTCTTTCCCAATAAAAAATCATCTGAAAGCAGTCTATGAGGCTTTGGTTGGTGCTGATTTGCAAAGTGAAATTATAAAAATCTGCTTGATGTGCATAGCCAAAAGGTGGATTTTTGTAAATAATAGAAGTGGATAAAACTTGCACCAATGGGTTGTTTTGGAGATAGAGGATGAAGTGTTTGAATCGCTTGAGACAATCGCCGACATTGCCACCTATGCCTAGCAAAATTTGGTTTTTGAAGCGTTTGCGTGTGGTGAAAACTTTTGGAAACAAAGGGGTTTGGATACAGGCTCTCATTGTGGGCTTCCGCGAAGGGAAGACTTAGGAGTTTTTTTGCTGTGCTTCTGAGATGGCTTTGATCTCATTGATGATTTGAAACAGAGAAATGAGTGCAAGGTGGTAGCCAAATGCACCAAAGCCACTGATGATACCTGCACTCACTGCCGCTGTATAGCTTTTGTTGCGGAAGTCTTCGCGTGCAAAAATATTGCTCAAATGCACTTCAACACAAGGAATCCCACACGATGCGATCGCATCAGCAATCGCAACTGAAGTGTGTGCATAAGCCGCAGGATTGATGATGAGTCCGCTGTATTCTCCACCAACGCATTCTTGAATCTTGTCGATAATCTCACCCTCAAAATTGCTTTGGAAAAATTCGAGCTCCACTTGGTTTTGTGCTGCCATATCTTGCATATTTTTGTGGATTTGTTCCAAGGTCACATTGCCATAGATTCTTGGGTCGCGATGTCCCAAAATATTGAGGTTTGGTCCTTGTATAACGAGTATTTTCATTGTGTTCTCCTAGATGGTCTAATAAGATTTGGATTATAGCATATCATTTGTTGTCCGCAGGTTGAGCTGCTGGGTCATTTTGGAGCAAGATAGTGATTTCACCTGCTTTTTGGGCGTCCATTTTTGCCATGATCTTGCTGACAAGTTTGGTATCCATTGCACCCAAGATTTCCACAGCGTCTTGAGTGGGGAGGGTTTGCAAAATTTGTGCTGCTTTGGAATCTTTCATTTTGGCATAAGTTTCTACTACTTTGCTTTTTCTCAAACCTTTGATTTCATCGAGAATCTGCTGATTTTTGTCAATCAGATTTTGGATTTCTTGTTTTTGTGAGGCGAGTTGTTTTTGCAATTCCTCCTCTTTTTTTTGTATTAGATGTTTCACTTCTTCTTCTTTTTGGCTGATTGCTTTTTCTTTGGTTTTGATACCTTCTTCTTGCTCTTTGATTTTGTTTTCTCTTTCTTTGAGGATATTTTCTGTGGCATTTTGCAAGACTTGGATTGCTTGTTGTTGTTCTTCGAGTTTTTGAAGTTGGCTAGAGATCTCTTCTTTGCGTGCTTGAAAGATCAGAGAGCAATCTAGCGTTTCATCTTGAGCTAGAAGCATTAGGGGGAGGGCGAAAAGAGCGATGTGTTTTTTCATTTGGCATTTCCTTTGTAAAAATTGATACTTGCAATCTCATCGAGGAGTTTGCTTTGCTTTTGTTTGATGCGTTGGATTTGGGCTTGGATCTGCCTCTGGTGCAGATATTGGTATTTTTCAAGCTCTAGATTTAGGGCTTGTAGCTCTTGATGTTTGGCGTGGCGATCGGATTTGAGATGGGAGATTTGTGTGTGGAGCTCTTCTAGAAGCGATAGATAAGTTTGTTTTTGAGAATAATTGGCTTGAAAAGCAATGGCATTGCCTTGCATTGGGGATTGGATAGAGGCGATTTGTTGTAAATATTCTTGAGCCTTTTGCTCATTGATTTGAATCTGCTGGGAGATATTGAGGATCTCTTTTTGGCAAATGCGGATTTTTTGTTGATTGATTTGGATGAGTGGGGTGAAATCAGAGTGCATCATAGGAGGATACTATCTAGCCTCTGTGGGCTTGTTGAAATGATTGTGATTTTGGTGTCAATGAGTTGCTCTAGGGCATTGATGTAGTCTTTGGCAGTTTGTGGCAAATCTGCATAGGTGCGTATGCCTTGAGTTTTGTCCCAACCTTTGAAGGTTTGATAGATGGGCGTTACATTTTCATAATCATAGGGGATATAATCAATCGCCTCTCCATTGTAGTGGTAGCCGATACAGACTTTGATCTCTTCAAAACCATCCAAAACATCTAGTTTCATAAGTGCGACTTGGGTGCAACCATTGAGTTTGCAAGCTGTTTTCATCGCAATAGCATCAAACCATCCACAACGCCTCTCTCTCCCTGTAGTTGTCCCAAACTCTCCCCCTTTTTGCTGGATCTCTTTGCCTATCGCACTTGATTCTTCACTTGGAAATGGACCATTACCTACGCGGGTGCAATATGCTTTGGCGATGCCTATGATGGCATCGATTTCTTTGACATTGATACCACTTCCACTGCACGCTCCCGCACTGATTGTCGTTGAGCTTGTGACAAAAGGATAAGTCCCGTGATCTAGATCTAGCATACTGCCTTGTGCACCCTCTAGGAGGATCTTTTTGCCCAAATGTTGAGCGTCCCATAAGAATCTAGTGCTATCGCATATAAAAGGCAAAAATTCCTCTTGGTATTTTGAGAGTTCAGACATAATGTCTTGGATTTGTAAGCTGTTTTCGCCAAAGGCTTCAAGCACGATATTGAGTTCTTCTAGGTGGCTTGTGAGCTTGTCTTGAAGCTTCGCCAAATCTTTGAGCTCTCCCATTCTGACGCCGATTCTTGAGGCTTTGTCTGCATAAGCAGGACCGATACCTTTGCCTGTCGTGCCGATAGCACCATCTTTTTTGCGTGTTTCTTTGAGACGATCTAGGACGCTGTGAAAGGGAAGTATGATATGGGCACGATCGCTGATGAAAAGGCGATTGGTGAGTTTGTCTTTGCCAAAATTTGCGATTTCACGCGAGAGTGAGGCGAGATCAATCACAACGCCATTGCCGATGATGTTTTGACAATGTGGATACAAAACCCCCGATGGCAACAAATGCAAGGCGATTTTTCTGTTATCCACAACAATCGTATGCCCTGCATTATGCCCACCTTGATAACGCACGACAATATCGTAATTTTGAGCGAGCATATCAACAATTTTGCCTTTGCCTTCATCACCCCATTGCAATCCCACTACCAAATCTGCCATAAAAACCTTTCAATGCGAAAATAAAGCAAGATTATACTTTATTATCCAAAAAGAGTGAGCAATCTTGAGATTAAATCTTGAAGTTTGTGTGGTGGAAGTCTTGCAAGACTCCCAAAGGTTATTCTGTGATGATACTGAAGCTAAGTTCAAGGATTTCTTTGTGGGATTTGATGTAGTCGTTGAGTTCTTTGAGGGTGAGGTCTTGAATCTTTTGCAATTCTATTTTGTTGTAGTCTAATTCCAAGCCGCGATTGTAGTTGGCAAACGCCGAATCTAAGCGTTGCGACAAAGTCTCATTGCGTAAAGGCTCACTACCAAGAAGGAAATTTTTTGCTCCATCGAGTTCTTCTTGTGTCGCACCGTTTTTGACAAATTCCTCAATGATTTCACGCACAAGCTGAATGCTTTGGGTTTGATTGGAGATTTTGGTTTGCATATATCCTGTTGCGTAGTTTGCAAGAGGGGAGAGATTGATTCTCATATATGCAGAATAGGCGAGTCCGTGTTTGACGCGGATTGTCTCCATCATCCTAGAGCCAAACCCACTAGCACCCAAAATAAAGCTCATCACTTTGGCTTTGTGAGCTTCTTCTTTGTAGTTTTTGAGGTGAAAGGGGGTGCCAAAATAGATGTAGGCTTGTTCTGTGGGCTTGTATTGGGTTTTGGTTTGTGTGGTGGAGTTGGCTTGATAAGCGGTGAGAGCGGGTTTGTTGCCTATGGGTAGGGTAGAGAGGATATTGCTCAATTCTTGCAGAGTGCTGTCGATGTCCATATCTCCACCGATGATGATACTCAAACGCTTGAGGGATAATGAGCTACTTAGGTGTTCTTTGATTTGATCTAGAGTGATACTTTTGACTGAAGGAATCGTGCCTATGGCTGGATATTGCAATGGCGTGTTGGCAAAGAGGATTTGTGATAAGCCCAAATTAGCCAAATAATCAAAATTGCTTTCATTTGCCAAGATGCTAGATATGGTTTGTTTCTGCAGTTTTTCAAGAGTGTTTTTCGTGAGGTTGGGGGATTTGAGCAAATCTCCCAAGAGCTTGAGGGATTGTGCTTGTTTTTCTTTGAGGAATGAGAGAGAAATCTCCAAAAACTCTTTAGTAGAATAAGCGTGTAGGGTGATCGCATCTTGTTCCAAAAGATCAGCAAACTTTGTTGCTCCAAGCTCTTTGGTCCCCTCATTGAGAAGTGCAGAGGACAATGAGGCTAGTCCTTGCTTCTCTCCTGTGTAGGCACTCCCTGAACGCGAAAACAAAAGCTCGATATTGCCTGTGGGGATGAGAGTGCTATGCTCATAAATGACGGGGATCTCCACTCCGGAGATAGTGATGGTTTTGAGATTTGCAGCTGACATAATTCCTCCTAAAATAAACAAGCTCAAAAGTATTTTTTTCATTGATAAACCTCCAAAATTTCATAAGCTGTGTTGCGTTTGGCTGGGATTGATCCGATGTCTTTGATGAGGCTAATCATCTCTTGGGCATTCATTGAGTTGCTCACCCCTGCACTTGAGACGACATTTTCCTCCATCATCGTGCTTCCCAAGTCATTAGCCCCAAAAAGCAGGGCAAGTTGTCCGATGTGGCTCCCTTGTGTCACCCAAGAGCTTTGGATGTTGGGAATGTTGTCAAGATAGATTCTTGCACAAGAGAGTAGGCGTAGATAATGGTTGGAGCTTGCAGAATAGATGTGGGGGAATTCTTGTTGCAATGGTGTAAAGTTGGGCTGAAAGCTCCAAAGAATGAAGGCTCTAAAGCCTCCATATTCATCTTGGAGATTGCGAATGTGAGAGAAATGCTCGATGATGTCCTCATCACTCTCAACACTACCAAACATCATTGTGGCAGTCGTTTTCATTCCGATTTTGTGTGCTTCTCTATGGACTTCTAGCCATTCTTCTACTGAGAGTTTTTTGGGGGCGATGATGTCGCGAATGCGATTGCTTAGGATTTCTGCCCCTGCACCCGGAATAGAGCTAAGCCCTGCTTTTTGGAGACGCAGTAGGACTTCTGAAATTGGAATCTTTGAAATCTTGGCAATGTAGTTGATCTCAATCGCTGAAAATCCATGTATGGTGATTGTGGGGTATTTTTGGTGGATATGAGAAACTAGATCCTCATACCATTGTATTTTGAGCTGTGGATGCACTCCTCCTTGGAATAGAATCTGTGTGCCACCAATCGCCAAAAGCTCATCAATCTTTTGATCAATCTCCTCAAAGCTTAAGATATAGATCCCCTCTTCATTAATGCGTCTTTTGAACGCACAAAATTTGCAATCCACCCAACAGATGTTGGTGTAGTTGATATTGCGATCTATCACAAAGGTTGTGATGTTTTGTGGATGCAAACGCTCTTTGGTCGCTCTTGCGAGTTTCCCTAACTCCTTGAGCGGAGTGGTTTGGAGCATTTGAAGCATTGTGTCGTTGTCATAGCGTTTCATCAGAATCGTGTCCCCATATTAAATTCAAATTTGGAGGTTTTGTCTCCGGGCTGTGGGTTGATCGCCCAAGGGAAAATCAAAACAAGAGGTCCAATCGGAGATACCCACTCAATCGCAAGTCCGGCAGATTGTCGCATTACTGGATCTTTGCTCAAAACAAAAGGCGGGATGAAGCGATTGTGGTTGCCAATCAAACCAAAGTCATAAAATGCAGAGAGACGCATTTTGAGTGCCTCAAAAATACCATAGCTTAGTTCTACAGAGTTTGTAAATAGATAATTACCACCCACACTGAAGCCATCAAATCCAATCGGAGAAGGGGAGAGGGAGCCACTTTGGTAGCCTCTCACGGTGCTTACTCCACCCATAGAAAAAAGTGCGGTTGTAGGGGTGTAGCCCTCATCGATCACATATCCACCTTGCACTTTGTATCTTCCGATGAGATCTAGTCCTAGCCAACTTTTGAGATGATGATAAAAAGCGACTTTGGCATAGAGTTTGGTGTATTTTTCATCGCCACCGATTCCTGCGTATTCTAGAGAGGTGGAGGCGATGATGCCGTTTTTGGGGAAATAGTAGTCATCGGTATTGTCAAAGCTTAGGCTTGAAGTGATAGAGCTTTTCCAAGGTTGGAAGTTTCCTTTGAAAAGAATGCCATAGGCACCTTGCAGACCTGATTCAAAATCGCGGATATCTGAACGACTGAGATTGTAGCTCAAGCCAAAACGCAGATAGTTTGTCAGTAGTTTTCCGACACTGATCCCAAAGCCTGTGTTGTTTTCTGTGTATTGCCAATCCACAAGAGAACTTCTGAACACCTCAAGAGAGAGGCTGTATTGGCTATCAAAGATTCGTGGATTGGTGATACCGATGTTGTAGAGTTGGCGTTTTTTGCTCAAATCCATATAGATTTGCCCACTATTCCCTGTCCCAAATAGATTTCTCTCACGCACGGAGGCATTGACGGTGAGTCCATCATAGCTTCCATAACCCAAACCAAAAGAAAGATCTCCTGTGCGTGTCTCCACGACAGATACGATGAGATCCATAGAATCTTCGCTGATTCTTTTGGTATCAATCCGCACTGATTCAAAGAAACCCAAACGACGCAAGTTGTTTTCGGAGTTACGCATATCTGTGAGATTGTATAAATCTCCGGGTGCCAACAATATCTCGCGTCTGATGACACGATCCTCTGTGCGTGTGTTGCCTGAAATGATGACATCATTGATATAGACTTTTTTGCCCACGCTGACATAATAAATCACCTTGACTTCATCATCTTGTTTGTCAAGATCGGGATTGACATTGGCAAAAGGATAGCCAATGTCTGAGACTTGCGTTTTGAGCATATCCATATCCGCTCTCAAATTCTGCACATCAAAGTATTCTCCCTCTTTGATTTTGAGCTTGGATTTGAGGAGGTCTTCATCGACAACGGGGGTCTCTAGGACGATTTGTGTCCCAGAGATTTTGTATCGATTGCCTTCAGAGATTTTGTAGAACAGCCTTGCATTGTAGTCATTGAAATTGACTGACAAAAACGCAGGGGAAACCTGTGCGTCCAAAAAGCCTTTACGCATATAGGCATCTTGGATTCTAAATGAATCAAACTCTAGCTCATTGAGGTGGAGTTTGCCGTCATTGAAGCCCCACATCCAGCCCAAAAAGTCTTTTTCTTTGTTGGCACTCAATTCCTCTATGTCTTTGATTGGTAATTCTTTGCGTCCCTCATACACCGCCTTGGTGATGATGATCTCATTGCCTTGGTTGATATTGATGAGCAGGTTTTGTGCTGTGCTGTTGGCAATGGGCGTGGTGGAGATCTCTACCACGGTGCCATAATAGCCTTTTTGCTCTAGTATCGCTTTGATGGTTTGTTTGGCACGATCTAGCTTGATATGATCAAACATATCTCCACGCTTCAATCCTAGCTGTTCCAAAAGCGTAGTGCGTTCAGAATCATTGCCATATCCTTTGATTTCGACTTTGCCAATCCTTGGCTTTTCTTTGAAATGAAAAACCAATATGCCATTTTCGAAAGTGACCCAAATGTCTTCAAAATAACCTTGATTGTAGAAATTGTTGATCGCTTGATCAAGGAGGCGATAGTCAAGTGGTGTGCCAAGAGGAATGGAAGCAATTTCGTTGGCAACGATGTCAGAGATATAGATGATCCCATCGTATTGGATTTTTTTCACCACTTCTTTGCTGAGATTTTTTTGGATCTTTGGTGGCAATGGAACGGATTGGGCGTTCAAGGAAAACATTATGAGTATGATCAAAAAAGCGTATTTTATAAGGTTCAATCTTTATCCTATCGAGTTCATTAATCTTTGAAACCGCTCATTATACTTGCTTTTGATTAAAATTTATTTTGCTTTTTGGAATTTGGCGTTTGCAATTTCAAGGTGAGTTTTTTGACATCTTGCAAAATTTCTACATCATCTTGGAGGTTAAAATACTTAAATTCATCGCCACTTTGGCGTTCTCCACACAGCAGATCCCCACTTTTGCGATAGTGCAAATCCAATTCGGCAATCTCAAACCCATTGAGCGTTTTGCAAAAATCTTGCAATCGTTGCGTTTGGGGGTGGTTGGTGTATAAAAAACAATAGCCTTTTAGCCCATTGCGACTGACGCGTCCCCTGAGCTGATGGAGCGTGGCAAGTCCCATTCTCTCTGCCCCTACAATCACAATGCTGCTAAGCTTGGGCAGTGAGATCCCCACCTCAATCATCGTCGTGCTAAGGAGGATCGAGCCTTTTTCTGCAAACTCTATGAGAATCTCATCTTTGTTTTTGTCTTTGCCATTGGTGGTATAGACATTTGAGAAATGCTTCTCCCAAAAGATTCTAGCCTGTTGCAGTGGGAGGTAGGGGATGCTCTCGCTTTCTTCTATGAGGGGATAGACGATGATTGTTTGATGATTGAGTGCGTGTTGGTGTTGGATGTGTTTGAGCAACGCAGGAAAATCTGTTTTTGTGATGATTTGTGTGTCTATGTCTTTGGGGAAAGGAATGTCTTTGATAAAAGTGTAATCAATCAAATCAGAATTGAGCAGTGCCATCGTGCGGGGAATGGGAGTGGCTGAGAATTGGAGGATGTGGGGTTTTTTGCCCTCTGTTGTTGCAAGTTTTTCTAGTTTGTGGCGTTGCAAAGTGCCGAAACGATGTTGCTCATCTGTGATGATAAGGGCATAATCTTTGAGATTTTCTTGTCGGTAGAGCAACGCTTGAGTGCCGATGATGAAATCAAAATCTTGGAATTCTTGTTTTTTGCTTGTCAAATCGCCTACAAAAAGCCCGATTCTGATGGATTTGGGGAGATATTTTTGTGCTTCATTATAGAGTTGTTGAGCCAAAATGGTCGTTGGAGCCATCAAGATGGCTTTGTGGGGCTGTGCGATGATGACACTTGCAAGGATCACGATTGTTTTGCCACACCCCACATCACCCATAATCAAACGCTTAGAGGCTTTGGAGCTTCGCAAATCTTGGGCGATGGTGCTGATGGCTTGAGTTTGCCCGTGGGTGAGTTGGAATGGTAGAGAATCGACAAAAGCAGAATAGTCCCCATTGCATTGAAATTTGGCAGGGAAATAGAGTTTTTTCTGATGTAATTTTTGCAAGTAGTTGAAAACTTCTATGAATTTGAGAGCCTTGAAATTGCGGGGTGGGAGGGCGTTGTTTTGTTGGAATTGGGTGAAAAATGCAGGGGTTGGGAAAAAGATAGGCAAAAAATCGTTGATGATGTGCTCTGGGATGCCATATCGTGCTAGGTTTTCGTAGGTGAGGAGCTGTGAGGCTAGGTTGTTGATTGTTGCGTTTTTGAGTGTTTTGTTGGGAAAAACAGGCGTGATTTTGCCATACTCGGTGATGATTTTGGGCTGTTTGATATTGAGCTGGAACTCCCAATGAAATTGCCCATAGATTAACAATTCCTTGCCTTCTGCAAAGACTGCATAATGGTAGGGTTTGGGGTGAAAAACCTGAATCTGTAAAGAGGTGTTGAAGTCAAGCATTGTTGCGTGGAAGATTGTGAGCTTTTTGTAGCGTTGTGCGTGGGTGATCTGCACTCTTGCCACCCCTGTTTGAGGGAGTGGTGTGAGGGAGGTGATGGGTGCTAGGTTTTGATAAGTTTTGGGGATAAGAAGTGCAAAATCCAATATACTAGAGCATTTGAGTTTTTGCAATGTTTGCAAGGTGGCTGAATCATTAGGTATCAAAACAAAGTCCAAGGTTGGTTTTTGAGATTCTAGCAAAAGAAAGTTTGGTATTTCTTTCTTTGGGGCTTGATTTGAGGGAAGCACACTTTTTGGTTTCTTAAGCTTGGCTTGGAGTTTTTCTTTTGAAGCTGGTTTAGGGAAATGTGTCTTTGGATGATTTCAGAATCTCTTGGATTCTTTTTGGTTTGGCTTGATTCTTTCTTTTTGAGTTACTTTGGCAAAAGAACACTTTCTAATTTCTCAAGCTTGGCTTGGTGTTTTTCTTAAGGGGGGCAAGGGGAACTTAGGGCAGCGTTCCCCTTATCCCCCTTAACAACCCCCATAACCCCAGCATTGCATTAGCAAGGCTCGTTCAACATTACATTGATTTGGAATCCTTTTTGGTTCTACAAGGTTGGTTTGGTTAGCAGTTGTTTGTGCTTATATTGAAATAGTGAGGGTTTTATATTTTTATGATTTTTAAAAGATTGCAAAAAGATTCTAAAAATCAAAACTAAAATTTTTCGTAAAGATTCCAAAGATTCTAAGAATTAGTAAAGAAATACAAGAATCTAGAATCAAAGTTTTTCAAAAAGATTTCAAAGATTCTAAGAATCTAGATTCAAATCAATAAATCTAGAATCAAACTCAAAACACCAAAGAATCAAAACAAAGTCAAACTAATATGGGTAACACACAAAAAGCGGGCAGGGGTTTGGGGGATTTTAAGGGGGATAAGGGGGGTGCCTCGCAATAAACCCCCTTGTCCCCCTTATAGAAAAAAGCAAAGTAGGAATTGGAAACCAAGAAGTGTGCTTTGGCAAAAGCAACTCCCAAAAAAAGAAACTAAGAGATTCTAGAATCCCCCAAAAGTGTGCTTGTGCAAAAGCAATCTCAAACAAAGGAATCAATTTGCCAAATCTCAAAGTTTTGTTTTTGGGGATTGGTTTAGAGGAACTCTATTCTTTAGCGATTCTAAAATCTTTTTGGTTCTACAAGGTTGGTTTGGGAAGCAGTTGTTTATGCTTATATTGAAATAGTGAGGGTTTGTGTTTTTTGGTTTTGTTTGGCATTGGGGGTTAAGTATTGAGTTTTGTAAAACACCCCTGCCTATCGGACAATAGGCAGGAAGGAGATTCTAAAGAATCTAAATGAAAACAACAGCACAATTTGTCTGTAGGAGCATTCTAAGGGGCATTTGACACCAAATGCCCCACCAAAGGCTCGATACTTCTTGTAAGGAATGATGATCCCTTGTCTCACTTTTAACCCCCAGCCCAAAGGCTTTAGTCCCTTTGCTTTTATAGTTGCCCTCATTACCCCCCAGCCATAAGGCATACCCAAAGGCTTCTTTATAATTACCCTCATTTAACCCCATACACCAAAGGCTTTAGCCCTCTTTGCTTTTTTTACCCCCTTTCCCCTTTCATTTTGAATCACCCCCTCCCCCTTTTAGTATCCCACTACTAATTAGTCGCTTTTGTTCTTGTGTCCTCTTTGGTTTTATTGGGGACATTAGGAACTATTTGAGCCTTTTCTGTTTCCTCTGTAGGAGTATTTCCTACTCTCAAAGGAGCAGTGGTTTGTGCTTTTGCATTCTCAATGCTTGTTTTTTCTCCAAAGCTATATCTAGCTCCTAGATTGAATTGGAGTTGTGTCCTTAGTTTGTCTCCAAAGCTTTTCTCTACATCCACATAGACTCTAGTGGATTGATTAAGCTCTAGATTGCTTCCTACATTTAAAACCACTCTACCATTGGAAGCAAACTCAGGATTGTAAGCTTTTGTTGTGCTTGTAGTGAGTTTGTTGGATCCTCCTGTGACAAGATCATATTCATAGAATGTTCCAACATAAAGAGAGATGTTTTTGTCTTGTTCTACAATCTTTTTACCAAAACTAGCTCCTAGTCTAGTTCTAGTCAAAAACACACTCTCTTGGAGTGCTTTGAGTTGATTGCCTTTGCCACTTCTAGTTTTCATCTTGGTGGTGAAGTCAGATTGATTGAGATAACCTAAGCTTAACTCTAATTGTGGATCAATGAAATAATCTTGTTGTTCTCCTAGAATGAAACGATAACCCACTTCATTGGAGAGAGTGAATCCTAGATTGTTTGCAGTGTTGTTGTGATCACTACTATTGCTCAAAGAAAAATCAGAAGTGATATAGCTGAGTTTGGCAATTGTGTCATTATAAAGACCTACATTGCTCACATAAGAATTGTAAAGAGCAATTTCATATCCACTTGATTGGATATTGGAGAGATAGATAGTATTGATACCACTCACATTGATTGCATTGCTAGCTTGAGTGGCTTTGTTGCTCTCACCCTTAGAGTGCATATAAGAGAATGCAAGTCCTATGTAGTTTTTGGCACCCTCTGTTTCTAGTGCATAATCATATCCTCCTTGAGCAGTCACATAGCTTGTGCGTGCTCCCAATCCAAAGTTAGATTCTTGGAGTCCTCCAAACACTCTAGCCCATACTCCTTGAGTGTAAGGATTGTCTCTAAGTTCTCCCATTCGTTTGTTAAGAGAATTGAGGTTTGCAATGTATAAATCATAATTGATAGAGAGAGCAGAAGTGAGAGCTTGTTGGGTGGTATTATCCACTCCTAGACTGATTGCTTTGCCTAGGAAGTAGGTGGTGTAGCCTTTGGGTGTAGCTTGACCTTTACCTTTTACCCCATTGACTTTGCCATTTTCATTTGTAGCTACTTTGACGAATTCGACTTGAATCTTTTCTCCACCATTGATTGTTTCAATAGAGGTGAGATTGACTAGGGGATTAGTTGTGCCAGCAGTTGTGCCATTTTTGATTGTAGCGACGGCGATGTTGTGTTCTATCTCTGTGCCTTTATCTTTTGTGTAGTGGATGCTTGAAGTTTGGCTAGGATCGATAGCAACGGCAAGGTTGGCTGATTTGGCTTCATCACGAGTGTTAGTCCCTACATTATGTATGATGATTCTATCGGAGTAGGCGTAGCCGTAGGTGCCATCTGATTTTGTAGCCACTCCTCCGATTGTGCTTTTGGTGTCACCTTGAGTCGCTTGAGTATCCACAGAGACAACAAAGGTGAGGTTATTGGCAGTGAGTCCTGTGCTAGCAGTTGATCCGCCTTTTGTTCCAATCTCTAGGAGGTTGAAGTTGTGGGCTTGTCCTAGTGTGGCTTGGGCATTGCTTGAGAGATTGAGGGTGGAGTTGGCACCAGTGGCAGAAATGGTGGTGATTTGATTCTTTTTTCCTTGCAATGTGAGGGTGGAGTTGGTGCCATTGAGATTGAATGTCGTTGTGCCACCACTAGCTGTGTAAATGTTTTTTGCTATGGTGAGATTAGCAGAATCAAGAGTGAATATATTTTCTCCACTAGCACCAGTGACAATAGCATAATCACCGCTACTACCATTTCCTTGATTATCAATTCCATTTGTTCCGATTGTGCTGTTACCTTGACCAATAAAAATGGTATTTTTTGCATTGTCTCCTGCAAAGATTCCATTATCAACAGCTATTTCCTCTATGAGAATGGTATTTTTTCCACCATTTTTGCTGATGATTTTATTAGCAGTAAGTTTCCCTTTGGCAATGTTGCTTACAGAGGGAGTATCTATCGCATTTGTATTGATTGTCAAATCTTTGGCAGTGGTGCCAGTATTAGAGAATTTTAAAAGTCCTCTACCAATGAGATTGCCACTAGTAGCACCACCTGCTTCTATAATATTGATATCAAGAGCATTGGTATCGCCTACTCTTGATTGGTCATCACTAAGCTCAAGGTTAAGGATATTAAGGCTAGTGGAAGTAACTCTTTTTGGTGGCACTGTCTTCAAATCTTGCAAATAAATATTGGCTTGTTTGTTGAATTGGATAAGGTTGTAAGATTGTGCACCTCCGAAGTCTCCACCTTGCTGACTTTGTCGTGGTCTTGCAATAATATTCACACGGCTATCATTCCCTTCTCCGATTTGTCCATTATTTTCAAAAAGGATTCTGTTGTGAGCGTGGTATTTGGCATTGTTATTCAAAATTGCACCCTCAGCTATGACTTGTCCTGTGGTTCCACTAGCTCCTTTTTTGATACTTGCATTTTCGCCTTTGAAAGTAATATTGACTTGTGTAGTACTATGTGTTCCGTTTCCACTTAAATTTGTACCACTGACTAAACCTCCACTAGCTGAAATATTTCCTTCAATCCCTCCAGATCCACCTTTAAAAATGAAATTTTGCTCGCCATTGGTATATAACGCTGTCAAATTTCCTTTGAGTTTTGCCCCCTCATCAAAAGTGAAGTTTGTTTTGACTGTTTGAAGCGTTCTGCCAATACTCCAATCAATTCGTCCTTCAATGTCAATATTACCTTCCATATCGCCCTTGAAAGTGGCTTCTACATTATCATTAGAATTATAATAACCAGCTAGGATTTTAAGATGACCTTTGAGGGCAGTTTTTGGTGTAGCGCCATTTGTTGTGCCTTCAAAATTTAGAATGGCTTTGCGAGAGCGATTTCCTTGCAAAGAATTCCCGAAATCAATGGTGAGAGTATTCTGCCCATTCCCTAATTGAAGCCCTTTGTCTTTGTTGATAAGCTTGATTTGAGCGTTATTGCCACCCACAGAGGCTTCAGAGCTACTACTTTGTTGCTCCCCAGCATTTCTAAATTTGAGAGTGAAATCACTGATCGTAATCCCACTTGCCGGAGGCGTGGCAAATTGCAGTTTATTGTATCCACCTTCTTGCCCAAAATTTAAACCTGTGAATTGTTGGAAACCTGTTGATCCGGCATTAGTGTTATAACAAATCGCACTGCCACTAGCAGGGCAATCTGTCGCACTTGCCACACTCACACTGAGAGCCAATGCCAACGATGTGGCAATGAGAGGTTTGTAAGATTTCATCATACCCCCCCCCCACAAGATTTTTGTCCATACGATGATGCTTGATCGTTTCCATTTTGTCTCCTTGTCGTTAGATAAATTTGTAAGATACCCAAAAATAAGAGATTATGCAAGAGGTTTGGTGGATTATAGCTCAAAGGATCTGCAGTGTTTGCGGAGTCGTGGCACAGACTTTGGAATGTTGGATTTGCTAGTTTGAGGAGTTGGGAAAACCAAAGTTGGAATATCTTTTGCTTCTTGTTCTGCAAATAAATTTTGAAATGAAGGATTGGAATATGCTTAGATCGTTATGGTCCGGTGTCGGTGGTATGCAGGCTCATCAAGTCGCACTTGATGTGGAGAGTAACAATATTGCAAATGTGAATACCGTGGGTTATAAATATTCAAGGGCTTCTTTTACAGATATGCTCTCTCAGATTGGAAGTTCTGCAACGGCTCCTCTTGGGACGGGGCTAGGGGGGCAAAATGATATGTCTGTGGGGCTGGGTGTTGGCGTAGGTGCGACGACAAGGATATTCTCTCAAGGAAGTATGCAAAACACAGATGTGAAGTCAGATTTGGCGATCGAGGGCGAGGGGTTTTTCGTGGTGAGTGCCAACAAGGGAAATACGCAAAAATTTACGCGAAATGGTGAGTTTCTTTTCGATGCCAATGGGAATCTTGTCACAACGGGGGGATATGTCGTGCAAGGTTGGATGCGTGGAAATGATTTGGACAATCTCAATGATGCGAGTATGTTTAGGGTCGATAATACAGGACCTGTGAGAGGGATACAGATCGATCCGGGAATGGTAATGCCTGCCAAAGCTTCTTCTTCGATTTCGCTTAGAGCCAACCTCAATTCTGGACGCAAGGTGGAGCAAATGGATAGCATTTCTCAGCTTGATTCGGCGGTGAGGACAAAAGCTGATGGCACAAATCCGATCTATGATTCTAATTTCAAACTTCAACAAAATGCAGAGGATATGGGGGTGTTGTTTAATAGCGATGGGAATGCTTTGGGACTCACTCAAGATCAAGGGATTTGGGTGAGCTATAAGCACTCCAAGATGTTAAGAGAGGTGAAAGATACCAATGGCGTGAGCACTTTGGGGCTCAATGGAGCACTGATTAGTTTCAGCAATGATTCCAATGCAAGTGGGATCACTTCTCTTGCGGCTGCTAGAGATGCGATCAATGCAGCAACAGATCAGACAGGAGTCACTGCGTATGTCGATAATGGCGTATTGCGTCTTGAAAACAAAAACGAAATGGATGGGAATGAGAATCTCAAAAACATCATCGTGACAGATTCTGGGACAGGGGTGTTTGCAAATTTTGCCAATGGTGATGCTGACATCACTTCATTCCGCTACAAATACACAACGAGCAATGAGCCTGATTTCACAACTGGGCAGTTCAAAACCACAGAACAGCTTAGAGAGTTGATGCAACACGATGCTAATATGGTGAAAAACCCTGCAGGACCTTACAAAGATAGCACTTCAAGCATTGTAGTGACGATCAACAAATATGGAATGTTTGAGATCAACAACAAAGAGGATGGCAATGGTGTCGAAGAAAACCTCAATATCTTTGTTTCGGGGTATTCTTCTGACAATGTGGCAAGCAATGTGTTGTTCCAAGATGCGATGAGTGCGCTCAATACCTCTGCACTTGTGGAGGGGGGCAAAGCAACGACTTCGGCGAGATTGACCAAAGCGATCCACAATGCGAGTATCGATGTTTATGATTCTCTAGGCTCCAAACACAATGTGCGTATCGAGTTTTTCAAATCAGGACCTTTGGAGTGGAAGTTTAGGGCGATTGTGCCAACACCTTCAAGGATTGTGGGTGCGAGTGAGGCTTATCCCAATATTTTGGAGGGGGGAAGGGTGACATTCAATGGCGATGGAAGTCTAGCGGGGATCTACCCTCCTAGCCTTGAGTTTGAGCCTCAAAATGGTGCGAAATCCCCTCAACGCATTGATTTGGCGTTTGGTTCCAACAAGGCGTTTGATGGATTGACTAGCGTGGATAAAATCTCTGAAACCTATGCGATCGATCAAAACGGCTATCAGGCAGGAGATTTGGCGGATATTCGCTTTGATAGTAATGGTAACCTTTTGGGGGCTTTCAACAATGGCAAAACTTTGGCACTTGCTCAAGTGGCACTTGCAAATTTTGCCAATAATGCGGGTTTGCAAAATGAGGGCGGCAATCTGTTTATGCAGAGTGCAAACTCCGGAACTCCGATGATAGGTGCTCCAAACACAGGAAGACGCGGTTCTGTCTCTGGAAGTAAGCTAGAGATGAGTAATGTCGATTTGAGTCGTGGTTTGACTCAGCTGATCGTGACGCAGAGAGGGTTTCAAGCGAACTCTAAGGCTGTGACAACTTCAGATCAAATCCTCAATACTCTCTTGAGTCTCAAGCAATAGCAAAGGCTCAAATGCCTTTGGCATTTTGAACTAAACGGATTCTGGAATCTTGGTGCAATCTTTTAAAAACTCCAAAAACATAAACTCCTCATTATTCCAAAATAAGCACGACAAACCGCTGATCAAACTAACCTTGTAGGATCTCAAAGGATTCTAGAGTCGCCAAAAGTGCGGTTTGCAAAATGCTATTTGCTGGTCGTTTTTTGTGATTGGATTCTTGTGTTGTTGAATCTTGGTTTGGGTGAAGCATACTTTTTGGCAATTCTTGATTTGTTTGCTAGTTTTTGAGATTGGCTTTGCCAAAGCACACTTCTTAGTCATCAAATCCCACTTTGCTTTTTTCTATAAGGGGGATAAGGGGGTTTATTGCGAGGCACCCCCCTTATCCCCCTTAAAATCCCCCAAACCCCTGCCCGCTTTTTGTGTGTTACCCACATTAGTTTGACTTTGTTTTGATTCTTTGGTGTTTCAGGTTTGTTTTTTAGATTCTTAGAATCTTTGTGAAAAGTTTTGGTTTTGATTTTTAGATTCTTGTTGTAATTTTTTAAAAAATCACAAAAACACAAAACCCTCGCTACTTCACTATAAGCACAAACAACTGCTAACCAAACCAACCTTGTAGAACCAAAAAAGATTCTAAGTCAATGTAATCTTGAACGAGCCTTGTTAATGCAATGCTGGGGTTATGGGGGTTGTTAAGGGGGATAAGGGGAACGCTGCCCTAAGTTCCCATTGACCCCCTTAAGAGAGATGCTAGAGGATTCTAGAATTGTATAAAGGGTGGTTTGCTCAAGCCAACTTCAAAAGAAACTCCAAGCCGTGCTTGAAATACCAAAAGCCGTGGTTTTGCCAAACCAACTCAAAGAAGGAGAAACTAAGAGATTCTAGAATCACCCCAAAGCTGTGCTTCCCCCCAAGACAAGCCAAAAAGAAACCCCAAGAGACTTTTGGAATCACCCACAGAGTATAGTCCCTCAAACCAACCCCAAAAAGAGATTCTGGGAAATATCAATACAGATTGACAATGTTTGATGCAGTTTGATGTCTCAAAGTGATAAACTTTTGGAAACTAAGGATATTCAAAAAAAATCTGAAAATTGCGATTTTAGGTTTTCTGAAGTAGCATTGATTTGGGAGAAAAAATGAGCGAAATTGGGATCTTACTTCCTTGCGTCATCGCTGTGTTGATTTTTGTCACGCGACGCATTGTTTTGTGTATGTTTATAGGGATTGTTTTGGGTGGGATTGCTCTACATTATCAAGAACCTATGGAATTGCCCTCTTATTTTTGGCATAAACTGCTTGGCGTGTTTTATTCTTTTGAGTTTCAGACACTCAAAATCGATATGGTGTGCTTGTTTGTTTTTTTGATTTTGCTAGGCATTTTGTCTCGTGTGTTGGTGCATAGTGGAGCGATGAGAGAGTTTGAAAAATGGGCACAAAAAAATATCCACACGCAAGTCAAAGCAGAGCTAAGCGTCTTTATGATGAGCTTGTTTATTTTTCTTGATGGGCTTTTTAGCGTCGTGGTTTCTGGACAATTCGCACGATCACTCAAGCGATATTCTAGTCCGCAAAGAATGGCATATATTGTGGATTCTATCGCATCGCCTATTTGTGTGTTGATCCCCATTTCAAGCTGGGGGGCTTATATTTTGGGGCTATTGGGGCAAAATGTCAGACAAGAGGAACTTTTCGTAGATTTTTTTGAAGCGATGACTCAGAGTTTTTATGCTTGGTTTTGCCCTTTGGCAGTGTTTTTGGTGATTGTTTGGCGTGTGGATCTTGGAGCGATGAGGACAAGCTATACGGGAGACAAGAAGCAGCAAATGGGCGAGATGACAGGACAAACAAATCCTTGGGGCTTGTTTGCCCCACTTTTGGCTCTTGTGTGTGTCACTTTGGTGATGATGATTGCAAGCGGAGTGAGTGCTGGAGGTGTTGGGATTTGGGGGATTTTGTCCAAAGCTGATGTGTTTCTTGCTCTAGTGTGTGGGGTTGTGGTGGCTTTGCTTTTGGCTTTGCTTTCTTGGAAAAATATCACGCTCTCTGGTTTGTGGGCAAGTGTCAGAGAGGGAGGGGCAGAAATGTTTTCATTGCTTGGGATTTTGATCCTTTTGTGGATGTTTGGCTCTCTGTTGCGTGAGGATTTGCAAAGTGGTTTTTATCTCTCTCAATTTTTGATTTCATTTTTGTCGGCAGAATATTGGTTTTTGATCCCTGCAGGTTTGTTTTTGGTTTCGGCATTGATTGCTTTTTTGACTGGGACAGGCTGGGGGACTTTGGCGATTATGATTCCTTTGAGCTTGGATTGGGGGATACATTTGCCATTTGAAGTGGGGTTGTTACTAGCTTGTGTGATTTCAGGGGCAGTGTATGGAGATCATTCTTCGCCTGTTTCTGACACGACGATCCTTTCTGCCTCAAGTCTTGATTGCTCTTTGCAGAGTCATTTCATCACTCAAATCCCCTATACGACGCTTGTTGCTTGTTGCACATTGATTTCTTTTGTCGTGATGGGGATCAAGGGGAGCTTGTTATTAGCATTTTTGGCTGGAGGGGTTTGTTTGTTTGGTTTTTTAGCTTTTTTCAAAGGCAAAAAAAGAAGGATTTAGGGCAGTGTGGGTTGCGCGTCGATAGGGAAAAAGCCTTTTTGATTGATTTGGTAGATTTTGGTGTGGTAGAGAATCTGTTGATCTTGTAGGTTTTCTTTGAAAAACACCGCAGAATCAGGAAAAGCTGAACGGAAAAACTTCTCCATCCCTAGAGCTGTGGAGTAATTGACCCAATCGTATTTCAAATCGCTATTGAGTAAAAAGCTGTATTCAGTGAGTTTTTGATCGGCTGATGAGATGGAGTTGGCAATAAAGAGGTTTTCCCTATCTCGCTTTTGAGTGAGGATGATGAGCGAGGGGTTGTAGTTGATTTGGGTAGAAAAAAGGCGATAGGGCTTTTGCTTGAGGTAGCCGATTTGGGAGAGTAGCAAACCTGTTTTGACAATGGGAGTGTTGAAAAAGATATTGGCGTTTGCTATGTTTTTGGCTTGATCGATGTGACTTTTTGAAAAAGTCGCAGCAGTCTGATTGTCGATAGTGTATTCGTGCAAATCAAGCACTTTGTCCCGCACGATGATCCCTAGTCTATCGCCCACCAAACTATCATCGTTGTATGCGATGGTCAATGATTGGGGGTCGCTTAGTTTTAGGAGTAGGGAGATTTGCTCTTCATAATCAATGCCACCAAAGAAAAGTCCTTGAGGGATTTTGACTAGATTTTGTATTTGATTTTTATGAACCGTGGGGATATAGACAGGGATGTCAAGTTTGAGATTGGCAAGTTGATAAGCCCCTTTGGTCGTAAAAATAGCAACCACAAATTGAAATTCTTTGTCGCGGATTTGCTGATATGCGTGGCTGATGGATTGCTCCTCTTCGTTTCTACAATCAAAGACTTCAAACTCAAAATTCACACCTCTAGAAGCAAGGTAGGCTAGGATCGTGTCGATTGTGGCACTTGAGTAGCGTCCGATGATTTTTTTGGGCATCAATAGGGCGATTTTGAGTTCTTTGGAAAAATGGAAGCTTGAAGAGAATGATTCGACGATCTGTTGGTCTTGGGTGGCGTATTGGGGTGAGGGAAGGGTTAGATTGTTGGCAAACATAAGCAATGGTAACAAAAGGATTGAGAGGTATGGGATTTTCATAGAAATTCCTTAGCGGTATTGAGATCGGCAAAAGTTTCGCGTTTGAGTGCAGGGAGCTTGAGAAGTGCTGTGAGTGAATGGGTGGCGATAAAGGTTTTTTGCCCATAGACGCAAGGCACTCCTTGCTTGATGTCTGTGGCAAGCAAGATGTTTGCAATTTGCAAATCAAAGATGATGAAAACTTTAGCCGTGCTTTGTGAGATTTGGGTGAGGAGAAGTTTGCGGTATTGTGCATCTTCGCTCATTGATTGGTTGGTGATGACATCGGTTTTGAAAAACGAGAGTATGCTGCATTTTTTGGGATTGAGTTTGAAAACATTGGCAATGATTTTTTGCAAGATTTCCCCACTTTGTTTGGGCAAAAAATTGCCTTGAGAATCCAGCAAAGGGGTTTTGGTGATGAAGCCAATCCTTGCGTCTTTGGGATTTTGCCCCAAAGATTCTGTGCGTGTTTGGGTTTTGGGTGGCATCAGAATATCGTGGGTAAATTCCTCACCAAATGCGAGTAATTGGTGGAGATAATACAGCTTCAATACGCGATTCAAAGCTCCAAAACCTTCCAAGGCAACCCTTGTGCGTTGAGCTCTTGCATAAAGGCATCAGGATCTAGCTCTTCCATATTAAACACCCCATTTCCTCCCCATTTGCCCCCAACGATGAGTTTGGCACCAATCATTGCTGGCACCCCTGTTGTGTAGCTGATGGCTTGTGCATTGACTTCTTGATAGCATTCTTGATGATCGCAGACATTGTAGATATAGATTGTTTTTTCTTTGCCCTCTTTGATACCTTGGATATAGCACCCGATATTGGTTTTGCCAATCGTGCGTCCTGCAAGACTAGCAGGATCAGGCAAAAGAGTTTTGAGGAATTGGATTGGAATGATTTTGTTGCCATTGTGTTGCACTTCATCAATGCGTAACATTCCTACATTTTCTAGACATCTCATGTGGTTGAGATAGTTTTGGGAGAAAGTCATAAAGAAGCGGATTTGTTTGAGTCCTTTGATGTGCTTGACAAGCGATTCGAGCTCTTCGTGGTAGAGTAGGTAAGAATCTTTTTTGCCAATCTCAGGATAATCCCAAACTTGCATAATCTCCATTGGCTCTGTTTCAATCCACTCTCCATTTTTCCAATATCTTCCTTTGGAGCTCACCTCCCTAAGATTGATTTCAGGGTTGAAATTGGTGGCAAAGGGGTAGCCGTGATCCCCTGCATTGCAATCCAAAATATCAATAGAGTGAATCTCATCGAAGTAGTGTTTTTGTGCATACGCACAAAAGACATTGGTCACTCCCGGATCAAAGCCACTTCCTAGCAAGGCAAAAATCCCTGCTTCTTGATAGGCTTTGTGGAATGCCCATTGCTCTTTGTATTCAAATTTTGCCGTGTCTGGGTGCTCGTAGTTGGCTGTATCAAGATAGTGGGTTTTGGTTTGCAAGCACGCCTGCATAATGCTCAAATCTTGATAGGGCAAAGCGACATTGATCACGACTTTGGGTTGAACTTCCTCAATGAGTTTGACTAAATCCTCTACACAATCTGCATTGACACTACGCGTCTGAATCGTGACGCCGGTTTTTGTATGGACGCTTTTTGCGATTTCTTGACATTTGTCTAGTGTGCGTGAAGCAAGTGTGATTTCGCCAAAAGTCTTTGCATTCATTGCGAGTTTGTGTGCGACTACTCCGCCCACTCCCCCTGCACCGATTTGTAAAACACTCATAAGTCAATCCTTTGATTATTTGATTTGAAATTTGGGAAAATTATACTTGAAAATAGACACTTTTGGCTTGGTTTGAGAAACTACATTTTTGGGGCGTTTCTAGAATCTGTAGTGTTTTTTGTTTGGGCTTAGCAAAAGTGTGGCTTTGATGCGATTTTTTTGAATCTTGATTATGGAATTGATTTGGAGATTTTATTTTACAAGAAGGCAAAAGTATATATATAATTTAAACTTACCTTATTTATGGGTATGGGACTGGTGGGATAATCTAAAGTTTATAAGGAAATGTGATGGAAATACGCAAGATCTTACCAATGATTTTGTTTGGTTGTTTTGCATTGCTATGGACTGGCTGTTCTAGTGTGAGTTTGAAGGAAGTGACTTCGCAATATTATAATGGAGATGTCAATAAGGCATTGAAACTAGCAGAGAGTGGTTCTGCAATCCACAAAAAGCAAAATACACAAGCAGGTGCTGATGATTTGTTGTGGCAGATACAAGCAGGAGTGATTGCTTTTGAGTTACAAAAGCCTGAAGCATTGAAGTTTTTGGAAAAAGCTGAGGGTAATATCAAAGTGATTGAGGAAAAGGGACTTATGTCTGGATTGTTTGAAAACTTTGGTGCATTGCTAGTGAATGATACGGTGATCCCTTATAGAGGGTATCTTTATGAGGGGGTGATGGTGAATTATTACAAGGCTCTTTATTATATGGCACACAAAGATGGTGCTAATGCTAGGATTGAGCTAAATCGTGCAAGCGATCGCCAAAGGAGAGCAAAGGAATACTATGAGAAAGATATTGCTCAAGCCAAAAAGGCTCAAACCAAAATGCTAGAATCAAAAGAAAATAAAGCCAAACAAAGCAGTGCAGATCAAGGAAAGGAGGCAGACAAAATCCTTGCATCTTATAGCAATCTTTCAGAATTTCAGAATTTCAATGGGTATATCAATCCTTTTGTAGATTATGTGTCTGGTGTGTTTTTTTATATTCAAGGGGATCAGGGGAAATCTCAAGATTTTCTCAAGGAGGCAATGGGGGTGACACAGAATCTTGCAATACAAAAAGATTTTGAGTTGGTTTCGCAAAAACGCATAGACAAAAAATACACTTGGATTCTGATCGAAGATGGAATCGCTCCTAGTAAGAGCGAGAAAGGATTTTCGATCACTTTGCCAGTTTTTACAGGTGATGGTGTGAGCATTATGAATGCCTCTTTGGCATTGCCAGATCCAAAAAGGGGTGTGGATTTTGCAACAAGCTATACTCTTTTGGATAATCAAGGAAAAAGCACAGAGGCATCAATGATTGCCACGCTCAATCCTTTGTTTTTTAATGAGTTCAAAAAACAACTCCCTTTTATTGTTACAAGAAATATACTTTCTATGGCTGTAAAATTGGGGGTTCAGGCTGGAGTGGCACAGATTGGCGGAACTGCAGGATTGATCGGCAATCTTGCAGGAGCTTTGTATTCTAGAGCATCTACTTCAGCAGATTTGAGGATTGTTTCTACATTTCCCAATGCTTTTTATGCTCTAAGAGTAGAAAATAATCAAGGAGAATACGAGCTTTTTGCTGGAAAAAGGAAAATAGCCAGAATCACTCTTTCAGATAATTGTGATAAAATTTCCAGTGAAGCGTTTTGCACTAATCAAAACAATATGGTTTATGTTCGCAATGCAAACCATAATGTGTTTTTAATCAATTTAATTTCAAAATAAATAAGGAGGAAATTTGAAGCAAGTTGTTTTGAGCCTAATAGTTGCACTAGGATTTTTTGGTTGTGCTGGTGGGGCTAGGTATATCAGCACAAACTCTCAAGAGTATGTAAGTGCAGGATTGGATCTCAATGATCTCAAAAAGGCAACTCAAGAGAGTTTGGAATCTCTGTATAAAAGTAGATTTTTTCAGAAAATCTCTTTTGAACAACCAAAAACTATTGCAGTTTCGGATTTTATCAATGACACAACGATAAAGCTTGATATGGAGCAAATTACTGCAAGGATTGTAGAGGAACTTCAAAATAGCGGGAAGTTTCGTATTACGCGTGCTATGAGTGGGAGTGGTGGTAGCACTGATTCTATGATTGCTCAATCAAGAACTGCAAGAGATAATGAAGAGTTTAACCAAGAAACCGTGATCGAAAAGGGAGAGCTTGTGGGTGCTTCGCTTTCTTTGACAGGAAAAGTTGGGCAAAGAATAACTTCAATAGGTGGAGATCAAAGGGTTGATTATTTCTTTAAGATTGAAATCAATGATTTGAAAAGTGGGCTTCTTCAATGGAGCAGAACAATCGATATTTCCAAAATCTCTTCTGGAAAAAGTTCGGTTTGGTAATTTAAAATCATAAGGAGTGAAAATGAAACGATATATGTTGTATTTTGTAAGTGCATTGTTTTTTGTAGGTTGTGGCACCCACATCAGTGAGGAAGCTTTGCAAAAAACAGGATTGAAAGGTGCACCAAGTTGGGTTATAGAGGGAGGTGTTGGTTTGTATAGTGGTATTGGTGATGCACCTATTATTGATGGTAATGTGAATTTTGCACGAACTGAGGCAACTGCAGCGGCTAGAGCTGAAGTCAGTAAGCAAATTGGTGTGAAAGTGACTAGCTACTTAAACAAGCAAACAGATAGAAAAAACAAGACGCTCAATGAGCAAGTTGCAGGCAAAATTGGTGAGAATGCTCAAAAATATTTGACAAATACTCAACCTGCTGGATTTTGGATCAATGATTCGGGAACTCGTGTTTATGTCCTTGTCAAACTTGCAGATAAAGAAGTGGAAGCAATCAAAAAAAATTTGATGGATAATCAGATTGATCCTAAGGAATTAGAAGCTTTTGCTAATGAAAAATGAAAAAAGCAATAGTAGTAGTTTGGACCCTGTGTGCTGTTGTGTATGCTGCACCTAGTTGGTTTGAAAAGCCCGTAGTGCGTGAGGGGAGCTTGTATGGTTTGGGGGTTGGCTCCACTCCATCTCAAGCTAAACAAAACGCGATTGTCGATCTCTCTAGCTCTTTGTCTTCAAGTGTCAAGACAAAATTAGAGCAACAAACACAAAGAAAAGATAGCAAAATCACCTCTTTAGCTTTTCAAGATATGAGTGTTGATACAAAACTTCAAAATTTGAGTTATATCCAAATCACTCATTCTGAATGTATTGAGACGCTGTGCTATGTTCAAGTTGAGATTCACAAAGAGGATATGCTCAGACAATTAGACACAAAACTCAAGCAGCAGCAACAAGTGTTTGAAGGGGTGAGAAATCCTTTTGCCTATGGATACAAAAGAGATGTTTTGTATCCTCAAATCCTAGAAAATCAGATGTTGTATGAAGTTTTGAGCGGTTTGAAGTATCCTTTGAGTATTCATTTGGAGAAGCAACCAAGCTTGAGTTTGGAGTTTGTCTATGATTCCAATTTCCAAAAAATCGGTAGGGTTTTTCAAAATGCATTAAAGCAAGAAATGCTCAAAATTGTGCGTATTGCCCCAAATGGAGAATATCAAATCAAGATTAGTGTATCTGGAGATGTGGATTTTGCAGATGTTAGCGTGATCGTGATGCAAGGAGAAGAAACCCTTGAGGCTTTGGAAGTGACTGATACTCGAAAATCTCAAGTTTCGCAAGAATTTTTTGCCAAACGCCTAGCAATCCAAGTCATCAAAAAGCTTAAAGCTTCGATCCCCAAAGATTAATCAGTTTTTCACTCTATAGACATAGAGTTGTATCTTTTGATGATTGAGAGGGGGAGTTGAAATTTGATTAATATTGGGCTTGATAGATTTGATCCAAAGACATATAGCGTCATTTGATCTGTTTATCAAGCCGTTTTGGATTGTTCAAATCAGTTTTTCACTTCGGTTTTGTTTTTGCATTTGATGCACTCATAGATTTCTTTGCCTCTATAGGTGCGTTGCATTACCATATAGCCACATTCAGGGCATTTTGGCTGGGCGATCGGCTCGTATTTGGCGATAAAGTTGCATTTTGGATAATTGCCACAACCATAGAAATCTCCTCTGCGACTAAAGCGATGTAAGATCTCTCCACCACATTCAGGGCATTTGACTTCCAATGCTTTGGGTTTGGAAGCTTGGAGAGATTTTGTGTTTTTGCATTTGGGATAGCCACTACAAGCGATAAATTCCCCATTTCTTCCTATTTTTTTCACCATTGGTTTGCCACATTTTTCACACTCTCCGACAGATTCTTGATCTTGAGATGTTTCCTCTTGATCTTTTTTGACATATCTGCATTTGGGATAGCCACTACAAGCGACAAACTCCCCAAATCTCCCACTCCTAAGCACAAGCTCTTTGCCACATTCTGGGCAGGATTCTCCTGTGGGAATAGTCACTTTGAGGGAAGCGATAGATGTTTTTCCCTCTGCGATTTTGCGTTCAAATGGCTCATAAAAACGCCATAGCACTTCTTGCCAATCTTGCTTTCGCTCTGCGATTTCATCAAGCTCTTCTTCTAACTTGGCACTAAAGTGGCTATCAACGATTTCATTGAAATGTTTTTCTAGCATTTCTGTCACTTTGAAAGCACTCTCTTGAGCAAAGATTTGTTTTTTTTCAATCGTGATGTATTTGCGATTTGTGAGCAGTGCGATAGTGGGTGCATAGGTGCTTGGACGCCCGATACCCAAACCCTCCATTGTTTTGATAAGACTAGCTTCTGAGAATCTCGCTGGTGGCTCTGTGAAATGCTCTTTGCTCTCCATAGATTGGAGTTGGATACTCTCGCCCTCTTTGAGAGCTGGGAGCAATTTGTCCTTGTCTTGAGTGCCGATGATTTTATAAAAGCCCTCAAAAACAAGCCGACTTCCATTGGCTTTGAAATCTCCGCTTTTTGAAGAAATGATGACGCTTTGGCTCTCAAACTCTGCATCAACGCTTTGAGAGGCTAGGAAACGATGATAGATGAGGGTGTAGAGTTTGAGCTCATCTGCGGTTAAGAAACCTTGTGCAATTTGGGGAGTGAAATCGAGGTTTGTCGGACGGATTGCCTCGTGTGCCTCTTGTGCTCCCTTGTTTTTAGTGCTGTAGTTTTTGAAGTTTTTGGGGACATAGTCTTTGCCATAATTTGCAAGGAGCATAGCTCTAGCTTTTTCTTGGGCTTCTTTGGCGATGTTGAGGCTATCTGTCCTCATATAAGTGATAGCTCCCATAGTCCCCTCTGGCATTTTCACTCCTTCATAGAGTTTTTGGGCGACACTCATTGTTTTGGTGGGGGAAAAGCCTAGCAGACTGGAGGCACTTTGCTGGAGAGTTGAGGTCATAAATGGTGGAGGGGTGGGAGTTTTTTTGCTTTTTTTGTTGATTTCTGCAACAACAAATGTTTCTTGTCGTAAGATTTTGAGCATTTCCTCTACTTGTTTGGGGTCTTGGAGGCTCAATTTGTCAAGTTTTTGTTGCTGAAAGGCGACAAGTTGGGTTTGGATTTGTGGTTCAAACAATGCTTCGATATTGAAATAACGGACAGGCTTGAAGGCTTGTATCTCTCTCTCGCGATCTAGCACAATTTTGAGTGTGCTACTTTGCACCCTTCCTGCACTTAGTCCTCTTTGGATTTTACTGGCAATTAAGCCGCTAAGCTTGAATCCAACGATACGATCTAGCAAACGCCTTGCTTGTTGTGCATTGACTTTGTCCATATCGAGTTCTCTTGGAGACTTTAGGGCATTTTGGATAGCTGTTTTTGTGATTTCGTGAAACACGATTCTAGGATAGGAGTTTTTGCCAATGGCTTGAGTGATATGGTAGCCGATCGCCTCTCCCTCGCGATCCTCATCGGTTGCGATGTAGATCGTTTGGCTTTGCTTGGCAAGAGATTTGATTTGATTGACAATCTCTTTGTGATCACTTGAAATTTTGTATTCTGGAGTGAAGTGTTGGTTTTCGATTTTGATCCCAAATGTGTTTTTGGGCAAGTCACGGATGTGCCCTTTGGAGGCAATGACTTCATAATCTTTGCCTAAGAAATTTTTGATAGTTTTGGCTTTTGCCGGAGATTCTACGATGATGAGATGTTTCATTTGCCCCTTCTTCTATATATAAATTTGATGATGATTTTATAATGTTTTTTGGTTTTTTGTGCAACACAGCCCGTATTTTTGAGAAAAAACAAGTTGGAACACAAATTGCTAAAGCTCGAGTTGTAATTTCATTTAGTAAGGATACACGATGAGTTTTAGGATAAACACAAATGTCGCAGCATTAAATGCACATACTATCGGCGTTCAAAACAATAGAGCTCTAAGCTCCTCTCTTGAGAAGTTGAGCTCTGGTCTTAGAATCAATAAGGCAGCAGATGATGCCTCAGGTATGGCGATTGCCGATAGCTTGAGAAGTCAGAGCGAAAGTTTGGGACAAGCAGTCAAAAATGCCAATGATGCTATTGGTATGATTCAAGTTGCTGACAAGGCAATGGATGAGCAAATCAAGATCTTGGATACGATTAAAACCAAGGCAATTCAAGCAGCTCAAGATGGTCAAACTACAGAGACAAGGAAGGCTTTGCAGGCGGACATTACAAGATTGCTTGAGGAATTGGACAATATTGCCAACACTACAAGCTTCAATGGTCAGCAAATGCTCTCTGGTGCATTTAATAACAAAGAGTTCCAAATTGGTGCATATTCCAACACAACAATCAAAGCCACAATCGGTGCGACAAGCTCAGATAAAATCGGGCAAGTCAGAATGGAGACAGCTTCATTTGATGGTATTGGAATGCTTGCAAGTGCAGGTGCCAAAAACCTCACAGAAGTGGCTTTCAACTTCAAAGAAGTCAATGGAACAGAGGAATATGAGATTGAAACCGTTAAGATTTCAAATTCTGCAGGAACAGGTATTGGGGTGTTGAGCGAGGCGATCAATCGCTATTCGGACAAATTGGGTGTGCGTGCAAGCTGGAATGTAGTTGCGACAGGTGGTGTTCCCGTGCAGTCAGGAACGGTGCGTGGATTGACAATCAATGGTGTCAATATCGGATCAATCGATGAAGTCAAGAAAAACGACGCAGATGGGAGATTGGTCAATGCGATCAATGCGGTCAAAGATTCAACAGGTGTTGAGGCTTATACAGATATTACTGGAAGAATCAATATCAAGAGTGTGGATGGAAGGGCGATTTCGATTCAGACTATTAGTGCCACAGGAGCAGTGTTTGGTGGAGGAAACTTCGCGGGTATCTCTGGAACCAATCACGCTATTGTGGGGCGTCTCACTCTTACAAGAACGAGTGCCAAAGATATCGTCGTAAGTGGAACAAACTTTAGCCATGTTGGATTCCACTCTGCTCAAGGTGTGGCAGAAGCAACCGTTGCCTTGCGTTCTTTGCTAGGTGATTTCAATGCAAATGTCGCCTCAGCTTCTGGAGCAAATGCCAATGTCGCTCAAGCTAACCTCAACTCACAGGGATTGAGCTCTGGTGTGACAAGTCTTGCAGGGGCTATGATTGTGATGGATATGGCAGAATCTGCAAGGATTCAGCTTGATCGTATCCGTTCAGATATGGGTTCAGTGCAAAACCAACTCACTGCAACAATCAACAATATCTCTGTGACTCAAGTCAATGTCAAAGCTGCAGAATCTCAAATCAGGGATGTGGATTTTGCTGCAGAATCTGCAAACTTCTCCAAGCACAATATTTTGGCTCAAAGTGGAAGTTTCGCAATGGCACAAGCAAACGCAGTGCAACAAAATGTCTTGAGGCTTCTCCAATAATCTCTCAACTCCCCCTTGGGGAGTTCCAAACTCTACTTTAAGGTTGCATAAATGGATAGTTTTTTTGAGCAAAATATTGCAAGTCTAGCTGTAAAAAATCCCAATCTTGCATTCAAACTTCAAAATATTTCACCCAATCAACGATATGAAGTATTTTTAGGTTCTGATGTGGCAAATTATAATATTTTGGATAAGCAGGAGCAGACCCCACTTTTTGCGACTCAACCCCTAGAAGAGACGATGAAGCGTCACAATGAGCTAAGTCATAGTGCCTATTGCCCTTATTTGTATTTTTATGGGGTAGGAAATGGGGTGCTTTATAAGATTTTGTTGGGCAATGAGTTGCTTAAAAGAGTAGTAGTTGTTGAGCCAGAGCTTGAGTTGTTGTTCATTGTTTTGCATTTTTTGGATTTTTCCTCTGAGATTTTGGAGGGGCGTATTGTGTTTTGCAATGGACTGAATGCACAAGGGGTGATTGCTTTGCTTGATGAGGATAAGCATTGCAAGTTGTATTTTAAAACCTATATGCTAGAGGTGTTTAACTCTTATTATGAGCGTTATCGCGAGGATTTTATGAGGTTGAATGGGGATTTTATCAAAGCGATTGAGCACGCCGTCGTTGCTGTGGGCAATGATGCCAAAGATGCGATTGTGGGGATCAAGCACCATATCCAAAACATTTCAAGTGCATTGAGAAGCCCAAATCTAGTAGAGCTTGTGATGCAACTCAAACACAGAGATACAGCTATCATTGTTTCTACAGGACCTAGTTTATACAAGCAACTCGCATTGCTCAAGGAAGTCGCTCCGTATGCGACATTGATGTGTATCGATGCGTCTTTTCCTATTTTGTATCGCAATGGGATCAAACCTGATATTGTGTTTTCGCTTGAGAGGGTTGAGGCAACTGCAAAATTTTATGAGGAATTGCCCAAAGAGGCTTTTGAAGGCGTGGTGTTTGCTCTCACATCTATCGTGCATCCACGCCTCAAAAGTGCTGTTGAAAAAAAGGGTGGTTTGATCAGCTATAGTTTTCGCCCTTTTGGCTATACCACTTATTTTGGTTTTGATGAGTATGGCTATCTTGGGATCGGAATGAGTGCGGCAAATATGGCTTATGAGCTTGTTGTGCATTCGCGATTTAAGCGTTGTATCATCATCGGACAAGATTTGGCATTTGCTCAAGATGGAAGCTCTCATTCACAAGGGGCAGTTTATGGAAGCGATGAGATCAAGCCCAAAAGCGAGGGAGAAAAGATTTTCACAACACGCTATGGGGGAGGAGGGGAGGTGGAAACAACGCAAGTGTGGAAATTGTTCTTGAATTTCTATGAAAGAGATATTGCCAACACGCCTTATCCTATCGAAGTGATCAATGCCACAGAGGGAGGGGCAAGGATTGAGGGGACGCAAGAAATGCCATTTGCTCAAGCTATCAAGCTAGTGAGGCAAACCCCAAAAGAGCCTATCATCTTGTCTTTCCCTGCACAAGAAAAGCTAGAAGCTCAAATACAACAAGCAAAAGATAAATGCAGTTTTTGGATTAGAGAGGGACGCAAAAAGCAAAAACGCACAGAAAAAGTGTTTTTGAAAGTCGCAGAGTTTTGCGAGGAGCTTGAAAGACTGAATGAAGAAAAGCGATTGGAAGAGATTGATTATAAGAAGCTTGATTCTTTGAGCAAAGAGATTGAAAAAATCAAAGAATTTTTCAAAAACCCTGTATTTAATGCGACATTTCTAGACGCTTTGCAGTCTTATATCTTTCATCAAGAAATGGACATCGCTAGAATCTTGAGCCAATTTAGTGCAGATGAAATGCAAAAGCGTGCCAAACAAATCGAGCTGATTTTTGTGCATAAGTATTGGCTGTTTTCGCTAGCTGGTGGGATAGATTGTGTGATTGAGGTTGTCAAAGAGGCAAAGAAGCACATCAAATAACTAGCGGTTTGATTAGCGACTGATTTGTGCTTTTTGCTCACATTCTTGGAGCCACAAAAATACTTCCACCATCGCTTGATAAAGTTCTGGCGGGATTTCCTCATCGACTTGCAAACACAGGAGTGAATCTACCAAAGTCGCATTGGCAAAGAGGGGAATGTCAAACTCTTGTGCTTTGGCAATAATGCTTTGTGCGATTGTGCCTTGTCCTGAAGCGATAACTTGAGGAGCTTGGTTTTTGGTTTGATTATAAGCGATGGCAGCGGCTTTTTTGTGCATTAATATCCCAATGTGATTGCATCAAAATGCTTCCAATCTTTTGAGGCAGAGCTTTTGTGGATAATGTGTGCGATACTACGCACAATCATATCTGTTTCGATGTTGATTCTACGCTTGGGCGTATAGGTGGCAAACAATGTGTTGTGCAAGGTGTGGGGGATCACAATCACACTCAATAAGTTTTGGCTAAAATCAGCAATAGTCAGACTCACTCCATCAAGAGCAATCGAGCCTTTGGGGATGATGAGGTGGGCGATAGAGGGGGGTGTGGCAATCTTGAAAAGTGTTTGGTTTGTTTGTGTTTGAATCTGTGTGATTGTGCCTATGGCATCAATATGCCCTTGTATGAAATGCCCATCAATGCGATCTTGCATTTGCAAAGCTGGCTCAATATGCACATAGCCATCTAGGTTTTCAACAGCGATTTGAGCTTGTGTGTGCGTGCTTAATTCTACACAAAAGCCTTGAGCAAAGATTTCTACTGCTGTAAGGCAAGTGCCATTGATAGCGATACTATCGCCAATTTTGGGGATATAAGAGGATTGGATAAAAAGATGATTGTTTTGAAATTTTTCAACCTTTGCGATTTCACGAATCAAGCCATTAAACATCAAGAGCCTTTGTAGGTAGGAACCATTTCATTATCGCACCCCTTCTTTGTGCAGTTTCTTGTATTCCTTGCACCCATCTTTTTACAAAAAGAGAAAGGCTGAATACAAAACAAAAAATCAAAAACTTTTTCATCTATTTTCCTACCATTCTTAGTTGAGATAATGGAAGTTTAGCATACTTGTATTTTTGGAATTTTGTCAACTTGATTTATAAGAACCAATAAATATATTATCTATTGGGCTTTCAAACAAGTTTTGAGGCTGATTGAGATGATTTTTCTGATTTTTTGCTACTTAAGACGCAGTGCCAATAAAATTTGGAATCTAGCGCATTTCAAAAGCACTTTGAGTTTGTGGAAATATTTACGCCATCCAGAGTGGTATTTGGGTTTTAGTGCATTTAGATGGGCTTGTGATAAATCAGCTTGCAATTCATCGCAAAATATAGGAATTTGCAATGCAATATCCCTCCATTGCTTCATTAATAAAGCAGTATTGTTGTCTTGATAAAAATGACTATTCCAAGGTTTATCTCCTGTAAGAAAATGCAAAATTTTGGCTTCTTGTTTTGCATTTTGATATTCCTGCTTTGTGAAATTAAGTGTGTATGGCTTTTTTTCCTCTCTGAAAGAATGCCCATCGTTCTCCAAATGTCCCACCATAAAATTCCATTTCAAATCCAACAAATAGACTCTCTTACTTAAAATTGCATTAAGGGTGTCTTGATCGTGAAATTGTGGAATGTAAGATTTTAGAAAGGTAAAGCATTGTTCTTCTATGTTTTCTTCTCTCCATTTTTTAAGGTCGATGAGTAAAAGTCCAGCATTGAAATAAGTGTCTATACATAGAGAAAAATCATCCCCTTTTTTGCCTATTGCGCTACGGAATGGCATAAAGTGTGCATCTATGACAGCCCCACATACTTTTTGCTGAATGTCTATTTCAAAAATCTCTCTTATATCAGATACGCATAGCATATCCACATCAAGATAGAGGCATTTTTCAATTTCCTTTGGGAGAACACTTGCCATCTTTAAACGAAAATAAGTTAGATAGTTGTTGTTGAGTTTTGGCAATCCTGCAAATTCACTATCATCTAATGTATATATCTCAAACTTGCAAGGATAAATTTTGTTTAGTTCTTCTTCAAACTTTAGTAATTTCTCTTGCGTATTGTGGGATAAACCATCGGTTAAAATATGAAAGCAATAGCCCCTTTTGTCTTTGTCCCCCCCCCCCCAGTGGATTATCAGAGTATTTAGAAAGTGTTTTGGTGTTGTTGATGATGCTATAGCATAAAACCCCAAGATATTTAATATAAGCTTGATTGGCATTAAAAACACAATGAAACATAAAACTCTCCAATGATTTGCACTATATACAAAAAGGCTCAAGATAACTCAAGAGGATTTTTCTTGTTCAATTTTTATAGCTTTTCTTTTTTGTATTATACATTAGTTTGCCATTTGATGACTTGTTGTGCGATTTCTCTATTTATTGCTATTTCAAAAAAATCATAGCAACTGCTTCCTAAACTAACCTTGTAGAACCAAAAAAGATTCCAAGTCAATGTAATCTTGAACGAGCCTTGCTAATGCAATGCTAGGGTTATGGGGGTTGTTAAGGGGGATAAGGGGAACGCTTGCTATAAGTTCCCCTTGACCCCCTTAAGAGAGATCCTAGGGGATTCTAGAATTGTATAAAGGGTGCTTTGCTCAAGCCAACTTTAAAAAAATTTCAAATCAACTTTAAATCAGATCAAATCCGTGCTTTTGCAAAACATCATTTGTCAGCATTTTTTTGCGATTAGATTCTTTGGTTGTTGAATCTTGCTTTTGCACAAGCACACTTCTTAGTTTCCAATTCCCACTTTGCTTTTTTCTATAAGGGGGACAAGGGGGTTTATTGCGAGGCACCCCCCTTATCCCCCTTAAAATCCCCCAAACCCCTGCCCGCTTTTTGTGTGACAACCCAACGATAGAGTGCAATATTTGAGTTTGATTCTTGTTTGGTGGTTTTTTGATTTGATTTTAGATTTATTGATTTGAATCTTGAATCTTAGAATCTTTGTGAAAGCATTCTTGATTCTTGATTCTTAGTTTCTTAGAATCTCTTTGCACACTCTCAAAAAACTCTAAAAAACACAAAACTCTCACTATTTCAATATAAGCACAAACAACTGCTGACCAAACCAACCTTGTAGAACCAAAAAGGATTCCAAGTCAATGTAATCTTGAACGAGCCTTGCTAATGCAATGCTGGGGTTATGGGGGTTGTTAAGGGGGATAAGGGGAACGCTTGCTATAAGTTCCCCTTGATCCCCTTAAGAGAGATCCTAGGGGATTCTAGAATTGCATAAAGGGTGGTTTGCTCAAGCCAACTTGAAAAGTAAGCACTAGAGATTCAGGAATCATCCAAAGACACACCCAAGCCAAACACTAAAAAAGAGAATCCAAGAGAATCTAGAATTACCAAAAGAATATAGCCCCACAAGCCAACTTGAAAAGAAAGAATCCAAGCCAAGCTTGAGATACTAGAAAATGTGCTTTTATCAAAGTAATCCCCAAAACAGAGAATCAGAAAATCTAGAAATGCCCAAAATCTAAAGAATAATCAAAGCTGATTCAAGGTTTGTGCCAAGAGTGAGATGTGGGGATGATTGGTGATTTGATTGAGTGGTGGATCTTGCAGGGTTCGAACCTGCGACCAATCGGTTATGAGCCGAGTGCTCTGACCAGCTGAGCTAAAGATCCTTTTGGAGAAGTCGCATTATACTTCAAGTTGTATCTAAAAGCAAGGAGATTTTCTAAGATTGCAAACATTATGGTAAAAGTCAAAAAGCTTGTGCCGCCATAACTAAAAAACGGCAGAGGTAGCCCCACAACAGGGGCAAACCCGATTGTCATCGCGATATTGACACTCATATAAACAAAAATCAAAATACCCACACAGCTTGAAATCACCTGCAGAAAATAGTCTTTGGTGTAGATGATGGCATAAGAGAAAATATGAAAGATCAGAATCATATACAAGGAAATCAACACAAACCCCCCCACAAACCCAAAGCGTTCCATATAATAGGCAAAGATAAAATCGCTTGTCGCGATAGGGAGAAATTTGAGTTGAGATTGCGTCGCTTCATCGCGATCTTTACCACGCAGTCCCCCTGCACCAATCGCCACCATCGATTGTGCGACTTGGTGGGAGGGGCTTTCAGATAGGAAATCGTGTATCCTTTTTTTCTGATAGTCTTGCAAACCATACTGATAGACGATAGGAGAGGAGAGGACAAAAATCAACCCTAGAGTGATCCAAATCTTGCGATGCACGCCGATCAAAAAAAGTGTGCCAAACCCCATAAAAAGGATAGTCAAAGCAGTCCCAAGATCTGGCTGTTGCAAAATGATAAAAAATGGCACAAGAATCAAAAAGGCAAGATGTCCAAACTCACGCCAATCATAGCCGTTTTTGGGTGGTGGGTTTTGGCGGATAATGAGAGCCAAAATCAACATCAAAGAGATTTTGAGCATCTCACTAGGCTGGATAGAAAACGGAGTGAAAGGGATGAGGATCCATCTTTGTGCACCGAGTTTTTTGGTGCCAACAAACTCCACCAAAATCAGCAAAATGATACAAAACCAATAAAAAAAATACAGACTTCTTGTGAGATTGCGAAAAGGAATGAAAAAGATAACATAGGCAAAACCCAAAGAGGCACCGATGTAGATGAGCTGCTTGTAGATGAGCACACTTCCCAATTCGTGAATCAAAAAAAGCGATAGGGCAATCATTGGTGCAATAAGCAGTGGAATGAAAAAATCAAAATGTGATAAGATTCTGCGATTTAAAATCAAAATCAACTCCAATAATCCAAAGAATAGCTATGAGTGAGCCAAAAAAAAGACACATTATATCTCAAGAGGATTTTAAAGAGAACACAAAACTAAGAATTGATTCTTTTGTGAGTCAATGGCTTTGTGTGAGCAAAAATCAAGCCTCCCAAGCCATCAAAAACCACTGCGTTTGTGTCAATCAAAAGCCCTGTGACAAAAATGGTCTGATGCTCAAAATCGGGGATTGTGTGGAGTTTGTGCCATTGAAACAAGAAGCAACAGAAATCAAATGCTGTTTTGATGAGGAGATTGAGGTTTTGTTTGAGGATGAGGAGATTTTGGTCCTCAACAAGCCACCTCATTGGGTCGTCCATCAAGCTCCAAGCGTGAAAGAAGCGACTTTGGTGGATTATCTCAAATCCAAAAACTTCTCTCTCTCGACAATCAGTGGGGAGGAGAGGTATGGCATCGTGCATAGACTAGATAAGCAAACAAGTGGGGCGATCGCCATCGCCAAAACAAACCACGCACATCAAGCTTTGAGCGAACAGCTCAAAACTCGTGCGATGGGGAGATACTATCTTGCAATCATTGATTTGCCAATCAAGGAAACAATGGAAGTAGAATGTTTTTTGGGACGCAATCCAAACCATCGATTGAAAATCGCCAAGCTCAAGAGTGGGGGTCGCTATTCCAAAAGCACATTTGTGCCATTGCTTAGCAAGCAAGTCTCTTTGATAGCCGCCAAACTGCATACAGGGAGGACACATCAAATCCGTGCACATTTGGAGAGTGTATCAAGGCATATCATCGGAGATACGCTCTATGGCAAGAGCGACGCTTATCAAACGCGTTTGATGCTTCATGCTTATTTGCTTTATCTGATTCACCCTACCACAGGGCAGAGGATAGAGATACAGGCACCGCTATTTGGAGATATGTTGGGGTTTTTAAACAATAATTTTGCATTGGAGGAAGTTTATGAAGTTATTAATCAAGAGCATTTTTTGCATCTTTTTGGGGATAGGGTTTAGTGGATGTGTTGGGTTTTTTATGATGAAATCCACGCTAGATCTTGCTCTGCCCGTGATTGATGAAGTGCAGGTGATCCCAGATGTGAGCTCGATAGCATTTGAGTGGAAAAGGGTCAAAAACAAATCAGTAGAGGGCTTTGCAATCTTTAGGCAAGAGGCTGATGGGGCATTTGAGTGCATTGAGATTATCAAAGATTCTGCTGTGACACACTACATCGACAAAGGGCTGAAGCCAGAGAGTGTGTATGCCTATCAGTTTGCAACCATTGGGGCGGATTATACGATTTCAAGAAAAAGCAAAACCATACGCGTCAAAACCTCTTTCATCGATCCTGTGGAGGGGCTTTATGCCCAGAGTGATGAACCGCGAATGGTGAAATTGATATGGGCACCCCATCGCAATCCAAGTGTCGAAAAATACATCATTGAGAAAAAAATCCAAGGGGAATGGAAAGCGATCGGATCAGTTCCTAGTCGTTTGCTCCCAGAATACATCGATCGGGAGTTGTCAGATGGCACAAAGTATGAATATCGCATCGTGGGGGTGAGCTTTGAGGGGGATTATTCCAAATATAGCGAGAGTGTGAGTGCGACGACCAAGTATCCGCCCAAACCTATAGAAAATTTGGAAGCTTCCAATGATGTCCCCAATCTCATTGTGTTGAAATGGAAGCCCCTCCAAACCAAAGATCTTTCAAAATATGCGATTTATGCTTCTAGACAGGAGAAAAAGGGGTTTGAAAAGATCGCAGAGGTGGAAAACACGCGTTATGAATTTCACACTGAGGAGAATGGGGAGCGGTGGTTTTTCAAGGTGGTGGCTGTAGATAGAGATGGCATACAAGGCTCACTCAATCTTGTGCCAGTTAGCGGGAACTCTCTAGTTCCACCAGCACAACCTAATATCAAAAGCTATCAAGTGCAGAATGGAGTGGGGGTGATCGAATGGACTGCGACCAATACCCAAAGGGTGAATAAAATCTATATCTACCGCAAAAGTGGTTTGGGGGATCCGATCCGCTTTGTGTTGGAGGATTATGTGAATCAATGGGAGGACAAAGATATGCAAAAAGGGGTGAAATATACCTATTGGGTGGAGTTTGTAGATGTTAATGGAATCAAAAGCGAGAGCAGCCAGCATATCGATTTGGAGGTCCAATAATGCCTCATTGTCTTGCCACCCAAATCGAATGCTTCGCATTGCCTTGCGTTCAAGATGGCTATGTGTTTGAATATGAGGTTTCCAATCCAAAAGGCGAGAGCCTGATTTTTGTGAGATTTGAGAGGTATGAGTTTTTTATCCACAAGCGTTACCGCCACAAACATCAAGACTATATCCTCAAATGCAAAAAAATCTCCGCAGGGATCCCTACAGGGATCATCAAGGGGGCACTTAGAATCTTGGCAAAGCACAATCAGAAATATTTAATATCACACAATCTCAATAATGATTCTTTGCGTTCTTTGCTTGTATCGCCGTTTTTGAAGCAGATCGAGGATTTTTTGTCTTTTGATGAAGAGTTTGAGCTTGAGATTGGCTTTGGTTCAGGGCGTCATATTTTGCAAAAAGCACAGCAAAACCCCAATCGGCTTTTTATCGGGATTGAGCTTTATACCCCATCTATCGAGCAGGTTCTCAATCAGATCAATTTGCTAGGATTGCAGAATCTATGGATTGTCAATTTTGATGCACGGATTTTCTTGGAGTTGTTGCCCTCCAATCTTTGTCACGCATTGTATGTGCATTTCCCTGTGCCTTGGCACAAAAAGCCACATCGTCGCGTATGGAGTGCAGGATTTGTGCAAGAGGCTTTGCGTGTGCTAAGAGAGGGAGGCAAACTAGAATTGAGAACAGATGATGAGGAGTATTTTGCTGATGCCTACAAGATTTTGATGAATGAGGGTGCCTTTGGGGCGTATATCTCCAAAAACATTGACAAAGAAGTGGTGAGCAAATACGAGGGGCGTTGGCGTAGAATGCAAAAATCTATTTATGAGATGCAGATGTATGCTTTGGACACAAGCCCTCAAAAGATTCTTGATTTGCAGTTTGATTTTTGTGCGTTGAAAGAGGTTCTAAAAGAAAAGGCATTGGGAGAAATTGCAAAAAGTTTTGCTAAAATTTCCGCCAAAAAGGTCCTCCAAAAATCATTTTTGCATATTAATGATTTGTATTTGAATCAAGATCGGTGCATTTTGGCATTGAGTTTTGGGGATTTTTCTCAACCTCAAAGCAAATATGTGTTGTTGGAGAAAGATGAAGTTGTGTATTTGGGAGGCAATCCTTTGCCTACAGAGGCTACACATTCGGCGCATTTTGAACTAGTTCAATTATTAAGGAGTTGTTTTGAGCGTCATCATTGAAACAAAAAAGCTAGAGCTGTATTACAAAAAAAACGAACCAGTGATCAAACAAGCAGATTTTACGATCAAAAGCAAAGATTTTGTGTTTGTCGTGGGGGAGAGTGGGAGTGGCAAAAGCACCTTGCTCAAATCACTCTATGGTGCTTTGAGTATCAAAGGAGGGGAGCTCAAAGTCGGGGGGATCGATATGAGGAAGCCTAGCAAAAGCGATATTTTGAAACTTCGCAAAAGTATCGGTATCGTGTTTCAAGACTACAAACTCATCGAGGAATGGAGCATCGAAAAAAATGTAATGCTTCCAATGCAAATCAATGGCTATGAAAAAGAAATGTGTATGCACAAAACCAAAAAACTTCTCGCACACATCAAAATGACTCACAAAGCTTCAAAATACCCTCTTGAGCTTAGCGGAGGGGAGCAGCAAAGGGTGGCTATGGCGAGGGCTTTGGCACACAATCCATTCCTGATCCTTGCTGATGAGCCTACAGGAAATCTCGATGAATACTCTAGCTCCCTTGTATGGAATCTACTCAAAGGTGCAAATGAGCAGTTGGGGATCACCGTGGTCGTGGTCACACATCAAATCCCGACAAATCTAGAAATCGATTGCAAAAAACTCTATATTGAGGAAGGGATCGTTTATGAACTCCATTAAAAGACACTTATCGCTGATTATTCCTTTGATGATGCTCCTATGCTCTTTTGAAAGCTCGCAATTGATCCAAAGAGCAGTTGCAGAACACGAAAAAAAACTCTCTCAAGATTACTCCATCGTTATCGCCTCAACCAAAGAAATGAACCTAGGGACTTTGCAAGAAAAGCTCAAAGAAGTGATTGAGGTCATCCCTATTGATTCAGATATTGTGATGAAGGAATTGCAGGGCTCTATGAGTGATGAAAATCTTGAATTCCTCAAAAAACAGCTTCCGTTGTTTTATTCTATCAAGCTTTCTATTTTTCCTACAGAGCGTCAAATCACAACATTTAATCAAGCACTGCTAAAAATCGATGGGGTGCAAAAGGCAGAGCTATTTGTCAAAACACACACCAAAGTTTATAAGCTTCTTTTGCTCCTCAAAAAAAGCATTTTGTTTTTTGGCTCATTGCTTGGTATCTTGAGCATTTTACTGATGGTCAAGCAAATTGAGATTTGGAATCTGCAACATTCTAAGCGTATGGAGATTATGAGTTATTTGGGGGCACCTAGTTGGATGAAAAACAAAGTATTGTTCAAACTCGCCTCTATTGATTCATTGATTGCTTCGGTGCTTGTGATTGTGGGGTTGATGTTTTTCTTGGAGAGCGAGGAGCTCAAGCCTTTGTTTGTGTCATTGGAGATTGAAAATGTGATTTTCACTCCTGTTCAGGATTTTGCTATGTTGCTAGTGATTTCTTTGGCAATTTCATATCTATCCGCAATTGTAGTGATAGCAAGACAGAAGGATTATTAAGTCGTGCGTGTCATTGTGATTGCTTTTTTGATACTAAGTTTTGCGGTTGCCAACTCGTTGCAGCGTGATATACAGACAAATCAAGACAAGATTCGCAAAAATATCAACGAAGAAAAAAGAATCAACAAAAAAATCAATGCCTTGGGGCAGGAGATCCGCGTCCAAAGCAAAAATCTCAAAGGCATTATTGAGCAGATACAGGTTTTGGAAAAAGAGCTTGAGGACAATCAAGCGCGTTTTGCACAGCAAGAGAAAGATCTCTTTAGCGTCAAAGAGCAAGAACAGAGTTTGCAAAAAAGAGACGAGGAGATACAGCAACAAATCACCCAGCTTGTCGCACAGAAACTCGCCTTTCGCGTAATCGTGAATCAAAAGCAGATCACCTCTGCAGAGGGGTTGATCGCCCAAGAGTTTTTCCAAACAATGAGTCGCGAGGCAAAAAACAAAATTAGCTTTTTGACACAAGAGAAAATGCGGCTTGGTGTTGAGATAGGCAAACATTCAGTAGAGGTTGAGAGATTGCAAGGGTTGATCGCTCAACAAAATGAAAAACGCAAACTTTTGGGCAAACGACTTGATGAGCGTAATGGATTGATCAAAAAACTTCAAACAGATATTCAAAACTACAATCAGCGTTTGGTGATCATCAGTCAAGAGAGAGCAAACCTTGATGAGATTCTAGAGAAGCTCAATATCAAAAAACGCAATCTAGAGGCAATTGCACGCAACAAAAAAGACGCCAAAAAAGACGGATTTAGTGCTCCTCTTGAAGTCAAACAAATGGCAAGTTCTTATCGTCAGGTTTCTACGACCAAATATTATGGCAAAACAACTATCGCTCCATTGGAAAAATATGAGATTGAGCAGAAGTTTGGGGCTTATTTTGATCCTGTGTATCAAATCAAAGTGTTCAACGAATCTGTGATTATGACTCCTAAGCATTCGGGTGCAAATGTGAGAAGTGTGCTAGGTGGTAAGGTGGTTTTTGCCAAAGACACGCCAGTCTTGAAAAAAGTCGTGATTATCGAGCACGCCAATCAGCTCCATACGATTTATGCTTATTTGGACAAGATCGCTCCAACGATACGACCCGGATTGCGTATCAAAAAAGGCTATGTGATTGGAAAAGTGGATAACAAGCTAGGATTTGAGGTGACGCAAAAAGACAAACATATAGATCCGCTAGAATTATTTAGATAAATTAAAGTAAATAGATTTCTGCCGATGTTGTAGAAATTACTCTGGTTATAACAATATACAAGGAGGAGTGAATGGTAATACAAGCAATAAATTTGAACGCACAAAACAAAATTATCGAGCTTGCAAAGCAATACACTCAAGAAGTGAAAAAAGCAGAGCCACCCAATGGTGACAAGATCGCTCAAGGGCATTTCGAAAAAATCGAAAATGATCTTGAACGCACAAATCGCACAAGCAAAGATGAGCTAATGAAGCTAAGTCAAGATCTCAACACAAAGATGAAGAATCTAAACACCAATGTAAAATTCACATATAGTGATGAGATCAAGGGTTTGCTTGTGACGGTGAGGCAAGAGGGGAGTGACAAAGTCATTGCTGAGCTTCCATCCAAAGAGGCTATCGCATTGATGCAAAAAATGCACGATTTGGTCGGCATACTCTTTGATCAAAGAGGATAAAGTTAATAAGGATTAGTTGTTATGGCGATGGGGAAACTTAGCTCTTTGGGGGTTGGGAGCAATGTTTTAAATTATGATGTGATTGAGAAGCTCAAAAAATCTGACGAAAAAGCAATGATTGAGCCAATCGATCGCAAGATGAAAGAAAATGTTGAAAAACAGGCTGAATTGGTATCGATTATTTCAATGATTGATACGATGCGTGGAGATGCTCAAACTCTCTCTGATTATTCTTCTTATATCAAACGCAAAACAAGCGTGAGCGGTGAAGGTGTCACAGCGACTGCAAGTCCCGGGGTGCCGATACAAGATATTGCGATTCAAGTAAAGCAAGTTGCCAAAAACGACATCAATGAAGTCGGGACAAAGTTTGAAAGTCGCGATTCGGTTTTTACCGAGAGTGATACGAGACTTTCGTTTTATGCAGGAGGACAACGCCACACTATCAACATCAAAGCAGGGACGACTTTGGGTGATTTGGCACAAATGATCACAGATCAATCAGGCAATAAAGCCATAGGGATTGTGATGAAAACAGGGGGGGCAAATCCCTATCAGCTGATGATCAACTCCAAAGAGACAGGGGAGGAAAATCGTATCTATTTTGGTGCGACTTATCAATCCAAAGAAATCAAAAGTGGTCCGATCTCATTGGGAGAAGGCGATCTTGAGCTGATACTCAAAGACAAGCAAGGGCTAGATCAAAGCGTGATGGTAACGCTCCCACAGACTTTGGAAACAAGCAAATCTAGTGATAATGCTCAAGCTTTGAAAGAGGCAATACTTCAAGCGATTGAGGAAAATGCAGAGCTTGCAGATTTGCTTGGTTCAGACATTAATGTCGGCGTTGGTGTGGGTGGCAAATCTTTGGTGATCAATGATCGCCGTGGGTATGAGGTGCAAGTTTTGGGCACCAAAGCCAAAGAGCTTGGGTTTGAGGATACACAAAGCCCAGAGGACAACCTCATCACAGGAAAAAGTGCGGTCGAAAAAGGCAAGATCAATGGGCGTATCAATATCAATGGAATCCCACTCAATCTCGCAGATCTCACATCATCAAGCCAAAGCGGTGCTCAAAATGCCCAAAAAATCGTTGAAGCCTTGGATAATGTGTCAGACATTCGCGTATATACCGACAAAGATGGGCGTTTGGTTTTCAATTCAAGCAATGGTGAGATTTTTATCAAAGCCGAAGATGAAGAGGGTAGGGAGGCTTTGGCTAAATTGGGATTGGCTGAAGGGACATTTGCAGAATATAGCAAAACTCAAGAGGGGATTTTCAAGTTCAAAAACATTCAGGCAGGGCAAGATGCGGTTTTGACTTATAATGGTGCGACGGTGGTGCGTCCCAAAAATAGTATCAATGATGTAGTGGGAGGGGTCAATCTTGAGATTACAGCACCAACTCCTGAGGGGCAGGAAGTCACAATCAATGTATTGCCTGACAATGAGAACATCATCGAAGAAGTCAAGGCTTTTGTTGAGAAATACAACGAATTGATCCCAAAACTCATAGAAGATACGCGTTATGATCCAGAGACAAAAGTGGCAGGGATTTTCAATGGCGTGAGCTTCATCCGTATGATTCGCTCCTCAATCAATCAGATTTTTTCCTACACTTCAGGAAGTGGATTGGAAACCAAAAGTTTATTTAAGTATGGCTTGAGTCTTGACGATAATAGTAAAGTCGTTTTTGATGAAGCAAAGCTAAGCAGTGCTTTGAGTTCTGATCCTGATGGCGTGAGAGATTTTTTTGTCGGTGTTGATAAAAGTGTGTTGGGCAAAGACACTAGGGTCGGGGGAGTGTTTAGAATGCTCAATGAAACACTTGATGGAATGGTCAAAGGTTCCAACTCTTCATTGAAACTCTATGAGCAGAATCTTACTCGTGATGATAAGAGGCTTAGAGAAGACAGGAAAAGGACGATGGAACGCCTCAACAACAGATACGAATCGATGGCAGAACGCTTTGCAAGTTATGATAGTCAAATCGCTAAGACAAACAATTCTTTTAATAGTGTGCAAATGATGATCAATCAAGCAACTAAGGGAAAATAAAATAAAAAGGAAGAGAGATGAAGAATGCCTATAGTCTTTATCAACAAAATTCTGTTTCTATCGAATCTCCAGCAAAACTCATCGAAATGCTTTATGAGGGGATTTTGCGTTTTGCGTCTCAAGCAAAGCGTTATATCGAAGTTGAGGACATCGAAAAGAAGATTTACTATATCAACAAAACCACAGATATTTTTACAGAACTTTTGAACACACTTGATTATGATAGGGGCGGAGATGTGGCACATTATCTTTCTGGACTTTATACCCATCAAATCAAGCTTTTGGCTCAAGCCAATATCCGCAATGACGGCGAGAAAATCGACACAGTGATTTTGGTCGCAAGAGGTTTGCTAGATGCGTGGAGAGAGATCAATCAAAATGAATTGGCTTGATGGATTGAAAATCGCATTGCTTGAAGAGAATGCACAAAAGGCTTTTGAAATCAGTAGCAATCTCCCCAAAGAGGGGTTTGCCAACCTTGAAGAAATGCTCCAAGCTCGAGAGCTAATCGCACAAACCACAGATTTGCTCAAAAGAGAAAAAGAAAAACTACGCATTGCAATGCAACAGATTCGCACAGCACAGAAGTTTTTGCAAGATTAGATTTGACTGATGCGTGTGTTTTTTGTCACAGGTAGCGATACCAATGTGGGGAAAACTTATGTCACTTCAGCATTGGTGAAGCTTTTGAATCAAAGGGGGCACAAATCAGTAGCACTCAAGCCCATTGAAACAGGAGTGAGCGGTATGCCACTTGATTCGATGTTGCATTTGGAGACTGCAAATAGCTTGGGATACAATCTGACACTTCCACAGATCAATCAATACGCCTTTGCTTTGCCCGCCTCGCCTTATTGTGCCGATGTGGAGCATAGGATTTGTGTCGCAAGTCTTTTGGAGCATATTGAGCGTTTTCAAGATTTTGATTATGTGTTTGTCGAGGGGGCGGGGGGGTTGTTTGTCCCGATTCTTGAGGATTATTTTATGCTTGATTTTGCCAAAGATTTGCAGGAGAGATTTCAGGGAGAGACGCTTTTTGTCTGTGATACGCATTTGGGGATGATCAATCGTCTTTTGAGTGCGAGATATATTTTGCAACATCAAGGGATTTGCTCTCACTTCTATCTCAACTGCCTAGATACAAAAGAGTTTGAGCAAATCAGCCTACCATTTTTGAGAGAGGCGGGTATAGAATACACTTGCACCCTTGATGAGTTGTCGCTTGTCATTGGGTGAGGTGGGTGTATCAGAAGTTTGATTTCAAGTATCTGATGAAAAATGCTAGAATCCAAACTTCATTAAGAAATTTTAAGGTTATTTATGCAAAACATCGATTTCAAACATTTGGCACAACGCTACCAGACTCCTTTGTATGTGTATGATTTCCCAAAAATCCAAGAGAATTTTTTGGCTTTCAAAGAAGCTTTTGCAGGACGCAAGTCATTGATTTGCTATGCCCTCAAAGCAAACTCCAATCTCTCTTTGATCGCTCATTTAGCTCAAATGGGGGCAGGGGCAGATTGCGTGAGTTTTGGCGAGGTGAGAAGGGCGTTACTGGCTGGGATCCCAAAATACAAAATCATTTTTAGTGGGGTTGGTAAGCGTGATGATGAGATAGAAGGGGCGTTGAGAGAGGATATTTTGTTTTTGAATGTGGAGTCTTTTGGGGAACTCAAAAGGATTGAAAAAATCGCACAAGCACTCAATCTCCAAGCACGAATCTCCGTGCGTGTCAATCCAAACATTGATGCCAAAACGCACCCATACATCTCGACAGGAATGGCAAAAAACAAATTCGGCGTTGAGATTGAGGAAGCCAAAGAAATGTATTTGTATATCAAGCATTCCAATGCCCTTGAAGCGGTGGGGATACATTTCCATATCGGCTCACAGATTTGTGATCTCTCTCCATTTATTGAGGCTTCCAACAAAATCGCCAAACTTCTTACCTCCTTGTTGGCTCTAGGGCTTTCAATCAAGTTTTTTGATGTAGGCGGGGGGCTTGGTGTGTGTTATGATGATGAAAATCCTATCGCACTCTATGACTATGCACAAGGGATTTTGGCGAGTTTGGGGGGCTTGGAGCCTACGATTATTTGTGAGCCCGGTCGTCGTATCGTGGCAGAGAGTGGGTATTTTTTGACGCGTGTCATCGGTGAGAAGCAAAACTCTCACAAGCGTTTTGTGATTGTGGATGGGGCGATGAATGACTTTTTGCGTCCTTCATTGTATGAGGCTTACCACAGAAGCACTTTACTAGACTCCAAAAGCTTGGATTCTAGTTTGTGTGATATTGTTGGACCTATTTGTGAGAGTGGGGACTATTTGGCGAAGGATGTTTTGTTGCCAAGCACGCAAGAGGGAGATTTGATCGTGTTTGAGGGGGCAGGTGCTTATGGCTATAGTATGTCTAGCAATTACAACACACGCACCAAACCCGCAGAAGTTGCTTTGACTGAGAATGGAATCAAACTGATACGAGGACGCGAGTCTTTGGAGGATTTGTTTGCCAAAGAATTGGAGTGCTATGAATCTAACAAAGCTTAGAGTAGAGATTGACAAAATCGACGATGAGATACTAGAGCTTCTCAAAAAACGCATTGAAATCGCCAAGCAAATCGGCATTCTCAAACGAGAGCAAAAACAAGAAATCATTGATTTACAAAGAGAGCGTAGGATTATCGAGCGTCTATCCCAAGATGATATATTTTCTCAAGCAGAGATTGCTTCAATCTATCAAGAGATTTTTCGCCTAACAAAAGCCTATCAGAAAGGAAAAGATGAAATTTGAACCCATTGATTTAGGACATAGAGAGCTTATTTTGAGCTTCCAGCAAGATGTGGAGTTGCCACTATCAGATTTTAATTTTGCAAATTTATTGATTTGGCACAATGCGAGGGAGATTAGTTTTTGCGTGATTGAGGATGCTTTGATTCTTAGGAGCCAATACCCCAATCAGAAGCCTTATTATTTTTATCCTCAAGGCACATCTCCACGAAACGCCTTGCAACGCTTGATAGAAACAGAGCGAGATTTGTATTTCAAATCTCTCACTTTTGCACAAACCCAAGAGCTTGAGGCACTTTATCCCCAAAGGTTTGACATCTCCCAAACCCCAGAGCATTTTGACTATATTTACAATGTTTCTGAGCTTATCGCACTCTCAGGACGCAAATACCACAAAAAAAAGAATCATCTCAACAAGTTTTTGCAGACTTATCCTCATTTTGTGTTTGAGGAAGTTTCTCTTGCCAATAGTGCAGAGCTTGTGCAAACCTATGCCCAGTGGTATGAGGCAAACCCTCACAAAGACGAGGCATTGCGTGCAGAAAAAGAGGGGATTGAGACTTTGCTCAAACATTGGGAGGTTTTGTCCAAGCCAAACGCTCAAGGGCTTTTTGGGCTCAAGGGTGGGATTTTGCGTTTGGATGGAGAGATCATCGCATTTGCTTTGGGTGAGGCATTGAGCACACAAAGCGTGGTGATACATATCGAAAAAGCCAATATTGCTTATGTGGGGATTTATCAGGCAATCAACCAACAATTTTTGGCAAATGTTTGGCACCAGTATTTGTGGGTCAATCGCGAGGAGGATTTGGGGCTTGAGGGTTTGCGTAAAGCAAAGCTTAGCTATCAGCCCACGCAACTCCTCCACAAATACTCCGCTGCATCACGCCTATGAATCTTTTTGGGGAATATGTTTATCATCATTCTCTTTTGAGGATTGTTGCCTTTGATCAGCAGGGGCTTCAAGAGGCATTTGCACAGATACAATCTTGCAGAGACAGGGGGTATCTGCTAGGTTATGTCGCTTATGAGGCGTATTATGCACTCATTGATGAGACTTATCGCTCCAAAACCCCATTGCTTTTTTTTGAATGCTTCGCACATCGTGAAGCATTCACTTCTTTGCCCAAGACTCACAAGATTTTTGCACCCCAAGAAGTGCGATTTGTGGATTATGAGAGCTATGCTCAACAGGTGGAAGCAATCAAAGAGCAGATACTAGAGGGCAATACCTATCAGGGCAATCTGACGACTTGTTTTGAGTTTGTTTCGACTTTGGAGCTTGAGGAGATTTTTGCGGCTTTGTTGTATCGGCAGGACACCCCATATCGTGCTTTTTTGGACACCCCTTATGGCAAAATCGCCTCTTTCTCTCCGGAATTGTTTTTTGAGATTAAGGGGGGAGGATTTATACTGAGCCGATGAAAGGCACGATTGGGCGTGGGGCTGATACTTCAGAAGATCAGAGACTCAAAGAATTTCTACAATCTGACATCAAAAACCGCAGTGAAAATGTGATGATTGTGGATCTGCTACGCAACGACCTTAGTAGGATCGCTACAGAGGTGGAGGTATTGGAGCTTTTTGCAATCAAAACCTATCCTACTTTGTTTCAGATGACTTCAAAAATCGCAGGGAAGCTCAAAGACAACGCCACACTGCTAGAGATTTTCACAGCCCTTTTTCCTTGCGGTTCTATCACAGGGGCACCCAAAAAACGCACGATTGAGATTTTACAAGGGATTGAGAATAGGGAGAGGGGCGTGTATTGTGGGGCGATTGGATTGATAGAATCCCAAGAGATGACATTTTCCATCCCTATTCGCACTCTGGTGCAGAGGGCAGATCAAGGCACATTCAAACAATATGCCTATGGCGTGGGGAGTGGGATTGTTTGGGATTCGGATCCTTGGGAAGAATATCAAGAGCTTCAGATCAAAAAAAGCTTCTTATTTGAAGAGTTTGAGCTGGTTGAAACGATGCGTTATGATGATGGGATCGCCCTGCTAGATTTGCATTTACAGAGATTGCAGAGGAGTGCCAAGTCTTTGGGGTTTTGCTATTGTGATGGCATTGAGGAGCATTTGCGATCCCTTAGATTCTCTATCCCTCACAAAATACGCCTCAAACTTAGCAGAAATGGGAGCTTTGTGCTAGAAAACTCTCCTATCACTCCGATTGTGTGTGACAAAATAGAGATCGCAAAGCGTATCGGAGGCGGGGATTTGATCGCACACAAAACGACTTTGCGTCCTTATTATGCAGATGTGGCAGCTAGGATTGCTAGATGTGAGGTGTTTGATGTGGTGTTTTGTGATGAGGAGGGGCGATTGCTAGAGGGCTCAAGAAGCAATGTGTATCTTGAGATTGATGGGAAGCTTTTGACGCCCAAATCCCACATTTTGCCGGGCGTGTATCGTCAGCATTTGATAGAGCAGGGGAGGGTGCAAGAGGAGGAGCTGTGGGTTTGTGATTTGCAAAGGGCAGAGAGGGTGTTTTGCTCCAATGCGGTTTGTGGTTTGCTAGAAGTTGTGAGGGTTGGTGGCGACCCAAAGGACTTCCTTTTTGAGTTGGCTTGAGAGGATCTATACCCTCTGGTGATTCTTTGGTTGCCGAATCTTGGTTTGAGAGGTTATACTCTTTGGCAATTTTAGAATCTCTTAGTTTCTCTTTTTTGGGATTGGTTTTGCAGAAGCACGCTTTCTAGTTTCCAAATCCCACTTTGCTTTTTTTCTATAAGGGGGACAAGGGGGTTTATTGCGAGGCACCCCCCTTATCCCCCTTAAAATCCCCCAAATCCCTGCCCGCTTTTTGTGTGACAACCCAACGATAGAGTACAATATTTGAGTTTGATTCTTGTTTGTTGATTTTTTGATTTTTTATTTAAATCTTGAATCTAGATTCTTGTTTTTGTTTAGATTCTTTAAATTCTTAGAATCTTTAGAATCTCTTTGCAATTTTTTAAAAAATCACAAAAACACAAAAACCCCACTAAGTTATCAAGGAAATGAAAACTGCTAACCAAACCAACCTTGTAGAACCAAAAAAGATTCCAAGTCAATATAATCTTGAACGAGCCTTGCTAATGCAATGCTGGGGTTATGGGGGTTGTTAAGGGGGATAAGGGGAACGCTTGCTTTAAGTTCCCCTTGCCCCCCTTAAGAGAGATCCTAGGGGATTCTAGAATTGTATAAAGGGTGCTTTGCTCAAGCCAAGATTAAAAAAGAACCCTAGATTCTAGAATCACCAAAAGAACAGACTTCCTCAAACCAACTTCAAAAGAAAAACACCAAGCCAAGCTTGAACCACCCCAAAGCCGTGCTTTATCCAAACCAAGCTTGAGAAATTAAAAAATGTGCTTTTGCAAAAACCAACTCCATTTTTTGTGTGACAATCCAACGATAGAGTGCAGACTTTTGCTTAATGATGTTTTGCGATTTGAAGTGCCAAAGCTAACGAACTTTGACAAATTTAGAATCTTGGTGCTTTTTTAGTGTAATATTTTGGCTTTATTTTGAAACAAACATAGACGGATTTTAATCAGCAAATCGGAGAAAATAGGTGAGAGTGAGATTGAGTGTGGCTTTGAGTGGCATTTTGTGTGCTTCATTGTTATCAGTAGAGGCTACAACACTTGTTGCAGACTTCGGGAGCAATGCAAGTGGGGGTAAGGGCAACTATGCAAGTGTCACAAAAAATGGAAGCTCACCCTCAACACAAGCCACATTTGGCACAGACTGGACAGGGAGCGATAGCTTCCTAAAGCTTCAAACTGATAATCTCACTTTTACTTTCCCCAAAACTTCCCAAACAGGTGCTACTACTCCGACAACTTTAACCCTCAAAGATGGCTTCAAGATTCAAAGAAGTGGTGGTGGCACGGTGACTTTCACAATCAAAAAGGAACAAGAGCCTCAAACTCTAACCACCTTTGCCTTTGGTCAAACTCCCGGTGCTTCCTCAGTGCTTTTGGGAGAGTATATCACCCTCACGCTTGATGGATTTACAAAAAGCCAAATCGTGAGTGGATTGGTTTTGCAAAGAGATAGCCATTTCAAAGGCGTGGGGGATTTGGAAAACAACGGCACGATCACCTTGCAAAAAGATACAAGTCTAGAGGGGGTGAAAAGTATCACAAGCACTTCTAGAGGCAAAATCATACTTGAGAAAGGTATAACAGCCACAATCAGCGGGGCAGAAGAGGGGAGTGCAGGTGGCACAGGCACATTGACAATGCTAAAGCAAGACATCTCTATCGGAGACAATGCAACGCTCAAGATCAATATGCCCAAAGTAGCAAAACCTGCACAATCTCCTGCACCAAATGGAAAAACCCTTATTTTGAAATTGACAGATGGAACTTCTAGCAGAGGTGAGGGTGAGTCCTATGGCGTGACTTTCAAAGGTGGCAAAGACTCAAAAATCACTTTGGAAGATTTTACGGCTTTGGAAACCCAAAGTGCGAGTTTTGAGAATATTACCCTAAACTCCAAGCTCGCTACTCTCAAAAACACCAAACTAGCATTGACTTCCACAACACTTGCAAGTGAAAATGCTCTGACTATTCAAGCAGGTAGTGCCTCCACCTTTGTGCTCACAGGTGAGAATACGATCAATGCCAAAACGATACAGGTGAAAGGAACGCATAGTTTCGAGGGCAAGGGGGTGCTGAAGCTACAGGGTGAAGTAGTGACATTTGGAGAAGAGGGGCAAAGTAGCCAAAAAGCAGAAATCACGACTATTTCATCTACTGGAGCTAGAGAGCAAAACAAGCCAAAGCTTCAAATCTTGGGCAAATTGCAAACCAAAAATCTCAAAATCTCAAATCTTGATGTAGAGATCCTATCAGACAAATCTACGCCTTGGGAAAACAAGAATCTCGTGCTAAATGGTGGGACAATCACAGCCAAAACAAATGACACCAAAAAGCTCTCAACGCTTGAGATCAGCAATGAAGCCAAAAATACTAGCTACGGCACGATAAGCGTGACAGGTGACACCACTCTCAAAGGGAGTGATATAGGAATCTATGGGCAAACGATTACTTTGGGAAATGGTAGTCGCACTCCTACTCCTCCTAAGCTCACATTGGAGGCAGAGGGAACGATCACGCTTGGCAAACAAGACACAAAACCAAAAGCTCGTGGGGCACAAGACACTCAAACCAAAGATGGCAAGGTGACAATCAGTGGAAACACATCAGAAAAACTAGAGCTCAAAAGTCGCAAAGTGGTTTTTGGAGATTTGACACTAAATAAGCTAAATGTCACGATCACAAGCCCTGATTTTGATTGGGCAGTCATCAGTGGTGCTGATGCGAGCTCCACCCTCACTCTTGGCGAGGCAAGCAATGGTGGTCCCCTAACAATCACAACGCAACACTCCAAAGACAAAAGCAGTGTTTTCCAAGCCCTTTCATTTGAGAGTGCAGAAACTAGCACTATCAAGGTTGATGGAGATACGAGTATCAAGGCTTCCAAACTTGGATTTTCACAGCAGGATGTCAAGATAACAAGTGGCAAAGCACTTAGCCTTTATGCGTTGGGGGTCAGTGGTGGGGAGCCGATCGGTGAGTTCAACTTCAAAAACACTTCTATCAGTAATAGCAGTGCAACAAACTCAAGCCTCAAACTCTATGCCAAAGAAAAAGCCAAACTTTTTGCAAACAATCTTACGCTAGAAAATATCCAAGTTAGTGTTTTGAAATCAAGTGACGCAAGTGGCACAGGTCGCACAGACACAAAGGCAAAGCTTGATTTATCAAGTGGTGGGACTTTGAACGCATTGGGTGCAGTGACTATAGAAGCTGGTGGGATATATAGTGGAGAGAATCAAGGGTTCGGACTAGGGATCAATGTGGGGAATAGCACCAAAACAGGGACACTTATACTAAAAAGTGGAGAAAGTGGCACTGAATTTAGAATCGATGGGAGTTTAACGATTGATAATACTGCCAAGGGCAAGAGTGTCAAGACTGATACAGATAGCAGTTTTGATGTGGAGCTAAACGGCAAAAAATTAAGCGATCATCAAGTGGCTTTAAATGTAGGGGGCGTGTTGAGAGGGATTGGCACAAGCACAAATGTAGTAACTATCAAAGCTCAAAATTTCACATTTGGAGAGCATTCAAGAGTAGAGGCGATCAATACTGCTTTGTATCTTGATGAGGGGAGTGCAAGCACAAATAATAGTCCTATCGATTTGAAAGGCATTGTGTATCTAAGCAGTGCCGATTCTAATGAAGCTCAAATCAAAAGCAAAAAAGCAAACAATGGTGGCAATGGATTAAAAATCAAACATCTTATCTCTCAAGGCAAAGCGAGAATTGAGGATAAGCTAACATTTGATAATGCAAATCTTGAAATCTTTAGCAATGGAAATGCCAAAACTCTGACTTTGAAAAACACTGATACTGCTTCTAGCAATAAAGTTTCAGGAGTTTCAAATATCTCTTTGCACAATGCAGACTTAATCATCAATAATGGTGGTAGTAATGCAGAGCTTGAAATGACAGCAGGTGGATCTATCCTCTCGCAAGGGGATTCAAGTATCCAAGCAAACAAGGTAAGCGTAGCGAGTAGTGGCACTTACACACTTCAAGTCAAAAACGGCACTCTGACTTTGCAAGAATCCACTCCAACTGGCAATGCGATAGGCGATCTCACTTTGGGCGATGAGAAGGGACAACAAGGCGGACATTTGATTTTGCAAAAATCAAATGGTAGTGGCAACGCTACTCACAACAGCTTCACACTCAATGGCAATCTGAAATCTTATGGCGACACTTCAATCACCGCTTCAGGCTTCACCCTCAATAATGGGACAAGTAGAACGAATCAAACCAAAACAATTTCAATCAATAATGGAGAATTGAAGTTCATCAAAGGTGGCACCACTAGAGCGAATGCTGGTGATACGCTAACGATTGGGGCAGATGTTAAGCTCAATGCAGGAAGCTTGAGTCATTACAAAACTTCTAGCACCCTTGGCAACATCACTTTGAATAGCGGAGTGAGTATCACAAGTCAAGGTAATTCTGCAATCAAAGCAGGGACTTTGACACTCGCCTCCAATGACATCAATGTCGGCAATGGAGAGTTGCAACTGATTGGGAGCGTGGCTTCTACAAGTCTATCCACCACGACTGCCACAGCACATACGATCGGAGATCTCAAAGTGCAGAATCAAGGGGTTTTCAAGACTTTGGATGGCAATGGATCACGCACGGCGATCAAACTCGCTTCAGGCAAAGCCATCACCCTAAGTGCTGAAGTGGGCTATGTCAATGCGGTGCGTCCGATCGGCAAAGGTGTCTTTGGAAAAGTGGAAGCAAAGAGCATAGAGTTTGAGGGAAGTGGCAAACTAATCAACATCACGCTTGACACCCCCAAAGAAACCAAAGATGATCGATTGTTTGCTTTGAGGGCGGGGGACATCGTTTTGATCGATACAGAGGACGGGATCAAAAAAGCAAAGCCAAGCGCACCGGGTGGAGCAGGTGCTAGGACTCCAACAGAAAAGATCACCCTAGAGGATATTAGCGTCAATACAGGGCGATTCCATACGCTCACTTTGACTCCCAAACTCATCGAGGATACACAAAAGCAGTTTGTCCAAAAACTAGCTTTGGGTCTCTCCGTCTCCCAAACCAAAGCCCTAGAGCTCCTAGAGAGTGTAGAAAACCCCCAAGCCAAAGCACAACTCCAATCTCTCATCACTTCAGGCAACAATCAAGCAATCATTGATTCTATCCTTACAACCAACAATGCCCTCAAGATAGGACTTGCAGAGAGTATCGCTAGTGGAAATGTGACCCTTGCCTCTCAAGCACTCTTTATGATCAATCAATCTTTTGCAAATCTAGGAGAGAGCATTTATGCAGGGACTCAAACCCTCCAAGCCCTCAAGATGATACGACACAATAACTATGAAGCAAGAATGGCAAGAAAAGGCAATCCTTTTAACTCCAAAAACGAAGTTGCCTCCCTTATCCAAGAAGCTTCCAAATACCACTATGCCAACAATGATGATAGCCTCCTTATCGGACTACTGGATGAACCACAACCCAACAACCCTTTTCAAGGAGAACTTTGGGCAACCTATGATGGAGCCATCAATGCCAACCAAACACAAAACGCCACACTCAATGGAATGAGTGCAGGTTATGATTTGATTTTGGGAGATAATCAAGAATACCTCCTAGGCTTTGCCCTAAGCTATGGCTATGGCACCTATACCACTTCCACATTGACAAACTATTCTCACAATATAGGTTTGGGAGTTTATACAAGAATGTTTTTTGGAGAAAATGAAATCGATCTCACCCTCTCTCAAAACATCGGACTTGCACACTCTACAAACAAGCTTGATACGATTTATTATCAAATCAACAACATTCTCAATCAAGATTTATCTTATAACTTCTATTCTACAGACTTAAGTGCTCTCTATGGATATAGCTTCAAAGTAGGAAATGAAGAAAGCCCTTATTATCTCAAACCATTAGGAGGGATCAATTTCTCTTTCCTTTACAATGGTGAAGCACAAGGCAATGGTGTAGAAAAACTAGGAATGCAATCAATGAGCAACTATCGCCTTGATATTGTCCTAGGAATGGAAATGCGTAAATATCTCAATGAGCACACTTATTTCTATCTCCTCCCATTCCTTGAAAAATCGTTGTTCAATGATGGAAGTGATGCAAACATTGGATTTGCCAATGCTCTCATAGTCCCTTATGTTTTACCAAGAAACAATGCAGTCAATCTAGGAATCTATGCAGGAGGAGAAGGCAATATCACTCAAGGCTTTGCTCTCACAGGAGGCATAGGAGCCAAAATGTCAGTGGATCAAAAAGAAGTATTCACAAACTGGAATGTTGGATTGAGGTATAGGTTTTGATAATGAGAAACAAAGGGAATTGGATGAGGGTGAGTTTGGCGCTGAGCTTGATGCTTGGTGTGGCTGTGGCAGAGGATAAAAGTCCTGATTTGATAGCTAATTTTGGCAAAAATGATACAGGGGGGAAGGGGAATTATGAGACTGCGAAAAAAGATACGAGCAGTGATGCAAAATATGGCACCGATTGGACAGGGAGTGATAGCAATCTCACACTCAAAACCACTTCACTAGAATTCACTTTTCCCAAAACTCCAAAGGATCCTCCAACAGCCACAAATCTAGTCCTCAAAGATAAATTTAGCTTTGTCAATCAGACTGATGGAACCGCCAATCTCACTTTGAAGATTGATACTTCAAAAACTGGTGGGCTAAAAAAGTTTATCTTTGGAGAGACATCAGGCGTTTTGGCAAGTATGATCACTATAGGTAAGAAAATCAATCTAACCTTGGGTGTTTTTACTGATGGCGTGGAGTTCAAAGGACGCACAAAGGTAGAGGCAGATTCTTCTATCGCTACGACTTCGCAAGTGAGTATCACTGGAGGATTGATCCTCGGAGAGAACGCAAGTTTGAAGCTTAATGGCACAAACTCCACTTTGACAAACACAGGGAGTTTGCAACTCTCCAAAGGTGCCTCTCTGGTGGGCGTGAGTGAAATCAATGCAACTCCACCTAGCCCACAAGCTCCGTTGGACTACAACCCTTCAGCCAATCTCATAATCAAAGGAGATGCAAAGATCCAAGTAAAAAGCGGTAGTGGTCTCACAATCAAAGATCAAAAGCTACAGATTGATACTGGTGCGACTTTGAGCATTTCAAGTATAAAGGCAAGTGGGGTGGGGAAAACTGCACAAACTCTAAGCTTTGATACAGCAAATGGTGGCACTTCTCTTATCCAAGGTGGCACGCTCAATGTAGGGGCGACTTTTGAGACTTTGGATGCTAAGGCATTGAGCCTTGTGGATCACAAAATGGATTTTGCCACCTTGACATCGCTCAAAGTGAGCAACCTCACAATGCAAAATAGTAGCATTGTGAGCACGAGTGATCTTGGGGTGACTATAGACGCAAGTGCTGGGAAACCACCTGCAACCCCTACTTTCACCGCCAAAGGAATGAACAAGATTGAAGCTACAAAAATCACCTTTGGTGCAGGGAATTACAAATTTGGAGGTGGTGGGGATTTGGATTTTGTCGCTAAGGGGGGTATCACTTTTGCAAATGCTTCAGGGGTGACTCTTGGGATTGCTGATAGCGAGAGTTTTAGACATTTAGGGCTAGGTGCGACAAGTATCACAAATCAAGGCACTTTGAGCATTTCTAGTCTCAATCTTAGACTTTTTGCTGACACAGCAATCACTTGGACAAACATCTCTACTTTGACTATGAGTGGCACGAATGTTGAGGCTTTGAACGCTGATAAGAATGCAAGACAGGATCTAAAGATTGTCGGTGCTAATGCTAGCTCTAGCACGATAAAAGCTAAAACAAGCGGGACAATCTCGGCTAAAAATCTAGAATTGAGCCAACTGCAAGTTGAAGTGGGTTTGCCTACTCCTGCAGGCACCTCAGGTGGTTCGCCTAGCACGCTCGTTCTAGACACTCAAGGCGTAGGGACACTCAAACTCGGTCTCCAAAATGGTAGCAGTGATGGCACCAATCCCAACAAAGTCAGCTTCGAGGGCAAAAGCACACCAACTTCCACGCTCAGACTAGAAGCAGAATCTGTGCAGTTTGGAGATCTTTCATTCACAAAGCTCAATCTCATCACTGATGCCAAAAGCAGAGCAGGGGGATTGAGCTTCTTGGCTGAAAATGCAAGTTCTAAACTTGTTTTTGACACTGGGACAAGTATCAAAGCAGGGGATGAAAAGAGCTATCAAACATTGACTTTTGGCACATTGGGCGATTTCCAATCCTCTCTTGAGATAAAAAATGGCTTGACTATCACAGCTTCGGCTTTGAGATTCCAAAATCAAAATATAGAGTTACAAAACGGAGAATTTAAACTCTATGCACTCGGAGCAAAGGGAGAGGGTTGCACTCAAGAATGCGGGGTGATTGGGGCAGGAAGTGGGACTTTTGCTTTTGAACACACCAAGATCAGCAAAAGCAATGGTGTCGGTGTTAGTGCGGGTGCTACTACCGAAGTGAAACTCTATACTCAAGGGGGGGCGTTGTTGCAACTCAATGGCAAAGAGAGTGCTTCAGGTCTGACACTTGATGGGATCAATCTCACTTCTTATAAGAACGCTACTACTAGGACAGATACACTCAACCCTTTGGATCTCTCAAGCAAGAGTGCTGATCTGTCCATACTGGGATTGACTGCACTTGAGGGTGTGACAATCAAGGCAAGTGGTATCTATACGCAAGGTGAGGGGGGGACCAAGCAAAGGGGGTTTGGCATAGGGATCGGCGTGGGGGATAAAAACCAAACTGGGCAGTTAGTCCTTACAGACACATTGGATGGCACAGACACTTATCTCATCAATGGCAATCTCACTTTGGACAACACAAAGGGAAGTGCTGAGGGTGGAGTTGTTGAAAATGGAAGCTCAAATGGCAAAACAACTTTTGATATTCAAGTGGGGACAAGTAGTCTTAAAAAGCTAAGTGATCAAACATTGGGGCTCAATATCGCAGGACACCTCACCGCAAAGGGTGAAGGTGCGACCAAGAGTGTTAGGATCAAGGCAAAAGAATTGACCTTTGGCAAAGAATCCAAAGTGAGCGTTTATGACACAACCCTAACGCTAGAAACAAAAACAAATAGCACAGGTGGATCAAGCACTCCTCTTGATCTGCAAGGAGAAGTCTATCTAGAGGGACAAACTGACAAAGAAGCGATTTTGGCAAAAGGCACTAATGGTGGCAATGCACAAGGGCTAAAGCTCCACAATATCACCGCCAAAGGCAAGGCAAGCATATCAGATAATCTCACTTTTTCTGATTCGACAATCAAAGTGATCGGCAATGGAGCAAAAGCCAATAACGGCTATACACTTAAACTTTGGGATAAGACTGCTTCTGCTACAAAGATGACAGATATTTCTAAGATTGAGCTAGAAAATGGAGTATTGCAACTCAAAAGCAATGGTAGTGGCAATAACGAGACAGATAGCGAAGTGTTGCTGAATGCTGGGGGGACTATCATTTCCTCTGGGGATTCCAAAATCGAAGTGAAATCCCTCAAAGCTCAAGTGAGTGATGGGGCAAAAACAGGGCTTTATGCACTTCAAGTCAAAAACGGCACTTTGACTTTGCAAGAATCGGATCGCACAGAAACTCAACCCTCACCACCGCCACCCCCGCCACCACCCTCACAACAAGTAGGCAATGTGGATTCTATAGGCAGTCTCACTTTGGGCGATGAAAAAGAGCAAAAAGGCGGACATTTGATTTTGTTGAAATCAAATGGTAGCAGTAGCCCCACTTACAACAGCTTCACGCTTAAGGGCGATCTGAAATCTTATGGAGAATCAAGTCTGCAAGCACAGGATCTCACACTGGTAGGCAAGCTAGAAGAGGGCACGCATTCTATCTCAAGCACTGGCGGGGAACTGAAGTTGTTCAAAAAAGATAACACTACACCACAAAGCATAGAAATCAACGCCGATACACATCTTGGCAATGGTGCGATTGGTGCGTATAGTGGAAGTTTGGAAAATCCCTCATTGATTGATATGAAGTTTGGCAAAGATGTGAGGATCACAAGCTATGGGGATTCAAGTCTCAATGCTAGAGTGCTGACTTTGCGATCCAATGCTATCAGCGTGCAAAAAGGCACTCTCTCGCTCAATGGCGCGCGTGATGGGATCGAGGCGGGCAATGTGTTTGTCGATAGTGGGGTGCTAAGGATCAATGCACACACACGCCCCTCTGGAAATCAAGAACAGGCTTCTTTGTATATCGCAGAGGGAAGCTCGATCACGCTTAGTGCGCGTATCGGCTATGTCAATGCAGAGAATCCTCTGGGGGGTGGTGTCTTTGGAAAAGTGGAAGCAAAGAGCGTGGAATTCAAAGGGGATAGCAAATCTGATGCCAAGCTTGTCAATGTCAAAGTCAATGCGTCAAGCTATTTGAGCGATCAGGATGATCGATTGTTTGCCTTGAGGGCGGGGGCACATACAATCATCCAAACAGAAGAGGGGATCAAGAAAAAAAGCTATATGCCCGGCGGAAGTGCGGAAAATCTCACATTGCAAGATGTCGCAGTCTCAAGTGGGGAGTTTAGCACGCTCAAAATTAAGCCAATCCTAGAAGAAGCGACTTTTGGGGGGCAAAAGATCGTCAAAAATCTCAATCTCTCTTTCTCCGTCTCCCAAACCAAAGCCCTAGAACTCCTAGAGAGTGTAGAAAACCCCCAAGCCAAAGCACAGCTCCAATCTCTCATCACTTCAGGCAACAATCAAGCAATCATTGATTCTATCCTTACAACCAACAATGCCCTCAAGATAGGACTTGCAGAGAGTATCGCTAGTGGAAATGTGACCCTTGCCTCTCAAGCACTCTTTATGATCAATCAATCTTTTGCAAATCTAGGAGAGAGTATTTATGCAGGGACTCAAACCCTCCAAGCCCTCAAGATGATACGACACAATAACTATGAAGCAAGAATGGCAAGAAAAGGCAATCCTTTTGGCTCCAAAAACGAAGTTGCCTCCCTTATCCAAGAAGCTTCCAAATACCACTATGCCAACAATGATGATAGCCTCCTTATCGGACTACTGGATGAACCACAACCCAACAACCCTTTTCAAGGAGAACTTTGGGCAACCTATGATGGAGCCATCAATGCCAACCAAACACAAAACGCCACACTCAATGGAATGAGTGCAGGTTATGATTTGATTTTGGGAGATAATCAAGAATACCTCCTAGGCTTTGCCCTAAGCTATGGCTATGGCACCTATACCACTTCCACATTGACAAACTATTCTCACAATATAGGTTTGGGAGTTTATACAAGAATGTTTTTTGGAGAAAATGAAATCGATCTCACCCTCTCTCAAAACATCGGACTTGCACACTCTACAAACAAGCTTGATACGATTTATTATCAAATCAACAACATTCTCAATCAAGATTTATCTTATAACTTCTATTCTACAGACTTAAGTGCTCTCTATGGATATAGCTTCAAAGTAGGAAATGAAGAAAGCCCTTATTATCTCAAACCATTAGGAGGGATCAATTTCTCTTTCCTTTACAATGGTGAAGCACAAGGCAATGGTGTAGAAAAACTAGGAATGCAATCAATGAGCAACTATCGCCTTGATATTGTCCTAGGAATGGAAATGCGTAAATATCTCAATGAGCACACTTATTTCTATCTCCTCCCATTCCTTGAAAAATCGTTGTTCAATGATGGAAGTGATGCAAACATTGGATTTGCCAATGCTCTCATAGTCCCTTATGTTTTACCAAGAAACAATGCAGTCAATCTAGGAATCTATGCAGGAGGAGAAGGCAATATCACTCAAGGCTTTGCTCTCACAGGAGGCATAGGAGCCAAAATGTCAGTGGATCAAAAAGAAGTATTCACAAACTGGAATGTTGGATTGAGGTATAGGTTTTAATGCTCGTTGAGTAGGCGGATATTGGGGGTGGATTTGTGGGGTGGCTTGTGCGTGGGCTTGTGGGGCGTGGCGGGTTTTGGTTGTGGGGTAGGTTTTGGGGTGGATGGTTTGGGGGGGCGTGGTTTGGCGAAAAACCCTTGAAGCACCTTGACTTTGTGTGCAATGCCTTGATAGTAAGCCTCAGCTTGTTTGTCTTTGTTGGGATTGTTTTCCCAACTGAAGCCTTTGTTGTAGGATTTGATGATAGCTTTCCAGTCGTTTTTGCGGATTTTTCTCCAATAAAGCAACTCTTCTAATGCGATTTTTGAAGCAAAGGTGCGATTGGAGATCAACTCTTCGGCGACTACATTGCGTCTAAAAGGCGTATCTTGCTTTTTGTAATGGCGTTTGATGACATTGGGAAGATAGGCGTGGTAGATACCTGCACTTGGGTCGGCGAAATTGATCCGATAGCGTCCTGCACAAGATTCTTGCCACGCAATCGCAGCCATTGTGTAGCCCAAGCCGTATTTGTTGCCATAATTGTAGGCATACTCAATTACATCAAGTTGGTCTTGATTGAAAAGCTTGATGTCTTTGCAAGAATCAGTGTGGGCTTGGGCAAAGAGAGAAAAGAGGCAAAAAGTCAATGTTTTTCTCAAGCAAATCCTTATATAAGTTGCTAAAATTTTAATCATTCCAAAAACTGACAAAAGGATCACCTTTGAAATTACTCATTGAGATTTTAACAGAAGAATTACCTGCTATTCCTTTTTTGAAAGAGGAAAAAAATATTTTGCAAAAATGGATGGAGATTTTGAGAGAGAGGCATTTGGATGCGGAGTGTCAGTTTTTCTACACTCCAAGGCGGATCGTCCTCTATAGCGAGGATTTTCCTCAATCTCAAGCGACGCAAAAAATCGAGCTGTTTGGTCCTCCTGTTCAGATTGCCTATCAAAATGGAGATGTTGAGCAAGGCTATAGTCAAGCTGGTGAGAGCTTCGTCAAAAAATGTGGGGGTGCTGCAATCCAAAGGGTGCAAAAGGGTGGCAAAGAAGTGCTTTATTGTGTGCAGGAGAAGCAGGGGGAGGCAAGTGCAGAGATTTTGGGAGAGATGATTGCGACTTGGTTGGATTCTCTACATTTTGGCAAAAGTATGCGTTGGGGGAGTTTGGAGGAGGGCTTCATCCGTCCTATCCGCAATATCGCTGTGATGCTGGGCACACAACGCATTGAGTGTGAATGTTTTGGGGTGCGTAGCCAAAATCAAACTTTTGTGCATCGCGATTTTGGGTTTGAGCCTATGGCGTTTGGAAGTGTTGAGGAGTATTTTGGGATTTTGCAAAAAGGTGGGATTGTCCTCTCGCCCAAAGAACGCAGGGAGCAGATACTCTCACAGATTAGGGAGATCGAGGAGCAGAGTGGCTTGAATGTGGAGATTGATGAGGATTTGCTCTGTGAGGTGGTAGCGATCACTGAATACCCTCGTGCCTTGCTTGGTTGCTTTGAGGCGGAGTATCTACAACTACCCTCTGAAGTCATCATCACTTCAATGAAAGAAAATCAAAGGTATTTTGCAGTGTTCAAGGAGGGGCGTTTGCACCATCAGTTTGTCGTCGTGATCAACTCTATGAGTGCAGATACTCGGCAAATCGTGCTAGGCAATGAAAAGGTGTTGCGCGCGCGTTTGAGCGATGCGATGTTTTTCTACCAAAACGATTTGAAGAGGGATTTGGCAAGTTATGATTTGAGCAAGATCGCTTTTGTCGAGGGGCTTGGCAGTATGCAGGACAAAATAGAGCGTGAGCAAAAGATCGCCAAGATTTTGCTAGAGCATCACAAAGGGGTGGTGGATGAGGAGGATTTGCTAGAGTGCATTGCGGTGAGCAAATCAGATCTACTCTCTGAAATGGTGGGTGAGTTTCCGGAGTTGCAAGGGGTGATGGGGCGTTATTATGCAGTCGCAGAGGACAAAAGGGGGATCGCACATCGTGGGAGACATATCGCTCAGGCATTGCAAGATCAATACTTGCCCAAAGGGGAGGGGAGTGCGTTGCCTCAAGAGTGCTTTGGCTCTATTGTAGCTTTGAGCTATAGGATCGATGTGATTATGGCACTCTTTAGCGTAGGCAAAATCCCAAGTGGCTCCAAAGATCCTTTTGCTTTGCGTCGTTGCGGGAATGGGATTTTGAGAATCATCAAGGATTTTGATTTGCTTTTGACTTTTGAGATGTTAGAGCAAATGGCAGGGATTTATCAAGGGCTCCAAACTCAAAAAGTGTGGGAGTTTTTGCTAGAGAGAATGGAGGGCGTGCTCAAGCTCAACCCCTCGATTTTGAGGAGCGTGATACAGGGTAGAGAAAAGGCGGTGGGTGCGATGATGCAGAAAGCAGTTTTGCTCAATGAGGTGCTAGAGGGCGATGATAAGGAAACTTTGATTTCGACATTTAAGCGTGTGGCTAATATCACCAAAGAAATGCAATCTTGCCAAAAGATTGATGTGGGGAAGTTTCAAACTCAAGAGGAGCGAGATCTGTATGAGGCGATGTGTGCGATTGATCCTCAAGGCTTGATGAGGGATTATATCCGAGCACTTTTTGCTTTGAAGCCTTTGCTTGAAAGGTTTTTTGATGCTGTGATGGTGAATGTTGAGGATGAGGGGATCAGGGAGAATCGCAAGGCTTTGATTTATCGGATTTATGAGATGTTTTTGGAAGTGGGCGACATCAAAGAGATAGCAATCTAGTGTTTTGGGAAGCAAAATACTAGAGGGCAAAATAAGCTATGTTTTTGCAAAAAGATTGAGAAAGCTTCAGGGATCTTTGGGTTTGGGGGGCTTTTGGTCTTTTGTTTTGGAGCTAGGCTTTTAGATTCTTGTTTATTTGGCTATCATAACAACAATTTTTCTAAAATCTTAAGTTTTGTCGTGAGGATCGTGAAGTATGCTAGAGCTGTATGAGGGACCATTGCCTACAGAGGCGATTTATCGTCATTGGGAAACAATCGCTAGAGAAAACAACTTCGGTGCTGTTTGTATGTTTTGTGGAATCGTGAGAGATGAAAACGGCTTTGATGGACTGAGTTTTGATATTTATGAACCACTTTTGAAAAAATGGTTTGGCACTTGGGAGGATTTGGCATTAAAAAAGGGCATCATCATCTGTATGGCACACTCGATAGGGGATGTCCCAAATGCCCAAAGCTCATATATGAGTGCGATTCTTTCTTCCAATCGCAAAGTGGCTTTGGAGCTTTATGCTGATTTTGTTGAGGATTTCAAGCACAATGCTCCCATTTGGAAGTATGATTTGCTAGGCTCTAAGCGAATCTATGCCAAAGACAGAAGCTATCTGTTGAAAGGTGCTGGAATTTTAAAAAAGGAGAATCAATGAAAAAAGTCAAAATAGGGATTTTGGTCGCTAGTGATCGTGCTGATGCAGGGGTGTATGAGGATTTATCCGGCAAGGCGATTATTGAGGTTTTGGATTCTTATATTGCAAATGAGTGGGAGCCTATCTACCAAGTTTTACCCGATGAGAAACAAAAAATCACAGAGGCTTTGAAATACTTGTGCGATGAAAAATGTTGCGATTTGGTGCTAACCACAGGTGGCACAGGTCCTGCACCGCGAGATATTACTCCTGAGGCTACAGAGGAGGTGTGCGAAAAAATGATGCCGGGGTTTGGGGAGCTGATGAGGAGTGCAAGTCTCAAATATGTGCCTACGGCTATTTTGTCGCGTCAGACTGCAGGGATCAGAGGGAAAACCCTCATTGTCAATCTCCCCGGGAAACCCAAAAGTATCGGAGAATGCTTGGAGGCAGTTTTCCCTGCGATTCCTTATTGTATCGATTTGATTGGCGGGGCTTATATTGAGGGCAATGCCGAAGTGATCTCTGTATTCCGACCCAAAAAATAGGCACAAGGAGAGAGGATGAAACTAACACATCTCAATGAGCATCAACAGCCCACGATGGTGGATGTAGGGGCAAAATCCACAACAAGTCGCACAGCAATCGCTAGTGGCAAAATTTATATGAGTGCTCAAGCCTATGAAGCCTTCAAAAACTCTACAGGCAAAAAGGGACCTGTGTCTCAGACTGCGATTGTGGCAGGGATTATGGGGGCAAAAAAGACAAGTGAGCTCATTCCGATGTGCCATAATATTTTGATTGATAGTGTGAATATAGAGATTTTTACCGATGATGACACACACTCTGTGAGATTGGAATCCACTTTGAAATGCAATGGCAAAACAGGGATTGAAATGGAGGCATTGACAAGCGTGAGTGTCGGGCTGCTGACAATCTATGATATGCTAAAAGCAATTGACAAAACAATGCGTATTGAAGAAATTTTTTTGAAGTATAAAAGTGGAGGTAAAAGTGGGGAAGTTTCCCAACAGCATTGAACAGAGGTTTGGAATGATTGGTAGGACTGCTGTTTTGTTCTCTTGGTTTGTGTGCAGTAGCTATGCACAAGATCAAGAAATATTGCAGCAATCCAAAAAAGAAGCGATCCCACAAGTGAGCAAACAAGATCCTTTCTTGAAATTCAATCAACCTTATTATGTGCCGACAAGTCGGGCAGGGTATTTGGGAGTGAGTGCAGGTTTGACTGTGATGGCTTCATTTGGAACTGCAGGGATGTTGTTTATGATGCCCGAATCTGTCACACATTGGGACAAAGACGATGTCCGCAGACTCGGCTCAAAGTATTGGCAGAGGATTTCAAACTCCCCCAAAGTAGATCCTGATGACTTGTGGCTCAATTTCATCGCACACCCTTATTGTGGAGCAATCTATTATCTGCAGAGTAGGCGTGCTGGATTTAATTGGGCGTTTTCGGCTTTTTATGGTTTTTTGTTCTCTACATTTTTTTGGGAGTATGGGATTGAGGCATTTGCTGAAACACCTAGTTGGCAAGATCTAGTGGTCACCCCGGCGATAGGGGCGTTGCTAGGAGAGGGCTTCTATCGCTTGATCAATGCGATACAAAACAATGATTCTAAGGTGTTGGATTCTAGGTTTCTTGGGGGATTGTGTCTGTTTGTGTTGGATCCTTTGGGGTTTGTGATACAGGATTTGCAACTTGGATCAGCTCTAGGGATCAAAAATCGCAATCAGTTTCAGAGTTTTTATGTCCCCAAAGCCGATGGTATTGCATTGGTGGCTCGTTATAGTTTTTGAGATTAAAAAGGATTGAGTGTGAGAGTAGATATTTCTGAAGAATCAAAACTCCCCACGCCCTATGGCACTTTTAGATTGAGGGTTTTTAGAGAATATACTCAAAATATTGAAGGCAGGGAGTGTGAGCTTGAGCATTTGGTTTTGAGATCGGAGCATTTGGGGGAGGTGCCTCTTGTGCGTTTGCATTCTGAATGCTTGACTGGAGATGTGTTGCGTTCGCTCAAATGTGATTGTGGCGATGAGCTTGAGATGGCACTCAAAAGCATTGGCAATGAGGGTGGGATGCTTTTGTATTTGAGGCAAGAGGGGCGTGGAATCGGATTGTTCAACAAAATCAATGCCTATGCTTTGCAAGATCAAGGGCTAGATACCGTGGAGGCAAACCTAGCCTTGAATCTGCCTAGCGATGCAAGAAATTATGAAATAGTCGGGGAGATTTTTAGGTTTTTTGATCTTAATAAGATCCGATTATTGACAAACAATCCCAAAAAAATAGAGCTTTTGGAGAAGTATGTGCAAGTGGAGCGTTGCTCGATCATCGCACAAAGCAATCAGCACAATCAAGAATATCTCCAAATCAAAAAAACAAAAATGGGACATCTGCTTTGA